>JBJXDT010000095.1:0-61512 GCA_046153505.1 Methylophilaceae bacterium | reverse complement strand
CTGTACGCATTTCAAAACTTTTGCGTACAGGTGATGTGGTTGGCAGATATGGAGGTGAAGAATTTTGCGTATTTATGCCCAATACCAATGAGAATGATGCGAGCGTGCTGGCGGAGCGTATTCGTGCAGGGGTTGAAGCAGCGCCCTTCGTGGACTATAAATTGACGATAGTTGTAACGGTGAGCGTGGGCATTGCGGATTCGGTGCGCGCTGGTTATGAGTTTAAAGGTTTAGTGGCTGCTGCTGATGGTGCTTTATATGCTGCAAAAAATGCAGGACGTAATCGTGTAATGCGATATTCACAGTTATCCACAGATAAGAAACTACCGCAAAAACCTAGAAAAAAATCCCTGCAAGTCAGCTAATCTTGGCTCTCGGGTGTTTCTTCTGTAATTGGTTTAATCATTTCAGCTCTGCTCAGCGGGGTTTCTAGGCTCACACGGCCAATTGTTCCATGTCGATAATCCGTTAAAAAAATTACCGCAGTTTTTTCCATATCCCATAAGCCATCGTGTCGTTTGTAACTTCTGCGCTTTGCAATAGCTTCCAATAAATCTACGCCATCCATATTGCATACATCAATTTTGAAGCGCAACTTTAGCAAATCAGGATAATTTTTTAGTAGATTATTTGCCAAAAATAATGCAACATCTTCATCAATAACTGCGTTTCTGCCTATTGCGTGGCTGGCAGCAAGCATGTAGCCATCGGAATCATGCTCAATTTTTGGCCACATCATCCCGGGTGTATCAATGATACTCATGGTGTCATCCAAGTCGAATCGCTGCTGACTTTTAGTCACAGCGGGCTCATCTCCAACTTTTGCAATACGGCGGTTAAGTAATGCGTTCATAAGTGTGGATTTGCCTACGTTGGGAATGCCCATAATCATCATGCGCAAGGGCTTTAAGTGTGAGCCTCGGTGCGGGGCTAATTTCTTGGCAAGCGCAGGAATTTTCTTTGCATCACCAGCTTTTTTGCAAGAAAGGGCAACTGCTTTTGTGTTTGGTTGCGCATTAAAATAGTTAAGCCAAGCTTGCGTTACGGCAGGGTCTGCCAAATCAGCTTTATTCAGGATTTTTAGGTTTGGTCTTTGCCTAAATAACCGCATTTCATCAATCATTGGGTTGTGGCTGGCGGCAGGTAGTCGCGCATCTAATACTTCGATAACAATATCGACGAATTCCATCGTTTCTTCCGCCTTTTTGCGGGCAGAAGTCATGTGTCCTGGGTACCACTGAATTGCCATGTTGAGCCAATAAAGTAAATTTTAGCTATTTTACATGGCTTACTCGCCTGCGACTAAGTTAAATGACGAAGATTTAACTAATAAGAGCTCGTACGCTTTTTGGTGACAGCAACTGGTTTTAAGCTTGGTGTGACTAGCTTTTTATTACTTGCCAGCATTGCTTCAATCTTGTCTGCAGATTCAGGACGGCTGAAATAATAGCCTTGAATTTGGTCGCAACCATGGGCTGTTAAATAGGCAACTTGCTCGGCTGACTCTACGCCTTCGGCAACGATTTGCAGATTCAAGTTTTTACCTAAGGCAATGATGGTGTCAACAATAGGCACGCGCTTGTTTTTAAGAATAATATCATCAGTGAAAGATTTGTCGATTTTAAGTGTGTCTAGCGGTAGGTTGTTTAAATAAGAAAGACTGGAATAGCCAGTACCAAAATCATCGACAGACAGTTTGATGCCCAATGATTTAATTTCATGCAGAATTTTAAGTGCATTGCCGCTATCATTCATAAATAGACTCTCGGTAAGCTCAAGTTCCAAAAACTCTGCTTTTAGTCCCGTTTCAACGAGAATCGCTTTAATAGATTCGATTAGGTTTTCTTGTTTAAACTGACGAGCGGAGAGATTAACCGCCATCAATAGCTCACCAAGTCCTGCTTTTTGCCACACCACTGCTTGCTTGCAAGCGTTACGCAGTACCCATTCTCCAATAGGCAATATTAAGTTTGTCTCTTCGGCTAGTTGAATAAATTTATCAGGTGAAACACTGCCTAAGTCTGTATTGCTCCAACGTAATAGGGCTTCTACACCCACAATCTGTTTAGAGTTTAAATCAACTTTAGGTTGATACTGCAGGCTAAATTCATCTTGCTCGAGGGCTTTACGCAGGTAAGATTCCATGCGCATACGTTCAGCGGCCTTATCATTCATGTTTTGAGTAAAGAATTGAAAGTTGTTACGGCCAATTTCTTTCGCGCGATACATGGCGATATCGGCATGCTTAATCAGTGATTCTGGGTTGTTGCCATCATTTGGATAGATTGCAATGCCAATGCTGCAAGTGGTGCTAAGTTCCTGCTTATTGACTTTGATCGGCATGGCTACAGAGTCTACTAAGCGATTTAAAATGCTTAGTCTCGAGTCCTCACCCATGTCGCCTTGCAGTATGACAATAAACTCATCGCCCCCAAACCTTGCTACGGTGTCGGTTTCGCGCACGCCTGCCTGCAACTGCTTGGAAACCTGCACGAGCAGTTCATCCCCAATGTGGTGACCCAAACTGTCATTAATATATTTAAAGCGATCTAGATCTATAAAAAGCACCCATGAAGGATTACCAGTTCTATCGCTGTGGTCAATCGCTTGTCGCAAGCGGTCTTGCAGTAAAATTCGGTTAGGTAAGCCAGTCAAAGTGTCATATTGTGCTTGAAGCAATAGTTGTTCTTCGCGTGCCTGCGCAGAAATTACAATACCTACTCGACTTGCCAGTTCTCTGAACTCTGGCCAATCCGCATCGTTTTCGACAAGTGGAGTTTTGCTACCAACTACTAAAAAAGCGCATAATTCTCTTTGCCAAAAGATGGGTAAAGTCCATATAAAATTATCCCCGAGTTCTGCAGCCAGGCTTTCATGCACAAATTCATTTTCCATAGTGCAATGGTTTATATGGCCATGATCATAGACTTCGATAGCAGCGATTTCACGATTAGACACGGCTATGCGCGTGGATGACATTGCTGGGTTGCCTAGAATCTGGACGCTACACTGTACCTCGGCATTTGTTTTTTCATCAAGTCTAAATAGATATAAAGTTGTTTCTGGCTTAAGTTGCTGCATTCTTAGCATCACTTGGCGAATAAGTTCAGTGACGTCTAAATTCGTTACGATTTCACGATCAATAGATGAAAGTGAACGCAGGGTTTCAACTTGCTTTTTAATGTGCGATGACATGCTATTAAAGGCGTCTGCTAGTTCAGAAAACTCAGAAGACCCAGTTACTTTTACTGCAACGTAATCACCTGTGGCAATTTTTTTTGTGCCGTCAATCAAGTTAACTAGAGGTACCATGGTTTTTCTGACTTGAAATAAACCTAATAGGCCGATTAACAGTAGGCTAAGAGATATTATCCAAATGTAATTATTGTCGCTAATAAGCGTGCTGAATTTATCAGCTGACATCGGGTCGAGGTTGCGTGTGTCGAATAGCCAAGCCTTGTCATTGAGTTCTGAGTTAATTTGAATCGTATATGAGCCAAAGTCAATATTTTCTCTGTTGCTGACATTACTGGAAATAGTGACATCTGCAGAACAAAAAATTCTACTTTTTGATTTGTCCTCAAGCTGATAAGCGCATACATTAAGATTGGCTGGGTAATTGTCTCTACTTCCAAAAAGAAAGCTGGGGTTAATTTGGGCAATTAGAAGCGTTGGGGCGTTATTCTTTTTTCTCTGTGGCAAAGTGAGATAAATTAAGCCATATTCATTGTCATTTTTGGCTGGTAGAACAATGAGTTGGGTGCGATTAGGAATGTTATCAAAAGCAATCTTACGAACAATCGTATCGAAATCGATAGGCATTTGCACTTCATTGCCATATTGCGAAATAACTTTTCCATCAGTTGTTATCTCAGTTATGGAGCTAAAAATTGGCTGAATTATTGCATCGGCCTGATGCTTTTGTAGTGTTCCAGTGTTTAAAAGCTCGGAATATTGTAGTAACTTTTCTTTTGAAAATGCCAAATTTGAAGATGCGGTAAGTGCATAGTTTTTACTTTTATCAACAAGCGAGCTATGTTCGTAGTTACTTACTAATTCGAAAGTTGTATGACGAGATAAGCCAGACATCAGTGCGGCTGGGATAGATGCCGCTAGCAAAAGTAAAATTGCAATCCGCTGGGCAACTTTGCTTTTTAGAAATGTACCTGATATGTCCATGATTTTATAGTTTTTTGTTAGGGTCAATCAATATTAAGTCAAAATTAGTTTCATCTTTAACAGCATAATCTTAAGTGAATTAAATCCATTATCCTTGCATTTAGTAAATGGGTCAAAATTTGAGCAGGATTTGCTAAACATCCTAGCTCATTCTAAGCACCTACAAATATTGCAGATGGCTATAAAGTATTATCATTTAGTAAATTGTTTATCATTAGCTGGAATATCAAGCAAAATCTATACCAAAAAAGTCATAACCCTTTTTTATAGGTAATCCTCTATTTTAAATGGCTTGACTAGGGTTATTTTGGTATAAAGCTAAGGCAATATTACAAGGTATGTAAAAAATTGTCAGATATTAAATGGAAGTGACAATAATCTGCCATATCAATTTGCTCATTCAAGCTACAGAAAAAAGTATTTTCAATTAGAATGGGGTATGCAAAACATCCCTGAAATTAAACCAAATCAATCTATCGCTTTACTTAAAGCGCTGCATATTCTGACGCGCGATGGCAAGCTTAACCAAGATAGTCGTCGCAAGCTCAAGCAAGTGAATCATTTGGTCAATTTTATCGCACCGCTATACGCGACGCTTGAAGGTGAAGTGACGCTGGTGGATCATGGCGCTGGAAAATCGTATTTGGGGTTTATTCTGTATGATTTGCTTATGAAAGAAAGTAAAAGTGCGCGCGTTATCGGTATTGAATCTCGTGCAGACTTGGTGGAAAAATCAAAGCAATTAGCAATGGATTGTGGCTTTGAACGCATGGATTTTCAGCACTTAACCGTTGAACAATCTACGCTATCGGATGCTTTGCCAAGCCTTGTGGATATTGTTTCAGCGCTACATGCATGTGATACAGCGACGGATGATGCGATACAATTTGGGCTAAAAAAACAGGCCAAGTATATTGTACTGGTGCCATGTTGTCAGGCCGAAGTTGCTGAAATGTTGCGACTACATAAAAACGATAGTTTTGCTAAAACGCCGTTAAGTGAAATTTGGCGTCACCCCATTCACACACGCGAGTTTGGTAGCCAAATCACCAATGTGTTACGCTGTTTGCAACTTGAGGCGGCTGGTTACAGCGTAACGGTAACAGAGCTGGTTGGTTGGGAGCATTCTATGAAAAATGAGCTGATCATTGCTAAATATACAGGTCAGCCCCGTAAAAATGCTAAAGAAAGAATAGATGCGATTCTTCAGCAATTTAATTTAGAAAGTATGCGAGTGCGTTTTGCTGTAAATTGTTAAATAGTAAGGTTTAAAAGGAGTAAGATTTTTTGAATAAATACCGACAAGCCTTGCTTGCAACAACACAAATATAACTAGTAGGTTTGCTTTTCACTTATGCTTAAATCAACATATAGAGCCTTGCGAAGAGGACTTTTCAATCGATACATTTTTGCTTGCTTAGTGCTGGCAAGTGTTTTTTTTGCTGGCATATACGCCAATAGTAAAATTTTTGCGCCAGATTTGCACCGCCTTTATATGGAATCAATGATGGTGACCGATCAACCTCCCGTGATTTTTATTCATGGCGTGTTGGGTAGCCGGCTTAAAGATACCAAGACCAAAGAAGATGTGTGGCCGGGCGCGGTGAGTCGTTTGTTAATTCATGATTATTCGGACGCAGCTTACGAGATTGACCCAGTGACTTTAGAGCCAAAGCCAAGCAATGCGGTTCCGTATGATATTTTTGATGGTGCGGCTGGCAAAGATTTTTATGGAAAAATTGTCCATACTTTATCTGAAATTGGGGGCTATCAACTTCATCATGCGGGTGAGAAAGTTGACCCTAAACATAAAAATTACTATGTATTTTTGTATGATTGGCGCCAAGACAATGTTAAAACTGCGGCGCAGCTAGCAGACTTTATTGAGCAAGTAAGGCTGGATTACAGCAACCCTAAACTCAAAGTTGATATTGTTGCCCACAGCATGGGTGGCTTGATTACCCGTTACTATATTCGTTATGGCAAACAAGACGTCATTAACGACAATGACTTTGGAGAAAAGTGCACTATGTATGGCGCATCACGCGTCAGGCGTGTCATCTTGCTTGGCACCCCAAATTTAGGGTCAATCAGAACACTCAATCTGTTTATCAGCGGTCTAGATATTGGTATTAATCAAATTGGAACGGAAACGCTAGCTAGTATGCCAAGTTTATATCAATTATTCCCGCACTCACTCAATAATTGGATAGTGACAAGCGACGGCACGCCACTAGACCGCGATTTGTTTGATGTGGAAATTTGGCGAAGTTTTCAATGGTCGATTTTTGACCCTAAAGTGAGAAAAAGAATACTATCAAAGTATGAGAACAAAGCAGAAGGTGAACAACATCTTGCAACATTCGAAAAATATTTTGAAAAGAATCTTGAGCGTGCAAGACGCTTTATGTGGTCTTTAAGTGTTGCGACGCCCATGCCAGAACCAAAGCTTGTGGTATTTGGCGGTGGATGTACATTAACGCCAGCGCGCATTTTGGTAGAGGAAGTTAATGGCGAATCCGTGGTTAGAATGAATCCGAGCGAAGTCACTCAGCATGTTAAAGGGGTTGATTATGATGCGCTGCTGTTAGAGCCAGGTGATGGTTCGGTGACAAAAGCTTCTCTTTTAGGCCGTAATGTACTTGACCCTAGCGTGCAGCGCCATAAGTTTATCCATTTGCCTGTTGAGCAATCTTTTTTTCTGTGTGAGTCACACGAGAGTTTAACTGGGAACCTTAATTTTCAAGATAACTTACTTAATACCTTGCTTTCTAGAGATATGCTGCAATGAATGGGATGAACATGCAATTAAATGAACCGCATAAAACAAGTCCCTTATTTGCATTAGTTTTATTGATCTCCACTACGTTAATAAATACTGCGCAAGCAGGGCAGTATCTTGAGCAAAACTGGACGTCGCAAGACCGTGAATATTTTTATTTTGCAGACCAGGGATCACGCCTTGTACCTTACGATTACTTTTTGTATTTAGAGCAAGCCAATCAAGCCAAACTTTTCCGGAGCGATGAAAATATGTTGCGATTTGGGGCGATTCCTGCGCAAAAAAGCAAAAATAATCCCGATGGTTTCCCGATTGGCTTTACGCGCAACAAAGACAAAATGGGTTTAACTTGTGCTGCTTGTCACACGCAGCAAATCAGCTATCAAAACAAAATCACTATGATAGATGGCGGACAACCTTTGTTTGATTTACAAAAAATGTTAACTGAGATGACGTTGTCGCTGAAAGCTACCTTGGATGATGCGGATAAATTTAATCGCTTTCAAGCCAATGTGCTGGGCAAGCAGGTGACTGAGTCCGCTAAAGTGGCATTAAAAAAATCTTTGCAAAAAGAATACGAAAAGCGCGTTACCTATGCCAATGAAAACCACACAGATGTGCATTATGGCTATGGTCGTTTAGATGCGTTTGGTGCGATTTTAAACCGAGGTTTAGAGGCTACAGGCCTCGATAAAAATGCCAATCCTGCTAATGCGCCCACCAGCTACCCTTATTTATGGGATACGCCACAACACGATTATGTTGAGTGGAATGGCGCGCAAGCTAACTCAAATATTGGCGCGTTTGCCCGCAATATTGGCGAGGTGATTGGCGTGTTTGGTGATGTGACACCACAAACTCAATATTGGTTGGGTTTTATTGATGGTGGCTATCCCTCATCTATTCAAGCGTCTGAATTGCGCAAGCTCGAAAAAACAGTGAGCAAACTGCACTCACCACAATGGCCAGCGTATTTTCCAAAGATAAATATTAAGCTTGCTCAACAGGGTCGCAAGTTGTACGAGTTGCACTGCATGGAGTGTCATGTGGATATTAATCGCGCTGATCCGAAACGCATGATAAAAGTGCGCATGAGCACTTTAGATGAAATTAAAACCGACCCGATGATGGCGAAAAATGCTATTTTAAATACAGGAAAATCAGGCAAGCTAGAAGGGCAACCTCGCTATTATGTGGCAGGAGATCCCTTGCCTAAAGTGGCGCCTGCGATTGATATTGCTAACAATGTGATGGTTGGTGTGATTAAAAATAATCCATTACAGGCCTATTTGGCGGGTAAAGATGCCAGTAGCTTTGGTCATGGGGATGAGATTCACCCGCCCAAATATGTGGATGGCAAAATCATCGCAACGGGACAAGAAGTCTCACAAAAGGCGTTGCTTGCATATAAAGCGCGACCACTCAATGGAGTATGGAGTAGCGCACCATTTTTACATAATGGTTCAGTGCCTAATTTATACCAATTGCTCTTGCCCGCAAAAGACCGTGTAAAACAGTTTAATTTGGGTTCTTTAGAATTTGACACCAAAAATGTGGGTTTTGACATGGCGCCTGTCAAAGAGTATTTTTTGTTTGATACCACTTTGCCAGGCAATAGCAATGCAGGGCACGAATATGGCACTGGTGCTGGTTATAACAAACTGCCGATGCTGACAGAGCAAGAGCGCTGGGCATTAATTGAATACTTAAAAACAATATAAACATTTGGGGAAATGGACATGACAGAAGATATCGCAATGAGCAAAAGTGCATGGCAAAGAGCATTTTCCTTTAGGGAGAATTTCCAGTCTATTTATCAGCGACGTGCCAGCAATTTTGCACCCATTGACGGCATCCGTGCCTTATCCATTATTTTGGTATTGGTCTATCACACCTTTATCGTTTATGACAACGCAAATCCAAACCAAAATATTGCCAGCATGTTAGATGTTCTTGGCTCGGGGTGGGCATGGGCGTGGAATGGAGATAAAGGTGTAGATGTGTTTTTTGTCATGAGTGGATTTTTAATTTCAGGAATTTTGTTGCGACAATATAGCAAGGAAGGTCATTTAAACCTTAAAAACTTTTATATACGCCGTTACTTAAGGTTAACGCCAGCCTATTATTTTATGCTGATTTTGTATTGGGCGCTTGCTGCGCATAACAGCAATTCAGTGTGGGCTAATTTTCTTTATGTGAGCAATTTTTTAGAGTATCAAAATCAAGCTGCTGGCTGGACATGGAGTTTGGCAGTTGAAGAGCAGTTTTACTTTATTTATCCACTCATTTTAATCGCCATCTTAAAATGGAGCAAAAGTCCGGGCGTTGTATTAATTTGGCTTTTCTTTATTTCAATTGTGGTTAATACCTTAATTGTACTCACAGACGACACCATAAGAACAACACCAAGTAGCGCAATTTATTTAAACGAAGCCTATTTAAATCACTTTTTTACCGTCATGTATGACAATTTGCATACGCGGTTTGGCGGTTTGGTGGTTGGCTGTCTTGCGGCTTATGCGATGCACTTTCACAAAGAAAAACTCTCGCAAGTCGCTAACTCAGGTTTTGGTGTGGCCATGACAGTCGTAGGCCTCACCTTAATTGGTTTTTTCATGAGCTTTCCAGTGTTCTTGCCACATTATGATGCTAATCAGACATTGCATATTTTGTATTATATTTTTAACCACACTCTGTTTGCAGTGGGCGTTGGCATTTTAATTATTGCCCTGCTATTGCAGCAACATCGTCTCGCGGCGACATTTAGGTGGTTTTTTTCCTTACCATTTTGGTACCCAATTGCCACTTTATCTTACTCTTTGTATTTAATTCATCTGGTGGTGATGGTCATTGTTATTCCTGCCATATTGCACCTTACCATGACTATGCCAGAGGCTTATCCTTGGTCGATGGGGCAAATATTGTTATATGGCTTTGTCATCAGCACCATATTAAGCATGTTTATTGCCTCATTGATGTACTTGTTTATTGAAAAACCTATTATGAACTTAAGAAGGTAAATGCTTAAGCGCTATATTAAAAGATTAGGTTTGGCTTTGCTGGCATTGGCGCTAATACTGGTCGCCTTTATCGCCTACCACATGCAAATCCATGCAGATATCACTGCAAAAGAGGTGGTGCCAGCAAATGAGTCTGCTGATATTAAAGTGGCGGCGCAAAGCGCTGTAGGCATTATTAAAGCGCTAAAAACCAGCTATGCCGCGCGCGGGGTGCATGCCAAAGGCCACGCTTGTGTGAAGGCGTTTTTTACGGTCAGCCCAGTCATTGATGCACAATTGCGTTACGGTGTGTTTTCAACGCCAGGCAAGCAATATCAATCTTGGATACGTTTTTCAAATAGTGGCTCTAACATGGCCAATGCCGATGACCGCGCAAAAGATGCGCGTGGCATGGCGATTAAGGTGCTTAATGTTGGGCAGAATATTAATGGCGGCACTACGCAAGAGTTTATTGCGCACAATAGCCCTGCATTTTTTGTGACCAGTGTGGCTGATTACAACAAGTTTGTTGACACTAAAGGTGACCCAGCTTACTTTGTGCAAGGCTACAACCCTTTTAAATGGCGCTTGCGTGAGTTATGGCAATTAATCACGGCATACTCGCCACCGCCCAAAAGTCCATTATGGACAGAGTATTTTAGTAATACTGCATATAAGCTTGGGCCACACAACATTAAATTTAAAATGCGTTCTTGCGCTGAGCCTTCTAAAATTAAAGCAGATGTCTCGCAAGACCCTGATTTTTTAAAGCATACACTTGCAACAGAATTGGCTGAGAAAAACGCCTGTATGCTACTCATGGTGCAAGTGCAAGACACCAGCAAAACCATGCCAATTGAAGATGCCACCGTATTATGGCAAGAGACAGAAGTGTCATTTGTGCCTGTTGCAACGCTTGATATTATCCAGCAAACCTTTGATACGCCAGAACAACAGCAATTTTGCGAGAATTTATCGTTTAACCCATGGAACGCGCTTGCTGATGAGCAACCTGTAGGCGCATTAAACCGTGCGCGTAGATGGGTGTATGCCGCGAGTTCGGATTATCGCCATGCGCAAAATAAAACCACTATTCCGCAAGATTTAAATTGGTAAAAGCTTGATTACACAGGCTTTACCGCTCGCTATTGCTTGCATTAACGCTATTTCTGCCAGCATTCGCCTATACTACCCCCCCCCGATACTCTACTTGCGCATGTGGACCATGACGGTGTGGATCTAAACGCATATTTGGTGAGCGAAAAGCTGGATGGCGTGCGTGCAATATGGGATGACAACCGCCTAGTGACCCGGCAAGCTAATCCTATCCATGCACAAACTTGGTTTACCAAAGGTTTTACCACAAATATTTGAGTTGCCGCTAACCATTGGTGATTTTAAAAGTCGTGCTCAATAAATCCAGGCACTGGTAAAACAAGCGTTTCCGCCTTATTTGCATGCGATTAAACAGTTTAAGTTAAAAGATGCCGATGCTCTGCAAGCCAAGTTAAAACAAGTGGTTGCGGCGGGTAGTAAAGGGTTGATGTTGCTCCTTGCCGATGCCGCATATTTAACTGGGCGCAGTGATGTGTTGTTAAAGTTAAAGCTACAATTAGATGCAGAAGTCAATGTGATTGAACACATTGGGGGTAAGGGTAAAAATCAAGGGAAAATGGGTGCATTGTTGGTAGAAACACCAGACAGTATTAGCTTTAAACTAGGCAAGGGCTTTATTGATGTGCAATGTGCACACCCGCCAGCCATCGGTAGCTTGGTTACTTACAACTATCGCGATATTACAAAAACAGGTAAGCCTAAATTTGCCAATTTTTTACGTGAGCGTAGAGTTTAAGTCACGTTTTTATAAGATGCTCGCGTGTTAAAATGATGCGCTTATGAGTGACACGCAACCACCCCAACTTATTTCCCAGCTAGAAAAACAATTGCCGCTATGTATGCTGGCAGATCGTTTTCTGCTGTACCGTCGTTTGCAAAAGGCGCGCGAACTTGCTAACCAACTCAAACCAATTGATAAGGCTCTGCAAGAGATTGCATACAAAATCCGTGCTTCAAGCGCTAAATTGCAAGCACGTAAAAATGCACTACCCAAGCCCGACTATCCGCTCGATTTACCCGTTTCATTGCGCAAAGATGAAATTGCACAAGCCATACTACAACATCAAGTGGTGATTGTGTGTGGCGAAACTGGTTCAGGTAAAACTACACAGTTGCCTAAAATTTGTCTTGAGTTAGGTCGTGGTGTGGCTGGCTTAATTGGGCATACACAACCGCGACGTATTGCTGCACGTTCAGTGGCAAGTCGTATCGCGCAAGAACTTAAATCACCTTTAGGCGAGGTGGTAGGCTACAAAGTGCGCTTTAACGATAAGCTGTCAGAAACAAGCTACGTTAAGTTAATGACAGACGGCATTTTGTTAGCCGAAACACAAGGTGATAAGTTTTTAAATGCATACGACACCATTATCATCGATGAGGCTCATGAACGCAGTCTCAACATCGATTTTTTGCTGGGATACCTTAAGCAGTTATTGTCCAAACGCCCAGATTTAAAGGTGATTGTGACCTCTGCAACGATTGATGCTGACCGATTTTCAAGACATTTTAATGGCGCGCCAGTGATCGAAGTTTCTGGCAGAACCTATCCCGTTGAAGTTAGATATCGCCCACTAGGTAAAGCGGGATTCATTTCACACGAAATCGCACCAGAAGATGATATTGATGAAGATGAACTATCTAATAAGGCTGTGCCTAAAAATATTTTAGGCATTAAGCGCAATGCTAAAACAGAGGCTCGTTGGCTCGCTGAAGATGATGAAGAAGAGGCGATTGAAGAAGCCATCTTAGACGCGGCTGATGATTTATTGCGGCTCGGAGATGGTGATATTTTGGTGTTTTTGCCAGGGGAACGCGAGATTCGCGACACGGCTGACCACCTGCGCAAATATCAAGGCCGATCGCCCAAGCTTAAGCATGTAGAAGTGCTTCCGCTGTTTGCGCGCTTAAGCATTGAAGACCAACAAAAAATATTCCGCACAGGTGGCAGGCGCCGCATTGTGCTGGCTACTAATGTGGCAGAAACATCTTTGACCGTACCAGGCATCAAATATGTCATTGATGCAGGTTTGGCGCGTGTAAACCGCTACTCATCAAGGGCCAAAGTTGAGCAATTACAAATTGAAAAAATTTCGCAGGCAGCTGCTAAACAACGCGCTGGACGTTGTGGGCGCGTTTCTAGCGGCATATGTATTCGGCTGTATTCAGAGGAGGATTTTAACAATCGTCCAGAATTTACCGAGCCTGAAATTTTGCGTAGCTCGCTAGCTGCCGTCATTTTACGCATGGCGGCACTTAGATTGGGTGATGTCGAGGCGTTTCCGTTTATTGAGACGCCAAGTTCGCGCTTAATTGCCGATGGCTATTTGTTGTTGCAAGAATTGGGTGCAGTGAATGATAAGCGCGAAATTACCGAAACAGGTTTGCAACTTGCCAAATTGCCACTAGACCCACGTGTGGGGCGCATGATATTGGCGGCTAAACGTGAGGCTTGTTTAAAAGAAATTTTGATTATTACCAGCGCATTAAGCATTCAAGATCCGCGTGAAAGACCCATGGATAAACGCGAGGCGGCTGATAATGCCCATAGCAAATTTGCAGGTGAAGGCTCTGATTTTATAAGCTTTCTTAAAATTTGGGATTGGTACGAGCAAGCGCTTAAAACCAAAAAATCTAACAAGGAGTTACTCAGTCAGTGTCATGCCAATTTCCTTTCATTTTTACGCTTAAAAGAATGGCGCGAGTTACACGCCCAGTTGCTTGAAATAGTTGAGGAAATGGAATTTAGGCTTAATGACAAAGAGCCATCCTATGAGCAAATTCATAAAGCCTTGCTCGCAGGCTTGCTAGGTAATATCGGCTTTAAGGATGGTGAAAGCGAATCTTACGCGGGTGCGCGAGGCATCCGCTTTCATATTGCGCCAGGTTCCGCACTTAAGAAAATCCGCCCAAAATGGGTGATTGCTGCAGAGTTGGTGGACACCAGCAAACTGTATGCGCGTTGTGTTGCCAAAATTGAACCAGACTGGATAGAGCCACTTGCGCGGGGGTTAACCCAGAGCGCATACAGTGACCCGCGCTGGGATAGAAAAATGGCAATGGTCAACGCATGGGAGCGCGTGAGCTTGTACGGCCTGACAGTGATTCCTAAGCGCCGCGTGTATTATGGACCAATTAGTCCGCAAGAATCGCGCGAAATTTTTATTCGTGAAGCACTTGCTAATATGGAGTTTGACACAAAAGCGAGCTTTTTTGAGGCTAATCGCCGCATGATAGCCGAAATAGAAGCATTAGAACATAAATCTCGCCGTCAAGATGTTATGGTAGATGAGCATCAATTGTTTGCGTTTTATGACGCGATTATCCCTGCGGGTATTTTTAGTGGCACAAGTTTCGAGAAATGGCGCTCAGAAGCTGAAAAGCTTAATCCACGCCTGCTATATTTAACCAAAGAAGCACTAATGCGACATGGCGCAGCTAGCGTGACCGAGGCGCAGTTTCCAGAATATTTTTTGGTAGATGGTGCCAAATTGTCGCTTAAATATCGCTTTGAACCTACGCACCTCTTAGATGGCGTAACTGCTACCGTGCCACTTGCCTTGCTTAATCAGCTAGACGCCACACGCACCGAATGGTTGGTGCCAGGCATGTTACGAGAAAAACTCACGAACCTTATTAAGAGCTTACCCAAACAATATCGTAATGCATGCGTACCCGTGCCCGAATTTGTGACAGGCTTTTTAGAGCAAGCCAACGTTGGAGCAAGTCCTTTGTTGCAGGCCTTAACCCAGTATATTCAACTTAAAACCACGCTTAAATTAGGTGTAGATGACTTTAATTTAGCCAACTTGCCGCCCCACGCTTTTATGAACTTTAGCGTGATAGACGAAAAAGGTCGTGAGTTAGGCATGAGCCGCGATTGGATTTCGCTTAAAAAACAGCTTGGGCAAGCAGCGCAACTCACGTTTAGAAACACCTCGCCAGACATTGAAAAGACAGGTCTTAAACAATGGGATTTTGGCGATTTACCAGCTACGCTAACGTTCAGCAAAGACGGGCATCAGTTCACTGGTTATCCTGCGCTAGAAGATAACATTGAAAGCGTGGCGGTAAAATTGTTTGATACCGAACAAGCTGCAACCGCCTCGCATCGTGCTGGTGTGCGCCGTTTAATGCGTTTTGAGCTTAAAGAGCAAATGAAGCAACTAGAAAAAAGTCTACCCAATTTTAACCAATACGCGATGCAATTACGCAATGCGGTGAGCGTAGAAGGTTTGAAGGAAGATATGCTCACCACCATTGCTGATCGCGCATTTGTAGGCGAAGATGAGTTACCGCGCAACAACGATGAGTTTATGAAACTAAAACAGCGCGCTAGAACGCGTTTGCCAGCCGTTACAGAGGCATTATGCCGCATGGTGAATAGCATTGCTACAGAATATACCTTGTTGGTTAACCAGCAAGCCAAAATGCCCGCTACGGTAAATCGTTTAAAGCGCGATGTCGAGAGCCAAATTGGTTTGCTGGTATTTAAAGGCTGTTTTAGCCAAACCCCTTGGGAACAAATTACCCATTTCCCGCGCTACTTAAAAGCACTTAGATTACGCATTGAAAAGCAACCTGCTAATCCAGACCGCGATGGAAAAAATGCAGCTAGTGTAGGCTTGTTATGGCAAAACTGGGAGGCTGCCATAGATAAACAACGTAAATCTGATAAGGTGTCTCAAGCCCTCATCGATTATCGTTGGTTAATCGAGGAATTGCGCGTTTCCCTTTTTGCGCAGGAGCTTAAAACGCCATTCCCTGTGTCGATTAAGCGGCTAGAGAAAATTTGGAGTGATTTGAATTAACCGATTTTTTTAAGTCTAATATCAATTTCACGCTCAACATAACCCCACTCTTTTGTCGCACGTAAATTTGAGAGTAGTTTTTCGAAATCCGATATGTAATCTGGGGAAAATTCGAACCAAGTTAAAAAATCGAATGGTTCGCCAAGGTCTCTACTGTGGTGTAGTTGTCGAGCAATTTGAGGTAGGTATCTTAGCCCAATTTCAGTATGATGCGATTGCTCTTCAAAGATTGCGCGGCGCTCATCTTGACTTAAATTCCACCATTCTGCAGTTTTTTTAATAGGGATAAGGGCAGCGCAAATCGAATCTGGTCTATTCAATACTTCTTGCTTTGCGCGCAATTTAGTAATCTCATTTCTGTCAGCATAACGAACATTGCTTGTAAAGCCCTGTAGAATCCAAGTGCCTTGGTCATTTATACAGGCCGAGGGTAGATTGATGACTTCGATGTTTTTTACGTCTTCCATAGGCGAACCAACAATAGCAGTGTTGCTAGTAACAAGCCATTTGCCATTATTTCCACCAATAAACGAATAATAATTTTCCATTAGTTTTCTTGTTAAAGATTACTTTTAATTTAGTAATTTACCAGCGATAAATCAAGTAAGCTACACCCACCACTAAGCTGAATTTAACTAGCAAATAAAGCGGCTTGCTGAATTTTTTAAGCTTACGTCTGTATTGTCCAATTACCCAAAAAAGCACAAAAATTTTGCTTATACCGCCTTCTTGGTCGCCTGTTTCGTTGGGGCTGGCCGCAGCTGTTAGCACTACGCGCCCCAGCAAGCGGTTTACCGCTTGTGCCCAGCCGAATATCATTGGGCGCTCTACATCGCACAGTAAAATAATGCGCGTTTTATCGGTGTCGTTTAGCGCCCAATGGATATAGGTTTCATCAAAAATCACACCCTCACCATCGCGCCAACTGTAGGGCTGGGTGTTCACGTTAATAAAGGCACGGTCATCGTTGGGAGTAGAAAGCCCTAAATGGTAACGCAACGAGCCTGCATAAGGGTCGCGGTGCGGGTTAAGCTTTGCTCCAGGCGGTAACTCGGTGAACATAGCGGCTTTAATTTCTGGTACTTGTTTAAGTAGCGCGACTGTTTTGGGGCAATATAGCAATGCAGAAGGGTGGCTAGCGTCGTACCATTTAAGATAAAAGCGCTTCCAACCCTTCTTAAAAAAGGAGTTAAAACCAGCATCATTATTTTTTTCGGCTGCTTTAATTTTGTCCAAACGTTCAATTGCCAAGGCTTCATCGCGAATGGTTTGCCAGTTATCTTGCAAAATTTGCAAGTTTTTAAAATCACTCACGGGCACATAAGTAAGAGTGGGCGAAGTTTTAGAGAATAAATAAATAAAAATATTGATGGGCGACACCACAGAGGAGTGGTCAAAAATTTGCCTTAAAAACGGCAACTTGGCTTTACCGCGAAAATGCACATATAAAATGCAGGCCACATATAAAGCAAAAATAAGGTATTTCATTTGGCGGGCTTTCTAATAAGCATTCAAGCAGGCTTTTTATTCACTCTGGATATTTTAGTTTATCGCGCGCTGGGTAACAAATTAAAATTACGCTTGATACTAAAACTGCGTTAACATTTTTCTAATCGCCGCTTCGTCCAGCCCTTTGCCAATTAACACAATGCGACTAATTGGCTCATCTTCATCCCAACCTGTGAGTAGGGTGGCGGGGTAAGGTGTAAAATGCACCGCGTGAATCGCCAATGGCGCAGGTTGATCTTCTGCATGGATAATGCCTTTTAAGCGCAGTAAATTTTCGCCATAAGATTGGCAAAGCTTCAGAATAATCGGCTTTAAGTCTTTCCAATTCAAAGGCTTGGGCATAGCCACAGTAAAGCTCATAATTTCATCATTATGCGAACCTTTCGTAAGCATCCCTTTTACTTGGCTGTTTGTTTTCCTAAATGGCTCGCGCAACCAACGCTCAGGCTCTGCACGTTTGCCTGTGGGGTCAAAAAGCCCCACATCAATGATAAACTCGGGGTCAATTTTACCATGCAGAATTTTATGTTGGGTAGCGCCAGGATTAATGCTAATCAGCTTCTCCTTTAGTTCGCTCACTTGTTCGGACGTGGCTAAATCTGTTTTGGTGAATAGTAGCACATCCGCAACCGCTGCTTGTTTGCGCGCTTCGACGTGTTCATTTATTTGTTGCAAGCCATACACCGCGTCAATTGTCACCACCACTGCATCTAAGCGATACACACTTTCAATCACTGGCTCGTTCATTAAGTTGGCCATAATCGGGCCAGGGTTGGCCATGCCTGTGGTTTCGATAATAATGCGGTTAAATTGCGGAATCGCATCCACTGCGCGCTTAAAAAACAAATCGCGCATGGTATCAGCAAGCTCGTTACTTAAGGTGCAACACAAGCAACCGCTTTGCAGCAACACGGCGTTATCTGCCACATAACTGCTCTCTACATTTTGCGCCAGAATATGGTCTAATCCAGCTTCGCCCAGCTCGTTAATAATCACCGCTGTATTTTTCATACTTGGGTTTGTTAATAGCTTGTTCAGCAACGTTGTTTTGCCACTGCCTAAAAAACCAGTTAAAAGTGTCACGGGAATGCGGTTATCCATAGCTTATTTTAACGTTAGACACATTAGCAACCAAGCGCTTTTGCCAAAGCAAGGTAAAATAGAAGCTTATCAGTTAAATTGACGATGCATGAACGTATTTTATGAAGAAGATGGCGGCTTCAAAGTCGCTAGCGTAATGAGCGAGACGGATGCCTCGTTACAAGTGGAATCGTCCAGTGGCAAACGCATCAAAATTAAGGCGGCTAACGTTTTGTTACGCTTTGATGGCGCTCTCGCAAGCTTTATGGAAGCCGCCAATATGGAGGCGGAAACCTTAGACATTGATTTTTTGTGGGAGTGTTGTGGTGAGCCAGAATTTGGTTTTGAGGATTTGGCAAGCGAGTATTATGGCGGCAAGCCCAACAGCATCCAATCTGCCGCCACGGCAATTAAAGTGCATAGCGCCCCCGTGTATTTTTACCGCAAGGGCAAAGGCCGTTACAAAGCCGCGCCTGCAGAAACACTGAAGCTTGCGCTGGCTGCGGTAGAACGTAAAAAGCTGCAAGCCTTGCAAATGACTGAATGGGTGGAGCAACTTAACAATAAAACGTTGCCAGAAGGGTTTGCAGCAAAAGCAGATAGTCTTATTTACAACCCCGATAAAAATAGCTTGCAGTGGAAAGCGATTGAGGAAGCAGCACATTCCTCTGGCAGATTGGCGCTGAGCGTGATGTTTGAAGCAGGCTTAATTAAAAGCGCGCATGATTACCATTTAGGTGCTTTTTTGCGCGAGATGTTTAAAGAGGGCACCGAGTTTCCATCCTTTGAACCCATACAAGCGCCAATCGTTTTGCCAAAAGCACACGCGAAAACCTTTAGTATTGACGATGCCACTACCACCGAAATTGACGATGCGTTTAGTGTTGAGCTGCTAAGTAATGGCAACACGCGTGTTGGCATTCACATTGCCGCACCAGCCTTGGGGGTCACGGTTGATTCACCCTTGGATGTTGAAGTCATGAAACGCCTTTCAACCGTCTATATGCCGGGCAATAAAATCACCATGCTGCCCGAACAAGTCGTACAGCCCTTTAGCCTAAATGCAGGTGAAACAAAACCAGCATTAAGCTTATATTGCGAAGTAACTCCGACGTTTGAAGTGCTTGGTGTTGAAACTTTGGTTGAGCTCATCGAAGTGGCAGAGAATTTGCGTCATGATAGTCTAGAACCCTATTTTAATGAACATACCTTGGCGGAAAATAGTGGCCACCCGTATTGGCTGCAGCTGAAGTTTTTGTACGGGTTTGCAGAATCGCTCGAAGTAGCGCGCGGCAAGGCAGACCCTAACCGCGCTCCGCAAATTGACTATAATTTCTATGTGGTGGATGGCATCGTTAATATCGTGCCGCGTGAGCGTGGATCGCCCATGGATAAATTGGTGGCTGAATTGATGATTTACACCAATGCCACGTGGGGCGGAATGTTAAAAGATGCTGGCTTGGCAGGGGTGTACCGTGCACAAACAGGCGGAAAAGTGTTTATGACATCAGAAGCGACGCCGCACCAAGGTTTGGGTGTGGCGCAATATGCTTGGTCAACCTCACCCTTAAGACGTGCGGTGGATTTGGTGAATCAACGCCAATTGGTGGCGATGTTGAATCATACAGACGCGCCCTACAACGCAAAAGATGGCAAACTCAATGTCATTATTCGCAATTTTGACCAAACTTATAACGCTTACAACGAGTTTCAAACGCGGATGGAGCGATATTGGTGCTTGCAGTATCTGATTCAAGAGCAACTAACAGAAGTTACCGCAACGGTGTGGCGTGAGAATTTGGTGCGTATCGATGGCATGTTTTTTATTACCAAAGTGCCTAGCCTTCCTACAGGTCAGCCCGAAATAAAAGTGGGTACGAAAGTATTGTTAGAGATTAAGCATATTGATACTTTGTTGATGGAACTTCATTGTAAGTTTAAGCAAGTAATTGAGACATCAACAGCAGAGCAAGTGGACGCGAAAGAAATGGAACAAAGTGATGCGGATATTTAATCGCAAAATTCATAAAAGTGTGGCGCAAGATTGCACGGTAGAAGTGACCGAGCTTGATAATATGCGCAATTTGCATTTGGGTTCTGACACCATTCAAAGTAGCATGATTGTTAAAGACCCCTTCGCTTTAGCGCTCAATTATTCACGTGGCATTATGTGTTTTTTGCTGTTTTCTAGCCAGATTAAAACAGTGCTTACCATTGGTTTGGGCGGCGGTTCCGTCACTAAATACATTTACAAATATTGCCCAGAAATTGCACAAAACGTGGTGGAAATTAATACCCAAGTGATTACGGTTGCCAAAAGCCATTTTTATGTGCCAGAAAACGATGCACGTTTAAATTTGATTGAGGGTGATGGCGTGCAGTATCTACTAGATAACCGTGCCAGCCACGATTGCGTGATTATTGACGGCTTTGATTCTCATGGAATTCCAGAAAATTTTTGCACGCAGGATTTTTTTGATAGTTGCTTTGAGGCGCTAAAAGACAATGGCATATTTGTCATTAACTTATGGGGCTCAGATAAAAACTTTGATTTATACATGCATCGTATTGAGCAAACTTTTTCTGATTGTGTGCTGATGATGCCAACGGGAAAACCGGGGAATATCATTGTGTTTGGCTTCCAAAACGCGTTAAGAACCACCGAGAAAAAATTACGCGAGCGTGCTAAGCAGTTGGAAAAAGACCATAAAATTGAGTTCTCCGAATTTTTAGATAAATTACAGGTGCATAATAGCTACGATGCGCTTCAACATGCACTGGAATCAAAATGAATCAGTATTTTGCAACCTGCCCTAGGGGCTTAGAGGCTCTATTAGTCAATGAGTTACATCAATGTGGCGCCAAAAGTATTAAAGCGACAGACGGCGGGGTAAGCTTTTTGGGCGAGGTGTCAGTTTGCTACCAGGCTAATCTATACTCCCGTATTGCAACTCGGATTATGTGGCAGGTTACACGTGGAAAATATCTGAACGAAGAAGACCTATTTAATGCGGCTTATAAGGTCAATTGGCCTAATTGGTTTGACGTAAAACACGATTTTATGGTGAAAGTGACGGGCGTGAAGTGCCCTTTAAAGAGCCTAGAGTTTGCCACCTTAAAAATCAAAGATGCCATTTGCGATAAATTTAGACTAAGTGTGGGCTCTCGTCCCTACATTGATACTAAGACACCCGCAGTACGCATTCACGCCTATTTAACAACAGATGAGTACATCTATTATGTCGATACTTCTGGCAATGCGCTGTATCAGCGTGGTAACCGCAAAGCCAGTATTGAGGCACCTTTGCGCGAGAATTTAGCCGCCGGTATTTTGCAGTTGTCTGGCTGGCAAGTTGGGCAATCCTTGCTAGACCCAATGTGCGGTAGTGGTACGTTTTTATTAGAAGCCGCGATGATGGCGCTTAATATTGCGCCAGGGTTAAAACGCGAGTTTGGTTTTGAAAAACTTAAAAACTTTGAATCGGACACGTGGAAAAAAATTAAAAACAGTGCGCAAAAAGCGGTTAAACCAGCTACCTTTCAAAAGATTTATGGCAGTGACTTGGATTTACGTGCTGTGCGTGTGGCCAAGCAAAACTTGACCGAGGCTGGCTTAGGCGAGGCGGTGCAGTTGGCGCATGCAGATGTGTTGGAAGCAATATCGCCAGCCGAGAACGGGGTAGTTGTGGCAAACCCACCTTACGGGGTGCGTATCGGTGAGGATGAGGAGCTAGCGGCGTTTTATCCTAAATTGGGAGAGGCACTCAAGCGGAAGTTTGCGGGTTGGAATGCTTACTTTTTAACTAACGATTTACGTATGCCAAAACTGATGCGTTTGGCGCCCAGCAAAAAAACGCTACTATTTAACGGCCCATTAGAGTGTCGATTATTTGAAATTCGGATGGTGGCTGGCAGTAATAGAAAGGATAAGCCGAATGAGTGACTCTTTACTTGAATTGCGTGCGAAGATTAACCACTTTGTGGCAGAACGCGATTGGGCACAATTTCATACGCCTAAAAACTTAGCCATGGCAATGATAGTAGAGGCGGCTGAGTTAGTCGAGCAATTTCAATGGGATACGCCGCAAGAAAGTTTGACATTAACACCAGAAAAACGTGAGGCTGTAAGCCATGAGTTGGCTGACACTTTTGTCTATTTGCTACGTTTGGCTGAAGTGTTGGAAATTGATTTGATTAAAGCAGCGAATCAAAAAATTGTACTAAACGCTAAAAAGTACCCCGTTGAAAAAGCGCGGGGTAGTAATGCTAAATATACACAGTATGAAAGTTAGGCCTGCGAGAATACGCTCAAGCTCTTGAACAAAGGCCATCTGCCAATGGTGTTCAAAATTGGTTTAAATAGACGCGTTAACCAGTTGCTGGCCTTCTCTAAAATGGGACTGTAAAAGCCCCAAGAAAATGCAATTAACGCTAGAAATACCCCACCCACAAAGTCATCCGAAGCCCAATGCGCCCCTGCTATCAGGCGTGGCAACATGAAGAGGGCGGTTAATATCCACACAATGACCATTTCCCGACCCGTGATAAAAGTAGAGCAAAGCATCGCCCATATCAACAACACTGAAGCGTGATCCCCTGGAAAGCATTGTTCAGAGCTATCTTTTAGATAGAGATGGGCTTGCCAATCAGGGAATAATTGCGTTAAACGGATTGCCTCTGGCAATACCAGGGAAGGGCTTGCGCGCTTCCATTCCAGCGCTTTTAATACCGCATTAAATCCAAATCGCGCTAATAGCAATAAAATCAACAAAACCAAAAAGGCAAAAAGAAGTTGGCGTAGCTGAGCGGCTTTTACAATAAAACCGCGCTTAATTAACAAACCAACCAAGATTAGGCCAACACCCATATCGACTGGGCGCATATTGGCAATGGCAGCGATGGTGGCATAAAACCCATTTAGAGCTAACGGAGCGTTAAATACATCAAACATGGCGTTATCGAGTGCATCCCATAAAGTGCGCATGGGTTGCCATAGCCAGCTTGCCAGCAGGATAAATGCGGAAATGTTGCAAATAACAAGTTTTTTCAGGTTCCAGCGCGAGGAAAACATGTTAAGCCTTTAATGTTGGTTTGGATTAAGGTGATCAATTTAAGTATGTCTTCCAGCCGCTAATACCTGACGCCCTTTTAAAAAGGTCACCAAACCAGGCAGACTTACAATAATTAGCGTGAGGCCATATAAAATCGACATGGTAAGCACTGCAGCTTTGTTTGCTCCTATCAGCGAAAACAGACCAACTAAGGCGCCCTCGCGCACGCCCCAACCTGCAATGGATGCTGGAATAATGGTAAGAATGATGGCGACAGGCACGATGGCGAAATAAATCATCAGGTCGTAACGCAATCCCAACGCCCAGCCAGTGACAAAAAAGCCAATAAGTGCAAGTAGCGGGATAAGCAGAGATAGGGCAATTAAGCGTATACGCTTCGTGTGGAAGACTTGGTACAAACGTTCTGCGATGATTTTTAAAAAAATCAGTTTAGGATATTGGTTTAGCCACTGCATTTTGCCTATGATGAATAAGGTTAAAAAGCCAGTTAGACCGGCGATGATGAGCATCAACATAGGGCGATACACATGCATTGGCAACAAGTCAGGTTTTAACAAGTAAGCAAGCAAGCTCAATAGCATCAAGGCACCTAGACCAACTGCGCGGTCGACCATTACGCCATACAGCGCATCGCGTTTGCGGAAACCATGAACAGCTACATCTAGCACACGTACGGCATCGCCTCCGATGCTGGTGGGCAGGCCTTGGTTGAAGAACATACCTTTAAAATAACTTTGCCAGTAAAACGAAAAAGATTGTCCAAAACCAAGGTTTTGCATGATGATTTGCCAGCGATAAGCAGAAACCGCTGTGCTACCAAACTGCAACAAAATTGCCAGAACCAGCAAGTCATGCTGCGCGTGTTGTAAAATTTGCAAAGATTGTTTGATGTCGGTAGCGCGTAGAATCACTGCCAAAATAGTCATGGTAATAGTGAGGCGTAGCAGAAATTTGAGAGATAAGTGACGCATAAATTTAAGGTTGATGATAGCCTTCAACCAAGCGATAGTGGTAGCGTCCTACCAATTTTCCATCTTTATAAGCCTCAATCAATCTAATTTCCCCCGCATTTTCGACACGAGATATAACGGCCTGGCTATTTAAATCGTGCGCACTCTCACCAACCAGCAGCATACTTTTACCTTGTTGTGCGGTAACAGGAAACCAAAGCTCGTACATTAGCCCAACATCACCAAATAAATGTTCACTTGCAGTATCAAAGGCCGGATTATTACTGGGTGAGTGGCCTATGTATTTTGCACGGTAAAATGCCAAGCCGCTGGCGATTTTATTTCTATCCATGCCGACAACTAAAATCTTTCTACCAGTTTCATTTTCTATCTGGTTTTTGATGTTTTCAACCTCGCGTCCAAGTCCTTGAAAGCCCAGTAAATGCGTGTTTTTTGGGAAAGGTGTATTTGGAAAGCTGATACCAAGATAGTGAAATCCTGCACCATAAATTAGCAGCAAAATGACCGCCGTGGTTGGCCATGCTCGCTGGCTCCAATTCAGTAATCTAGGCTTGGAAAAAGCCGGTTTTTGCGTAAGCAATAATGCCAAAAATGGTATCAATGCCAGCCAGCAAGGCCCAGTCCAATTAAGTTTGCTAGCGCGAATTAAACTTAGCGTAGCGTATACGCCAACGGGAAACAAGCTAAGCCAAGCCAGTAACCAATAACTGCGATTTTCGAAGTGCTCAGACATCTCTTTACAGCGCGCAAAAATTGACTGATGGCACCACGTCACGGCAAAAACCGACATTAGACCAATTGGGGTGAGCGTAATTAGCAAGTTGCTGATAAAGCGTGGCAAAGAAAAATGATGCTCACTTTCTAAGCGACCAGTGCTTTGAAACGTGAACGAAAGCCAATCGTGTTGGACATTCCAAATAATCACGGGCGAAAAAAGCACAAGCGTAATTACCGCAGCGATATAAGGTTGTGGGCGAAAAAACCACTGGCGCGCATTTTTATCGTAAATCATAAATAGTGCGATGGCGGCTGCAAGTAATAGGATGGTGTATTTTGAACTCATACCCAAACCAAGTGCGATGCCAAAGAATATCCATGCTTTAGTATTTTCTTTAATAAGTGCTTGATAAATATAGTAAACCGCCGCTGCCCAGCATGCGGTAAGAGGCGCATCTGGGCTCATAAAGTAGCCAAAAGAAAAGTACACTGGTAACAGTGTTATAAGTACAAGTGCGCGGTAAGCAGTCGCTTTGTTGAAAACTTCTACAGTCAGCTTGAAAGTGAAAAACGCGGTCACAAACCAGTAAAAAAATGCACCAAGCCGCACTGCGAATTCATTGTTGCCGAGTAACAACGTAAATAGTTTAATTGTCCATGCAACGATAAGCGGGTGGTCAAGATAGCCGATATCCAAATGTTGAGCGTAATTCCAGTAATAAGCCTCTTCAAATAATAGTTCTGGTACTCCCAAGTAAAACAGTTTAAGCAGAGCAATGTAGCCAACTATAGCAAGGCAAATTGTGTTCCCGTTAAGACCTTTTTGCGTGAAATGAAAAGCTAAAAAAAGGGCAAAAACGCAGAAGGTAGCACTTAAAACAATCGCCAAGAAAGTAGGCGCAGATAGTATTTGTAGCAAAGAAGCAAGTATGCCGCCATGCAAAAACAGTGCAAGTAATGTGAGTAAAGCGAAACTTGCAGTGCGATTAAAACTGAGCGGCGTTTTATCGATATATGAAAATACAGCAAAACCGAATGCTACCGCACTTAAAAAACTAATGATGTGCGCCGAAGCAAGTATATCTGGCTGTTTGAAAAGCACTAAAAATAGCGCGACATCCACACCAATACATAGCAAGCTAATGCTAAGAAATCGGCCATTGCAGGCAAAAGAAAGGTCACTACGTTTCATTATAGTTTAGCGCTTACTTTAGTCAGTGCAGCATGCAATTGCTTGGTGACCATTTCTGGTTTGATGACCTGCAAGCACACATTGTCGGAACAAGGTGTTTTGCGATGGTTGCCTGCACTCACGCAAGGAGAGCAGGCAAGTCCCGCGTAAATTGGAGTGCTATTGCCCAGCGAGCCATATAGGGCTGGCGTTTCTGGGCCAAACAACACGAAGGTTTTTAGTTGTGTAACGGACGAAAAATGGCCAGGACCTGAATCATTTGTGAGCATGATTTCGGCGATTTGATAAAGCGCAGGCAATTCGGTTAAAAGTTGTCGACCTGCAAAATTGATGCATCGCTCGTTTGCAACTTGGTCTTTTAGCAAAGCGGCTTGCGCCCTTTCGGCTGGTGCACCTGTAATTAACACTAAAAAATTCTTGTCTACTTGCAGAAGATTTTGCATGACAGAAACAAAATGCTCGGGCATCCAGCGTCGTTGCGGCAGTAAGTCGCTGGCGTTTGGATTTATTAAAATGATGCGGTGCACTTTCTCGTCATAATTAGGATAGTCTTCACGTATGCGGCGATGCATATCCGCAATGGCAAGCACATTTATTGGTGCGGCTGCCAGCCTGATTTCGCTATCTTCAATCAAGGTTTTGGAATACGGTAGTTCGACTTTATCCGACAATGCAGCATTTACTAATGCAATAAAATTTTTGGCGATATGCATGTGTGGATTGTAGGCAACGGCGTGGCTGAGCATTGCGCCACGATACAGACCCTCATTATGGAAAGCGTGGAAGCCAATCCTGCGGACTGCCCCAGATAAGCCTGTAAGAAGGGCGCTATAGCGAGAAAAAAGCTCTAAATCTATCGAGGTATCAATTTTGTTTTTGCGTGCCCAGTACAGAAAACGAAGGCTATCAATTGCGAGATTGAGTAGACTGTTTTCCCTGATGGTGAAAATGTTGGCTGCAGGCACGGTGTCTAGCAAACGTAAGCTAGCAGCATTCGATTTGAAAATCACAAAAAATAACTCGGCATTGGCTTTGGTCTGCATTTTTCGCATGGCTGGGTCAACCAATATCGCGCTACCCATTTCTGATAGCTCAACGAATAACACTTTGGAGATTTTTTGATTTTTTGAGCTAAATAGCTTTGAGAGCCACACGAAAATAGTGGCAAAAAAACACAATGGAATACCTGCAAAGTAATCTACTTTGCGCATTGTGTCTATTTTCATGAGATTTACTTAAGCGCTGCTAAAGCCGCGTCGTAATTAGGCTCGTTTGCGATTTCTGGCACAAGTTCAACGTGTTTGATTATGTTGTCAGCATCCATAACGATAACAGCGCGGGCGCAAAGTCCCGCAAGTTTGCTGCTGTAAATGAGTACGCCATAATTCATTAAAAAGTCACGTCCACGCATACTAGATAAATTCACCACATTTTCGATACCTTCTGCCGCACAAAAACGAGTTTGTGCGAATGGTAAATCTGCAGAAATGTTAATCACCACAGTATTTTCTAGGCTGGCTGCGCGTTGGTTGAAAGCCCGAACAGACATGGCGCAAGTAGGCGTGTCGACACTAGGGAAAATATTCAGCACCTTACGTTTGCCAGCAAAAGTGTCTAGAGTCACATCGGCAAGCGCTTTATCTACTAGAATAAAACTTGGCGCTGTTGTGCCAACTTTTGGTAAATTGCCTGCAACGTCAACTGGGTTGCCCTTGAGCGTAACTGAACTAGACATGATTCTTCCTTTTCTAATATTTGCCAATGCGCGAGACGCCTATCATAAAACAAAAAGCACCTAGTTGAATAGGTGCTTTTTAAAAAATGCGAAAACTGAATAATGATTACTTACAATGTTTCGCTTAAATAACCAATCGTCATGGTTTGATTATGCAGCACGCTATCTGTAGTATTGGGTCTTGGTGCTAATTCACCATATGAATAGAATCCTGCCACGCTGGTTTGTGGACCAAGAATTTGTCGAACCAATTTTACTTCGTCTACTACTTGTTCAGCCATTACCCCTTTTCGGCCAACACAGCTAACACACAAAGCTAAGCCAGGTTGATTGGTTTTGTGGTCACTTAAGCCATCTAGTACCAAATGCGCAGCCGCGCCAGCACCTTCTACTAATCTGCCGTGGTTGGTTTGGCATAAGCGAACGGTTTCGCCTTCGTCTACGTTACCAGCAAAAGTTAGACTGTTGTCTTTGGCATTAACTGCGAGCAAGGTGCGGATTTTTTCTACATCGCGCTTACCATCTTCTATAACCGCTAATGGGAATTTTAAGCCTGAGCCAGGCAAGCCCCTTGCAAACGCCTCGCCAATATACATTTTATATAGTGGCAATGCTGGCTTATCGTCCATTTCGTACACAACGTTTTTGATGGATTTGGTAATTTTGCGCGGCGGCCCATAAGGCTTCCATCCGCCTAGCGCCCCACTTGATGTGATAAGTGCGTCGCCATACAAGCCTATCGCAATCACCATGTGACTAGAAATAGTATCGTTATACAGTTGTAGCGTTTTTACAAATGCACCACCATCACCCGCTAGGCCGCCTATTATCGGCACTCCACCCAATATGGCTTGAAAGCCTTTTAGCAGTTCAGATCCATTAATGTTTAAGCCGTCAGAAATCACAATCACCGTGCGCAATGTGTCCGATTTTAGCTGCTTAGCAATGCCAACAGCAGTGTCAAACGAATCCTGCATATTTGATGATTTGGCCTGCGTTACGCGCTGTATGACTTTTTGCCACTGAATGGCGGTAATTTGGATGCTATCGTCATAAACGCCTGAAGGGCTAATTTCGCCGGATGTGGTGCACCCCACTATTTGTGCGACTGGATAGCGCGCTTTAAGTGCGCCTTGTAACTTACCTTCATTAAATCTTTTGACTGACCCGAATACCAGTACCAAGTTTGCTGCAGCAAGCGGGGATAAACCTGGTAAGTCTTTTAACGTCGATTTAGCGTCGACAGATTCTTGAGCAATAATCATTTGTTTTTTTGGACCTTTAAGAAAGTTACGCAAACATAAAAATTATGAGTGCGTTTTGCTTAAAACTTAAAAATACTTCTTGTTTTTATTTTGTATTATTAAAGTACCTTATCACAAATAGTTGCTAAGGTATTGCAAATTATTACAATATAGGTATTATAAGTAAAGCATTATTTGCATTATTTGAGTGCAAATCGCATCAGTAATGCAACGTTATGGGGCTATTTCTTTAGCGTATATTAAATTAAAGCATTGGGCGTAATTGTCCTGAAGGGGAAATTTAGTGGTACAAGCTCAGGCGAATGTTGCTGGCACAAAAGTGATGGTAATCGACGATAGCAACACCATTCGTCGCAGCGCAGAGCTGTTTTTGAAAGCGGCTGGCTGTGAGGTGATACTTGCTGAAGATGGCTTTGACGCCTTGGCTAAAATAGCTGACCAACACCCGCAAGTGATTTTTGTAGATATTATGATGCCGCGTCTAGATGGCTATCAAACTTGCGCCCTCATTAAGCGTAACGCCCGCTTTAAATCCACTCCAGTGATTATGCTCTCCAGTAAAGACGGTTTGTTTGACCGTGCACGCGGGCGCATGGCAGGATCTGATCAATATTTAACCAAGCCATTTACACAAGAAGGTTTAGTTGAAGCAGTTAATAATTATATTAATGAGGGTAAAAGTGCTAAGTAGCAGGTTAAAAAGTAACAATAAAATTTAATAGTTTTTTAGGAGAATATTATGGCAATTAGTAAAATTTTGGTCGTTGACGATTCGTCAACAGACAGATTTTATTTAACTGAAATGCTAGAAGGTGCGGGCTATAATGTGGTTGCGCTAGAAAGCGGCGAGGCATGTGTGGAGAAGGCTGCTAGCATAAAACCAGATCTCATAATCATGGATATTATCATGACAGGATTAAGCGGCTTTCAGGCGACTCGCTCCCTTTGTAAAGACCCAGCAACTGCTAATATTCCGATTATCTTATGCTCGGGCAAGTTGCAGGTAACCGACCTTTCTTGGGCGGCCAAAATGGGTGCTAAAGATTGCATTCAGAAACCGATTTCTTTGGCAGACTTAAAAGATCGTCTTTCTAAGCTGTAAAGAAAAATTAAACCGATGGCAAGAGAAAACAAACTACGCGATTATCAATCTAGTATTTTAGCAAGGCTAGAAAGTGTAAAAAATGCTGATGCCGAGGCGCCAGCAGGCTATTTGGGCGTGCAGATAGGCGATAAAAACGTATTGGTAGATTTACAGGAAATTACAGAAACTTTGCCGGTGTCAGAAATTCATCCCGTTCCATTGGTAAAACCTTGGTTTTTGGGTGTTTCAAACGTGCGTGGCGTGTTGTATGCCATCAATGATTTGGCACAAATTCTCGATAATAAGTTCACAAAAGTGTCGTCCAATACGCGTCTGCTGTTAATGAGCGATAGCGTTGCGGCAAATGTCGCATTTTTGGCTGATAAATTGATTGGTTTGCGTAACTTAAATACTTTAACAAAGCGAGATGTAGAACTTCAGGAAAATATTTGTCTCAAGGCAGAAACATACGAGGACGCAGAAAAGCGCATTTGGCATATATTAGACAGCGTCAAACTGGCGCAATCTAAAGAGTTCACCGTGCCTTATGTAGGTTGATAAAATAAAAATGAAATTTAATCGATGTTTAAACAACGACTTAATATTTAACATAATAGTTAAAGATAATGAGTTAAAGGAATTAGCATGGCGCTAAATATGAAAGAATTAGTAAGCAAATTTACATCGATGTTTTCGGGCTCGGCTACCACCTCGAGTGGCGTTGCTGGATTGGGGCAGGTTATTGGCCCAATTTTAGGTTTGCTATTGTTCGTGCTAGGGGCTTTCTACGCTATTCAGCAAGTGCGGGTTAATGGGCCTTTGTTTAATCAAATTAAAACAGCCGATGACCTGCGCGCTGATATGTTGCCGCCACCTTTGTTTATGGTTGAGCCTTTTGCAAAAGTGCAGGAAATCTATACGTCATTACAGTCTGGAGATTCGGTGCGCTTGGTAAAAAGCCAGAAAGACATCATAAAGCTTGAGGAAGCTTTTAATCAGTCAACGGCGCGTTGGGATTCGACTGATTTACCAAAAGAATTGCAGGGTTCCTACAAGGCTGTTGCTGCTGCAGGCAAGAACTTTTTTAATATCTATCACAAAGAGTTTTTACCTTCAGTTAAGGAGGTGGACACAACAACTGCATTAACAGGCCTAATTAGTTTGGAGCGCGCTTATGGGGTGAGTCACGATGTGACGGTTTCTTTGTCGCTTAAGCTGGAAGAAATTTCAAAAGAAACCGTCAACAAAACAAACAATTTGTTGAGTTTCTTCTTAATAGGTTTAGGTTTGCTGGCCTTGCTTATTGCTGTGGCTATTTATCTGTTTGGTAAGCGTCAAGCCACTGCAACAGCAAGTGCAATGCGTTTGCTGGAAGAAGACGGGCAAAAGAACCAACTTGCAGTTCTAGATTTACTCGATGAAATGGGTGACTTGTCTGAAGGTGATTTAACCGTACAGGCGCAAGTGAAAGAAAACATTACTGGCGCGATCGCAGACTCGATTAACTATACGATTGAAAGCTTGAGAAGTGTGGTGACGGAAATTAACCGAGCATCAGAGCAGGTGAATACAGCAACAGGTGCTGCGCAAAGTACCTCAGTTGCGTTGCTAGAAGCGGCAGAAATGCAATCGCAACAAATTGCAGATACGACGCAAGCTGTAAATGGGATGTCGACTTCAATTCAGCAAGTTGCGACCAATGCGAACCAGGCTGCACAAGTGGCGCAGCGCTCATTACAAGCGGCTTCTCAAGGTTCGCAAGCGGTGCAAAATACCATTGCGGGTATGAACGGCATTCGTGAGCAGATTCAAGAAACATCAAAACGAATTAAACGATTGGGCGAAAGCTCGCAAGAGATTGGTGAAATTGTGGAGCTGATTTCTGATATTACTGAGCAAACTAATATTCTGGCGTTGAACGCCGCAATCCAAGCGGCCTCTGCAGGTGAAGCAGGACGCGGCTTTACGGTGGTTGCGGAAGAGGTGCAACGTCTAGCAGAACGCTCATCTGAAGCGACGAAACAGATTAGCGCGATTGTGAAGACGATTCAGACCGATACGAACAGTGCGGTGGCAGCGATGGAGAAATCTACCGAAGGTGTGGTGGAAGGGGCAAAACTGTCTGACGCCGCTGGTCAGGCGCTGACAGAAATTGAAACAGTTACCAACAACTTGGCGCGCTTGATTCAGTCGATTTCGGCAGCAACCGAGGCGCAGACGAATGCAGCTTCGCAAGTGACCAAAAACATGCAGGATATTCAGGAAATTACCTCAATGACAACGCAGGGTACTAAACAAACAGCAGATTCCGTAGGGCAGTTAACAACGCTGGCAGCTGAGTTACGTCATTCGGTTGCCGGATTTAAATTGTCATAATTTTTACTAAGCTAAATTTGGAGTTTGATTTAGGTGCCAGAAAATTTTGACATAGGCCCGTTAACATGGGTGAAAGATGAGATAAATCAATCACTTGACTCTGTGCTTGAGAATCTAGCTAGCGTGCAGAGCAATCTCAGCGAAACTGAGGTGTTGCGTTTTTCGCGCACTTATCTTTACCAAGTCAGTGGTGCTTTGGATATGGTGGGCTTAGTTGGTTGTAAGCGTTTTTGTACCGAATTGGAAAAGCTCGCCTCTAAGCTAGAAAGTAAATCACTCGCCGCTACGTCTGAAATGGTGGACGCCTTTACTAAGGCGGTTAAAACCCTCAAATATTACATTCAAGAATTGCTTAATGGCGCGCCAGATATTCCGCTACGCCTACATTCAGTGCTTAATCCAATTATGGCTGTGCAAGGTGAAACGCTTGATGAAAGTGAATTATTCTTTCCAGACACAAGCAACGGCGCGCCTAAGGATGTGCCGAGCAAAGAGTTTAGCGATACAGATTACGCAAAATTCATTATTGAACAACGTCAGCAATATCAAAAATCATTGCTAACCTGGCTACAAACCAAGCAAAGCAGCGCGGTGGATAGTATGTATGAGGCGATTAGCAATGTGAGTTTCGCCCAGCATAAAAACAGGACAAAAACGTTGTGGTGGGCCGCCAGCGCTTTTACTGAAACTTTAGAGCTGCCAGCAATTGCCGACAACCCAGCAGCCAAGAGGCTTTGCAGGAAGCTAGACCAAGAACTGAAACAACTTGCAGAAGGCCTCGATAAACCACATACGAACCTATTGCGCGATATTTTGTATTTTGTTGCGATTAGTGAAATTGATAAAGCTACGGTTCAAAGAGTAAAGGAAGTATTTGAGCTTGATGAGTATGTCGATAAAAAATCTACTGTTCGCGTAAATGCTGCGATGGTGGATGCCAATGAACTCAAAATTATTGAGCAATTAAAATCGGAGCTGGAAATCTTGCGCGAGATTTGGGATGAAGTCTCCAACAGCATTGATTTCGATAAAGTGGATGTAGAAGCAGATGTTACTTTGGTCAATTTGGATAATGTGCTCATAACCAAGTTTGCCGATAAGCTGCAGAGTAATCAGGATTTAGTGAACCAATTAAGCCAAGTGGTTGTGGTTGATTTATATGTTGCCTTGCACCAAGCAAGCAGCATTTTGCGTGATGATAAGACCAAGGCAAACCACGCTGCACTCATCGAAATTGCTGCAGCTTTGCATATACTGGATAGCGCTTACACTAATTACGAACATTTGGATGCCGATGGTGTGCAAAATTTGCTTTCGGAGATTACACGCTTAGAGGCGATTTCTTCTGGATTGAATTATGACCAGTTTGAGAGCGAGCGCACAGGCGAACTCGACCGTGATACCTTGAATGCGGTGGTCAAAGACATTAACGCGTCACTTAAAGTAATTGAGCAAGCGCTCGATACTTTCTTCCGTAATCCAAATGAAAAATCACCACTGACTTTGGCGCATAAACCCATTAAGCAAATCGCCGCCATTTTCGATATGCTTAGCTTGCCAACACCGATGAGTATCGCAAATGAAAGTAATCGTTTTATTCAATACTTTCAAGAAGATAGTTATCAGGTTAAACAGTCAGATTTTGAACTGTTGGCTGAAAGCTTGAGCATGATTGGTCTATATGCAGATGAAATGCCAAAGGTGCGCCCAGAGTCAGAGGATGCGCTAGAAGGAGCGCTTGCACGCTTAATTAGCACGCTGAATGCTGCTGGGGCAGAAGTTATACCACAAGAAAAACAAGACTTAACGCCAATAGCTAAGGTTGCTCCTAAACAAGAAGGCACTGAAGCGATTTCTGATCAGCCACAAGAACGCTTGATTGATGATGAAGATAAGCAACTTGACCAAGCTTTCGATGCAGAATTATTAGACATTTATCTCACAGAAGCAGAAGAGGTGTTGGCGCATATTGCGCAAAACTTGCAAGCCTTGCGCGTAAACAATACTGACGGTGAAGCGCTTGTAGAGTTAAGACGAAGCTATCACACACTAAAAGGTAGTGGCAGAACTGTGGGTTTGGTTGGGATTGGTGAGGTGGCAGCAAAAGTCGAAACTTTTCTGAATGGCGTTTTAGACAAAAAAGGCAGTTTGGATGTAACACAAATCACAAAACTAGAGGAAATTACAGGCACATTTGCTACATGGGCTGCAGACTTGCGGGCGAATGACCAAGTTTATATTCATCAGTCATATTGGCTAGCAAAAGTTGCTGCGCTTAGCTCGACTAATGAGAATTTAGATACCGAGCAAGACGAGCCGAATATACCAAGCAAAAAAGCAGAGCAACACATTTTAATTGGCGGCACACGCAAATTGAGTCGCGCACTGTATGACATATTCTTGAATGAAAGCATGCAAAATCTGACCAAGCTAGAGCAGGATGTAGCCAAACTTGCTGAGGATAAAGCCACGCAACCAGCCCGTGAAGCGCGTCACGCAGTGCATACTTTAGCCAGCAATGCGCTAGCGGCGGAATTTTTGGCAATGGGTGAACTCTGTCGTGCACTGGAAAGTTGGCTGGATGAAACAAAGGGTCATTGGTCTGCGCAACATTTAGATTTGTACGGTAACACCGTTAAAACCGTTGCAAATATGTGGCAAAAAATATCTGAGTTTAAAAATCCTCGGGCTGCCAAGACGCTGATTAAAGTGCTAAAAGAAGCCACAGAACAAGCAAAACAAAACAAAGCGCTGGATGTGGATTATGAAGACGCGCCACTTCTAGAAACTGAAGTTGAAGCTGAGCCAACTTTAGTTGAAACGGCCGATTTTGAACTAAAACTGGTTACAGAGTCTAGGAAATTTAATCGTGATAGTACAGATGTAGACCAAGAATTACTCACCATGTTTATTGATGAGGCAAATGAGATACTGCCAGAAATTGGCTCTGAGTTGCGTGCCTGGCGTGCAAATCCTAAAACCAAAAAACATCCTGAAGCCATGCAGCGCTCGCTACACACATTAAAAGGTAGTGCACGAATGGCTGGCCAAGTGGCTATTGGTGATATTGCGCACGGGTTAGAGGCGCAAGTGGTGCGTGTGGTCAAGCGGACGCCTATGCCTGATGATTTCGAAAATATGTTCATTGAGCTAGACAAAATCGGTAGCTTCTTTGAAAAAACAGTGGATGAAGTTCCTGAAGATACTAACAGAACTAAGAATGACGTCGACCCGCAAGTTTCTGGGCGTGTTAAAGACCGAAAATCGCAATTTTTACGCATGCGCGCTGATACTTTGGATAGGCTGATTAACGAAGCTGGTGAAATTTCGATTATCCGCTCACGTATGGACAGAGAGTTGGTTGGCTTTAAGCAATCATCAAATGATTTGACCGAGAGCTTGGTGCGCTTGCGCAGCTATTTGCGAGAGCTGGAAATTGAGGCGGAAACACAAATGCAATCGCGCATGAACGTGCTGCAAGAAACTAACGAAACGTTCGACCCGCTTGAGTTTGACCGCTTTACGCGCCTGCAAGAATTAACCCGCATGATTGCTGAAAGCGTTAATGACGTGGGCACCATTCAAGGTGGTTTACTATCCAACTTAAACCAAACAGAAGCGGCATTACAACAACAGAATCGAATGAATCGCGATTTGCAACAAAGCTTAATGGGCGTGCGCATGTTGCCATTCAGGCAAATTGTTGACCGTATGCAACGCATTGTGCGACAAACTGCGCGTGAACTTAAAAAATCTGCTGAATTAGAAATTGTCGGTGAAGAAGTTGAAGTTGACCGTAGTGTGTTGGATAAGCTTGGGGCGCCTTTAGAACATTTGCTCAGAAACGCGGTAGCGCATGGCATAGAGCTACCAGGCGAACGTAAAATGCACGGTAAGCCACAAGCAGGTACTGTGCGTCTAAATTTACGTGTTCAGAATGATGAAATACGCATTACAGTTAGTGACGATGGGGCAGGTGTCAACCTAAACAAAGTTAAAGAAATCGCCATTAAAAACAGACTGTTAGGTGCAGACGCCGTGGTTAGCGAGCAAGCTCTTTTATCAGTTATTTTTGAACCAGGTTTTTCTACAAGTGAAAAGTTATCGCAAATTTCTGGTCGTGGTGTTGGCTTAGATGTGGTGCGAAATGATATTAGCGGCTTGGGCGGCCGCGTCGATTTAACCAGCGAATATGGCAAAGGCGCAGTGTTTAATATTTACTTACCAGTGACGCAATCGGTGGCACAAACACTGCTTGTTCGCGCAGGTGCCGATGTTTATGCAGTGCCAGTAGCGCTGATTGAGCAGGCACAAAAAATTAAATATAAAGATCTGATAGTGGCTTATCATGCTGGTGAAGTGCTTTGGGCAGATAATCGCTATCCTTTACACCACCTTGCAAAACTACTTCACCAGCAAGATCATCAAGTTGAAGAAAGTGCTTATGCCTCGATATTGCTACTTCGAAGCGGCACTTACAGCATTGCGCTACACATTGATGAGGTGATTGGCAATCAGGAAGTGGTCATGAAGCCAATAGGCATGCAGCTAGCCCGTGTGCCGGGTATTGTGGGCGCTACAGTTACTGGTGATGGTAGCGTTGTGTTGATTATAAATCCGGTGCAAATTGCTAACCGCGAAATACTTTCAGCGGGTAATGTCTCAGTTAAAGCAGTTAAACGCAGCGCGGCTAAGGTGGTTACGAAAGTACGCGCACTGGTGGTGGATGACTCACTCACCATGCGCAAAGTGCTTGGACGCTTACTAGAGCGTGAAGGTTATGAAGTGCTTGTGGCAAAAGACGGGATGGATGCGATGCAGGTGCTGCAGGAATCTACACCAGATATCATCCTTACCGATATCGAGATGCCAAGAATGGATGGTTTTGGTCTAGCACGAAACATTCGTGATGATGTTCGCACCAAAGAAACGCCTCTTATTATGATTAGCTCGCGCACTGCTGACAAACACCAAACATTAGCAAAAGAAATTGGCGTAGACGCATTCTTTGGTAAACCTGTGCAAGATGAAGAACTCATCGGCAAGATGAAAGAATTGCTTCAAATTAAAAAGTAATTTGAAAAGAAAGACTTAACAAAAAACCGTGTTTTAAAGCATGGTTTTTTTTTTAAGCTTGGATTTTGCGGGTAAAATATCTGCATGCAAGATTCTGGCAACAACCTATCTTTTATTCACCTGCGCTGCCATAGCGAGCATTCAATCGTAGATGGCATTGTGCGCATTGACGATTATGTGGCTAGAGCCAAACAGGACGGCATGCCAGCAGTGGCGCTCACCGATTTAAGCAATCTTTTTGGCGCGATTAAGTTCTATAAAGCGACGCGAGATAACGGTATTAAACCACTCATTGGCTGCGATATTTGGCTAGAAAATCCTAAAAATCGAGATCAAGCTCACCGCGCTTTGCTGTTGGTGCAATCGCACGCAGGTTACTTACTGTTATGCCAATTGCTAAGTCGCGCTTATCTCGAGAATCAGTATCGTGGGCGTGCGGAACTTAAACCAGAATGGTTTGATGCGGGTACAGATGGCTTGATACTGCTTTCAGGTAACGCGCAAAGTGATATTGGAGCTTCTGCGCTGCAAGCCAATATCCATGCTGCCTCCAGCCTTGCTAAAACATGGTCAGCACGTTTTCCAAATCGTTTTTATATCGAACTACAACGACCAGATGACAGCAAACCCTTACAACAAGAAGCGCTTATCCAAAATGCACTTCATATAGCAACAGGTTTAGATTTGCCAGTGGTGGCGACGCACCCAATTCAGTTTATCGAATCCGATGATTTTAAGGCGCACGAAGCCCGTACCTGCATTGCTGAGGGCTATATGTTAGCGGATAGTCGTCGCCCAAAAAACTTTACTGGGCAGCAGTATTTTAAATCCCAAACGGAAATGGCAGCGTTGTTTGCAGATATTCCCGAGGCGCTTGCCAACACTGTGCAAATTGCTAAACGCTGTAATTTAACGCTCACTTTAGGCAAAAATTATTTACCAGATTTCCCTACGCCCAATCAAGAAAGCCTAGATGTTTATTTAACCCAACAATCCATGATTGGGTTAGATTCACGTTTAGCGCAACTTTATCCTGATGAAGTCATACGACAAAACAAGCGTCTAACTTACGAAGACCGCCTAACTTTTGAATGCAAAATTATCAACCAAATGGGTTTTGCAGGTTACTTCTTAATTGTGGCCGATTTTATTAACTGGGCAAAAAACAATGGTGTGCCTGTGGGTCCTGGCCGGGGCTCTGGTGCTGGTTCTTTAGTAGCATACAGCTTGGGCATTACTGATTTGGATCCGCTTGAGTACAATTTGCTTTTCGAACGTTTTTTAAATCCAGACCGCGTATCTATGCCTGACTTTGACATTGACTTTTGTCAGGAAGGTCGTGACCGCGTCATTGATTACGTTAAGCAAAAGTATGGCTTAGATTCGGTTTCGCAGATTGCGACTTTCGGTACCATGGCGGCTAAGGCGGTCATTCGCGATGTTGGGCGTGTTCTGGATTTACCGTTTAATTTTGTAGACGGCATTGCAAAACTGATTCCGCTTGAGCTCGGCATTACCCTTAAAGACGCACTTATAAAAGAACCGCAGCTTGCCGAGCGTCGTGAAAAAGAAGAAGAAGTTGCTGAGTTGCTTGAGCTTGCTCTTCGTTTGGAAGGCTTGGTGCGCAATGTAGGTATGCATGCGGGTGGGGTGCTGATTGCGCCTGGTAAAATCTCAGATTTCTCCCCTATTTATTGCCAGCCTGATGGCGCCAGTTTGGTCAGCCAATACGACAAAGATGATGTTGAAGCGGTTGGTTTGGTTAAGTTTGACTTTTTGGGCTTGCGCACGCTTACTATTTTGAATTTGGCGATAAACAATGCGAATAGACAACGTGCTCAGGAGGCGCTTCAAGCCTTGCGTTTGGACACATTGCCTCTGGATGACAAGGCGACTTTTGCGTTACTTAAAAAAGCTAATACGACCGCCGTATTCCAGCTAGAGTCGCGCGGTATGAAAGACATGCTAAAGCAGGCAAAACCCGATTGCTTTGAGGATATTATCGCCTTGGTTGCTTTGTATCGCCCTGGCCCGATGGATTTGATTCCAGACTATTGCCGTCGCAAGCACGGCCAACAGCGCGTAGAGTATCCACACCCTTCAACAGAAAGTATTCTTAAAGAAACATACGGTATTGCAGTTTACCAAGAACAGGTCATGCAAATCGCGCAGGTGGTCGCGGGTTATAGTCTAGGTGGCGCTGATTTGTTACGTCGCGCCATGGGTAAAAAGAAACAAGAAGAAATGGACGCGCAGCGCGCCACTTTTACTGAAGGTGCACAAAAGAATGGCCTGAACGAGCGGCAAGCTAAAGAATTGTTTGATTTGTTAGAGAAGTTTGCTGGCTACGGTTTTAATAAATCACACGCTGCAGCCTATGCGCTGGTAGCCTATCAAACGGCGTATTTAAAAGCACATTATCCGGCTGCATTTTTAGCTGCAACCATGTCGGCGGATATGAACAATACCGACAATATGCATATCTTTTTTGATGACTGCGCGCCCAATAATGTGGAAGTGTTACCGCCTGATATTAATCATAGTGAGTTTCAGTTTAAGCCATTAAATAATAAAGAAATTGTTTACGGTCTAGGCGCTGTTAAGGGTACTGGTTTGGCAGCGATAGAGCTGATTTTAGCGGCGCGCGAGCAAGATGGCCCATTTACTGATTTGTTTGATTTTTGTGCACGTTTAGATTTGCGCAAGGTCAATCGCCGCGTGATTGAATCGCTGATTCGTGCTGGTGCGTTTGATAAGCTAGAGCCAAATCGCGCAGCGCTACTCGCGGGTGTGGGGCTAGCGGTTGCGGCTGCCGAGCAAGCCAACAGCCATGCGGGGCAGAATAGTTTGTTTGGCGAAAGCAGTTCTAACCAACACACCTTGCCCCAAGTGCCCGCATGGTCGCCTGAGCAAACTTTATTGGAAGAAAAAGCCGCGCTAGGTTTTTATTTTAGCGGACATCCATTTTTAAGTTATAAAGCAGAAATTGCACAATTTGTCCGCGGCACACTTGCGGACTTGGCGCCCCAAGAACAGCCCAAACTGATTGCTGGCGTGGTGATGGGTGTGCGCGTGCGCATGACGCAGCGCGGCAAAATGGCGATAGTAACCCTAGATGACGCCATTGCGCGCACTGAAGTGGTGGTGGGTAGTGAGTTGTTAAACCAGCACGCACAGTTAATTAAAGAGGACCAGCTGTTGGTGATTGAAGGTAAAGTGAGTAACGATGACTTTTCTGGCGGCATTCGTGTCAGCGCAAGAAAATTATACGATTTGCCATCGGCGCGCAGTGCGTATGCCAGCATGCTCAAAATTTCTTGTAATGGGCAATCCGACGCAGGCAAATTGACGACGATTTTAAGCCCATATCGCACTAAAAGTGGCGATAAAAAGATGTGTCCGGTTAAAATTGAATACCATAATGCGCAAGGTCAGGCCAGTTTAATGTTGGGCGATAAATGGCGTGTGGAGTTACAAGATGATTTAATCCATCATTTGCAGGCTTGGCTTTCAGAAGAAAACGTAAAAATCCTTTATAATTAATGTAATTAGTTAATTGGTGAGATGATGAGTTTAAGAAGAGCGACTGATGCAAAAGTGAGTTATTTGGATTTTGAGCAAAGCATTGCCGAGCTTGAAAAGCGTATAGAGGCACTTCAAGTATCGCATGACGAACACGATGATTTAGACATCTCTAAAGAGTTGCAGCAGTTGCAGGTAAAGAACCAAAAGCTGCTAGAGGAAACCTATCAAAAGCTCACTGCTTGGCAAATATCTCAAGTGGCACGACACCCGCAACGGCCTTACACTTTAGATTATATTAAACATTTGTTTACCGATTTTGAAGAGTTACACGGCGACCGTGCATACTCTGACGACCCAGCTATTGTAGGCGGTATTGGGCGCTTGGATGATATACCTGTCATGGTGATTGGGCATCAAAAGGGGCGCGACGTGAAAGAGCGTCAATACCGCAATTTTGGTATGCCCCGCCCAGAAGGGTATCGAAAAGCCTTGCGACTATTCCGCATGGCTGAAAAATTTAAGTTACCCATTATCACGCTTATTGATACGCCTGGCGCCTATCCTGGCATTGGTGCTGAAGAGCGCGGCCAAAGCGAGGCGATTGCAAGAAATCTGTATGTAATGAGCGAGCTTAAAACACCTATTATAGGCGTGATTATTGGCGAAGGAGGCTCGGGAGGCGCACTTGCATTGGGCGTGGTTGACCAACTCATCATGTTGCAATATTCAACCTATTCTGTCATTTCACCAGAAGGATGTGCTTCTATCTTGTGGAAAAGCGCAAGCAAAGCCCCAGAAGCTGCAGAAACGTTAGCGATTACTGCTGATAGATTAAAAGCCTTGGGATTGGTGGATTTAATCGTTTCAGAACCACTTGGTGGAGCTCATCGTAACCCAGTAGCAGCAATAGAGTCGGTACATCGTGCATTAAAAGATAATATATTGAGTTTGCAGAAGAAATCCACAGACAAACTTTTGGCAACAAGGTATGAGCGTTTGATGAGCTATGGCAAATTTAAAGAAGCCAGCAAATAAGCGCGACACAATCTCCACTTACGTTCAGCAGTTTTTAGCCGATGTTTTTTCAGAGCCAAAGCAATTAAACGCGCACCTACTCATCGCGTTTAGCGGCGGTTTGGATTCAACGGTTTTAATGCACCTCTTGTCTAAGTTACGTTCAGATTTATCATTTCAGTTGAGTGCCATGCATGTACATCATGGTTTGAGTAAGAATGCAGATGAATGGGCGACATTTTGTACAAAAACTTGTGATGATTTAAATATTCCCATTAAAGTTCATAAGGTTACGCTAGATAAAACTAGCGGCTTAGGCATAGAAGCCGCAGCCCGTAAAGCTCGCTACGCCTGCTTGAGTAGCACAAATGCTGATTTTGTTTGCCTTGCGCACCATCAAAACGACCAAGCAGAAACATTACTATTGCAACTTGCGCGTGGTGCTGGTGTAAAAGGCCTGGCGGGGATGGCTCAACAAGATTACGGACGAAAACTATTAAGACCTTTGCTCAATTTCAGTCGACTTGAGCTAGAAGGTTACGCCAAGCAATATCGTTTACAGTGGATCGAGGATGAAAGCAATGATGACACTCACTTTGATCGCAACTATATACGACATTCGGTGTTGCCTGCGTTGCAACTGCGCTATCCTGCAATTACTCAAACACTAAGTAGAGCCGCGGAAAATTTGGCAGATGCTAGTGAGCTGTTAGATGATTTGGCTCAGCTTGATGCGAAAACCTTTATACATGACCAAAAAATCAGTTTAGAAGCTTTTAAACTCCTGAGCGTGCCTCGCCAATCAAATCTAATGCGTTTTTGGCTAGCCCAAAATCAAATTGGCATGCCTAGCGCAAAGCAGTTGCAGCAAATTCTGCAACAAGTGTTATATGCAAAATCCGACGCATTGGTCAAAATTAAAGTGGCTGAGAGCCAATATATACGCCGCTTTCAAAGCAATATCTATTTGGTTAAAGAATTGGCTAAATCAGCGCCTATCAATTTACTATGGCAAGGTGAGTCGGAAATGGCGTTACCCGATAGCTCGATGCTGGTTTTTACCAAAAAGCTAGGCGAAGGCATTGTTTTATCTCCAGGCGTTAAATTACGAATTAAAAATCGTGAAGGTGGAGAACGTTTTAGGCCGGAACTTGGGCGTCCATCACGCACCTTGAAGGTTGTTTTGCAGACAAGCGCTATGCCACCTTGGCAGCGTGAAAAGCTACCTCTTGTATTTATGGATGAAACTTTGGCTTACATTCCCAACCTTGGCGCTGCCGCAGAGTTGCAGGCAAAAGCGCATGAGTCTGGCTATGTCATTCAATGGATGGCACACGCGTCATGAGTCTTAAATTACGCTTAAACCTTATCATTACATTGTTGCTTGGCTTCGTGTTTCTGGCAGGCATTGTGCTTAATATTATCAATGCTCGACAAAACGTACGCGCTGAAGTTGAATCAACAGAAAAACTGGCTTTGTACTTGTTTGATACTGGCGTTCTACAAAATATTGGCACAACATTTAACAAAGCTTCCAGCAAGCCATTACGCTTGCAAAGTCTTAAGCATATGCGGCATGTGCGCATTGAGTTTTATGATGCTGAGCACAGACTTGTGGACAGCAATAGACAGTTGGACGTTGTACAAAGCAATGCGCCGCCAGCATGGTTTAAGCGCGCGCTAGATTCATTTTCACCAAGCTGGCAATCGCTCAAGCGGCCTGTATTGTATCAAGATAAGTTGCTTGGTGACTTAGTGATTACGCCTGACCCAACCTATGAGTATGCTGAAATTTGGAAGCAAATGATGGATTTGCTTTTGCTACTTGCTTTATTTTTTATTGCTATTAATTTGGTTATTTTCTGGGCGCTAGGTAAAGCGCTTGAACCTACTTTAAGTATTTTGCACACGCTAAATCTTGTTGAAGGTGGAGACATGCAGGCACGTTTGCCAGCCTTTAAATTACCTGAGTTGGCACGTATTGGCGACAAATTCAATCACATGGTTGAAACGCTTGAGCAAAGTATTCGTCGTAATCATCAGCTATCGCAGCAGCTCATTAACTTGCAGGAGTCTGAGCGTAAAAATCTTGCGCGTGATTTGCACGACGAGTTTGCTCAAAGTTTAACAGCAATTCATGCAGATGCCAGCGTAGTGCTACAATTGGCGAAAACAAAGTATCCTGAGCTCAAAGACAGTGCAACTGCCATTGCAAAGCTTTCCAAACACTTAATGGAAATGGTAGGCGGACTATTGCAACGTTTGCGCCCTGGTGCGCTGGATGAACTTGGTTTGGAAGATGCCTTGCAGGAATTGACAGTCATTTGGCAAACGCGCAACGAAAGTTGTTACTGCACCTTGAATATTGAGGGAAAATTACCTGATGTAATGAACGAAGCGCAGCGTGTTACAGTTTATCGATTGGCGCAAGAGTGTTTAACCAATGTAACACGTCATGCTGAGGCTAGCGCAGTTTCAATTGATTTAAAAATGGAAGGAAATCAATTGAATATTTACGTAAAAGATAACGGCAAAGGTTTTGAAATGGAAGATTTGGGTGGCTTCGGTTTGCTGGGTATGCGCGAGCGTGTTGAGGGTTTGGGGGGTGTTATTGCTATCCATTCCGACAAAAGAGGCACAGAAATTATGGCTTCATTGCCACTTCATTCATGAGCGCCCCAGTTAGTATTTTATTAGTTGATGACCATTCCGTGGTTCGCGCAGGAATTCGCCGTTTGCTCGAACAACGAGCGGGTTTTAGTGTGGTTGCAGAAGCAGAAAGTGGTGAGCTGGCATATCAGTTGTTTGGCGAGCATCTGCCCGATTTAACAGTGATGGATTTAACCATGCGCGGTATAGGCGGGTTAGAGGCTATTGGTCGTATTGTAATGCGCTACCCTACAGCAAAAATTTTAGTCCTCAGTATGCACGAGAGTGCTGTGTTTGCTAGACAAGCACTGAAAGCTGGTGCTAAGGGGTATTTACCAAAGAGTGGTTTGGCGGATGAGCTAATAAACGCAATGGAGGCGGTGCTGGCAGGGCGAATATACATAGATGTTTCGCTGGCGAAGATATTAGCGCTAGACAACTTGGATGACGAAACTAATCCTCTGCAACAACTTTCACCCAGGGAGTTCGAGATTTTTCGTTTGCTGGCAGAAGGCGGCGATTGTGATTCGATTGCCCAGGTACTCAATATTAGTAGTAAAACGGTATCAAACCATCAAACAAGCCTCAAGCAAAAACTTGGTATCAATAGTCCAGTTGAGATGGTGCGCTTTGCTATGCGGGCTGGCATCATTAGCAGTTAATTTTTTAAGACAAGGCGTTTTGCGGGAACTTTTCCTAATGCTTTAAACTGCGTTATTTTGTATATTCCAATCAACAAAATCAAAGAAATTGAATCTTCATGAGGAATGTATGAAAAATAACTCTATTAAGCCCATTACACTTGCAGTAGCTAGCGTATTTTTTTATGCGCAGTTTGCTCAGGCTGAGAATAAAGCAGAAGTCCTTGAGACCAGCACGATTGAGGTGGTCGGCACTACCCCATTACCAAGCATCGGAACACCGATTAATCAAGTACCGTCGAATGTGCAAACGGGTTCTGCAAAAAGCATTGATCAGCAACAATCACTGGATTTGTCTGAGTATTTGGATAACAACCTAGGTTCGGTAAACACCACGAACACCGTAGCAAACCCATACCAAGCTGATGTGCAGTTCCGAGGCTTTACAGCGTCGCCACTGCTTGGTACGCCACAAGGCCTGTCAGTGTACATGGATGGTGTGCGCGTGAATGAAGCCTTTGGTGATATTGTGAACTGGGATTTAATACCTACCAATGCAATTGCCAACATCAATTTAATCCCTGGTTCAAACCCGCTATTTGGCTTAAACACATTGGGTGGTGCGCTTGCAGTGCATACCAAGAGCGGTGAGCAATTCCCAGGTTTTAAAGCGACAGTGTATGGCGGTTCATGGGCGCGTCGTGCATTTGAGTTTGAGGCAGGTGGTGTAAGCAAAGAAAATAATCTGGATTATTTTGTCGCAGGTAATATCTTTAAAGAAAATGGTTGGCGCGAACATTCAAGCTCAGACGTAAAGCAAATTTTTGGTAAAGTGGGCTGGCAAGATGACACCAGTGATTTAGATATATCTGTTGCCCTTGCTGATACTGATATGGAAGGCACTCAGGCTGTCCCATTGTCTGAGCTAAATAATCCAAAAAAACCATACACTTACCCCGATTCAATCGGTAACCGCATGGCTTTAATTAACCTTAAAGGGAGCCACTTCTTATCAGATGATAAATTGATTGCGGGTAATGTTTATTACCGCAAAAACAAAAGCAAAGGCTTTAACAGTAATGCTGAAACTGCCGATCCTGCGGACTCAAGCAATATTTCCACTACTACTGACCAAGATGGCTATGGTGCTGCTTTGCAACTTACCCTTTTGGGTGATTTAAGGGGTCACAAAAACCAGTTTACCGTTGGTACTAGTGTTGATTTAGGCCGTACCGATTTTATAAGCGACTCTTTTGTTGCTTCTGTGGTTGGACGCGAAACAGTGACCGATAACCCTTTGGTAGGTAACGGTATCGTTAGATTGAAAACTAAAAATGATTACTATGGTTTTTATGCAACGGATACGTTCTCTTGGACGGATCAGTTGCACATGACACTTTCTGGACGTTACAACATTGCAAAAGTTAAGCTTTCTGGATTTAGTGATTTGCAAGACGGAAGTGCTCAAGGTGATTTAAATGGTAATCATCGTTACAGCCGCTTTAACCCCGCGATAGGTTTTAACTATAACCCAAGTGAAAATTTGGGTTTTTATGGTGGCTACAACGAGGGCATGCGTGCTGCAACCCCTGTAGAGCTATCTTGTGCGGATGAAACGCGGCCATGTTCATTACCAAACGCCTTTGCTGCTGACCCACATCTTGAAAAAGTTGTCGCTAAAACTTGGGAGGGTGGGGTGCGTGGTAAATTGACGAAGGATATCGGTTGGAATGCAGGCCTTTATACCACAACGAACAGCAACGACATTCAATTCATCGCGAGCAATTTGGCAAGTACAGGATACTTTAAAAATGTCGGTGACACACGTCGCCAAGGCTTAGAGCTTGGCTTAAACGGTAAATATGAGGCATTAACATTGTCTGTCAATTATGGTTTTGTTGATGCGACTTACCAATCAGATTTTACGGTGGGCTCCCCAGCAAATAGCACTAAGGACGGGGCTGATCAAATTCAAGTTACCAAAGGCAATAAAATTCCTGGTATTGCTCATCAGACGCTTAAATTACGTGCTGCTTACGACATTACCCCAAGTTGGAATGTTGGTTCGAATCTGATTTTATCTTCTGGCCAATATGCGCGTGGCGACGAAAACAACCAAGATAAAAATGGTAAAGTGCCAGGCTATGCTGTAGTTAATCTAGACACGCATTACAGCATTACGCCAAATTGGAAATTGTTCGCTAAAGTAAACAATCTGTTCGATAAAGATTATCAAACCTTTGGCGTATTGGGTGGTAATATTTTTAACTTAGATACTTTGAATAACCCGACACCAGAGCAATTCCGTTCACCAGCTGCGCCGCGTGCTGGTTGGATTGGCGTTACGTATGAATTTGGTACAAAAAAATCATCAAGCGCAGACTTGGATTAAAAGTAGTTCTCCTTAGTTTAAACGGCTCATTTTTGAGCCGTTTTTTTTTCGTCTGCAGACATGACCTTCACATAGGGCATGCTTAATTCACATGGCTTCATGTTAGAATTTAGGGAATCCCTACATCTATGGAATTCCCATGCAACAATCACTTATTTTGGGCACACCACTTAGTCCATCTGCCACTAAAGTCATGCTTTTGGGAAGCGGCGAACTGGGGAAAGAAGTTATCATCGCCTTGCAGCGTTTAGGCGTAGAGGTAATAGCGGTTGATCGTTACGACAACGCTCCCGGTCACCAAGTCGCACACCGTGCTTACACCATTGATATGACAGATGCTACCGTATTAAAGGCGTTGGTAGCTAAAGAAAAGCCGCATCTAATTGTGCCTGAAATCGAGGCGCTCAATACTGATGCGCTTGCAGATATAGAACAATCAGGCATCACTGTCATCCCCACTGTTAAAGCTGTGCAACTCACCATGAACAGAGAAGGTATTCGCCGGTTAGCTGCTGAAGAACTCAAGTTACCAACTTCACCATATGCATTCGCGCGCTCAGAAGCCGAGCTGCAAGCCAGCATCGATGCGGGTATTGGTTACCCATGTTTTATTAAACCAACCATGTCCTCCTCAGGTAAAGGGCAGTCGCGTGTCACACAACAAAGCGAGGTTAAAAAAGCTTGGAATTACGCCGCAACAGGTGGGCGAGTCAATCTAGGTGTGGTGATAGTAGAAGGTCAAATTGATTTTGATTATGAAATTACCTTGCTAACCGTGCGTGCAAAAAATGCACAGGGTGAAATTCAAACCTACTTTTGCGAGCCAATCGGTCACGTGCAAAAAAGTGGCGATTATGTGGAAAGTTGGCAACCACAGGTCATGACACTGAATGCGTTAAAAGCTGCGCAGGATGTGGCTAAAAAAATCACAGATGCTCTTGGTGGCTTGGGCTTGTTTGGCGTTGAATTGTTTGTGAAGGGCGACCAAGTTTGGTTTTCGGAAGTCAGTCCGCGCCCGCATGACACGGGTATGGTCACGATGTGTTCGCAACGCTTGAGTGAGTTTGAATTACACGCACGTGCAATTTTAGGTTTGCCAGTGGATATGAGCATGAAAAGTGCAGTCGCTAGCGCTGTGATTTATGGCGGGGTAGAAAGCAAAAATCTCAAATATACTGGTCTGGAAGCCGCTCTGGATGTGCCTTGCAGCGACGTTCGCTTATTCGGAAAACCTGAATCTTTTGTGAAACGACGCATGGGCGTGGCACTAGCAACGGGCATTGACACGGATGAAGCAAGAAGTCGCGCTAAGTTGGCAGCAAGTTTGGTAAAACCGCAAGCTTAAATTTGAATAAATGATGTTAGATAAAACTGAAGAAGTAGGAAGCAGTAAAGCCACGTTTTACCAGCTTCTTGGAGGCGAAATTAGTGGCACAGCCAATATTCGTGCGTTAGTCGAGACATTTTACGACATTATGGATAACGACCCAAAAGCTGCTGGAATACGTGCTTATCATGCTCAAAATTTAACCGAAGCGCGCGAAAAACTCTTTATGTTTCTAACGGGCTGGACAGGCGGTCCGCAGCTCTATATTGAGCGCTATGGACATCCGCGTTTACGTGCAAGGCATATGCCGTTTGCCATTGGTGAGAGCGAACGTGATCAATGGATGTACTGCATGGTTCAAGCAATGGTGCATTTAAAGATTGAAGATAATCTGATGACCAAACTGGCTGAACAATTGTATGGAGTTGCTGATTTTATGCGCAATCAAGATGCATAAGTTGCTGTTTTGATAGGTTGTTTGGTGATATAGTTATTTTCGAATTGAACACATACTGTGTGGTTTTGATTTTGTGCTAACGTGTTGGGAGCACTAGAATTTTTAATAAGAAAAATTTCATCACTAATTGCCTGCTTGCAGTATTGCTTGTTTCTATTGCATGTTTACTGTTAGTCCAATATTTTGAACCTCAACTCATTTCAAAAAATGCATTAGTCGGCTTATATGCGCTAAGTTTATTTCTGTTCGCCGTTTTGCTGGGTTTTATTTTGGGCAGTTTACGCCGAGATAAACAAGTTTGGCATTTGGTAAATAATCTTAAACAACAAATTCAAGATAAAGAATCCGCGCAAGAAAAGCTTCAACAAACGGATTTTCGCCTCATACGTCAGCAAGAGGTTTTAGCTAAGCTTACCGCCAATCAACTCAAAAATTGGCGCACCCCTGAAGAAGTGTTTCAACAAATTACGCAACTCTCTGCAGAGACATTAGAAGTGGAGCGTGTTGCATTTTGGTTGTTCTCAGACGATCAGCAAATTTTACATTGTGCAGACATCTATCATCGTAGTTCGGGATTGCATTTTGCTGGCGAAGTGCTGCGCGCTAAAGAATTCCCTGTTTACTTTCAGCAGCTTGCCAAGAGTCGAGTTATTGCAGCGCACGATGCCATGACGCACGAAGCCACAAAAGAGTTTGTAGCTGAATATCTGCCTGCGCAGGGAATTGGGGCGTTATTGGACGGTACGATATGGTTAAATGACAAAATCGTTGGTGTGGTTTGTCACGAACACATAGGTGGCGCACGTGAATGGACGTTGGATGAGCAAAATTTCGTAGGATCATTGGCAGACTTAGGCAGCTTAACTATTGAGACGCACCGGCGTCGTATTGCGGAAGCTGAGTTAGTTGAACACCAAGAGCAGCTAGAGGCATTAGTGCAATTGCGCACCAATGCCCTTGAGAACAACGCAAAAATGTTCGAGTTTTTGGTGGCCCGTGCACCTGCAGGAATTTTGTATATGGATACGCGGGGTGTTGTGCTGGACTTAAATCACGAGGCTGAAAGGCTTTCTGGCTATAGTAAAGAGTTCGTGATTGGTAAGTCTTATCTTGATCTATTTGTGCCACCAGGTCTCGAGGATCAAGCGAAGCATGTTCTTGCTAGGCTGGTTGCAGGAGAAAAAATGTATGGCCAAGATGCCCAGCTAAAGCGTGCAGATGGTTCATTAATCGACCTTTCAATTTCTAGAAGTTTAGAAATTGACTCCAATGGCAACCCTTTTATTCTGGCAATTGCCCAAGACATGACTCAGCAAAAAGCAGCAGAGCTGGCATTAAAACAAAGCGAGGAAAGATTCCGATTTGTGTTGCAGCGTGTTCCTGCGGCCATTTTATATATGGATAAAACCACAAAAGTGATTGATATGAATCCAGAAATTGAGAGCATCTCTGGTTACTCATATGATTACGCAATTGGCAAAACTTTCTACGCGCTATTTTCGAACAAAAATATCAGAAAACAACATTTGACCTTGTTTAAAAGAATCATCTCAGGAGAGAAACTGCAAGGACACGAGTTGCAGATGCGACGTGCTGATGGCGATGTGCGGGAATATACGATTTCTGCTAGCTTAGATTATGACAAGGATGGCAACCCGGTGATTCTTGCAATTGCGCAGGATATGAGTATCCAAAAGGCGATTGAGTCTGAGCTATTAAAGGCGCGCGAAGCTGCGGAATCCGCTGACCGCATTAAATCTATGTTTGTTGCATCTATGTCGCATGAGCTCCGTACCCCGCTTAATTCCATTATTGGTTTTTTAAGTGTGGTGATTCAGGGCATGTCGGGTGACATTAATCCTAAACAACGCGATCAACTGAATCGTGCCTATCACTCGGCCAAGCACTTACTTGCACTAATTTCTGATGTTATTGACATCTCTAAAATAGAGGCAGGCTTTTTGCAGGTGCATAAAGAGAAATTTGATTTGTTACCCTTGTTAGAAGAGGCTGAACAGGTGGTAAGGCATATTGCAACTGAAAAAGAGTTAAAAGTAAAAATTGCTTGCGCCAGTAATTTAATGCTGGAAACGGATCGGAAACGGCTTTATCAAGTCGTCTTGAATTTTCTAAGTAATGCCGTGAAATACACCGAAAGAGGCTCGGTTGAAGTCAAGGTGACACAGTTTAAGGGTCAAGTTTCTATTGCATTTATCGATACGGGTATTGGCATTGATAGTGCAGGATTAGCAAAGCTATTCACTCCCTTTGAGCGGGTGGAGTCACGCTTAAAAATTAGGATACTAGGCACGGGCTTGGGCTTGTATTTGACTCAAAAGATTGCAACGCAGTTGTTAGGGGGTACGATTGAAGCACAAAGCCAACCAGAAGTAGGCAGTGTTTTTACTGTTAAAATACCGGTGATTGTTCCAGAAATGAATCTCCATGAAGCAGCTTCCATTTTATAAAGAAAGCAAACATGAAGACTGCTTTAATAATTGAAGATAACGAAAATAATTTAGAGTTAATCAAGTTTATTCTGGAACAAGCGAATTATAAAACGCGCTTTGTTATGACTGGCATGGCTGGCGTGCAGCAGGCACTAACCATTCCCCCCGACTTTGTTATTTTAGATATACAATTGCCAGATATAAATGGACTGGAAGTATTAAAACGAATTCGTGCGCATCCTGTAGGTAAAAATATTCCTGTGATAGCTATGACCTCTTATGCAATGTCTGGAGATAAGGAAAGACTTATGGATGCTGGTTGTACTGGATATATTGAAAAACCCATAGATCCAATGCTAGTTATAAGGCAAATAGAGCAGGTCATTGGCACAGGGAGCCGATAATGAAGATTTTGGTTGCTGAAGATGATGAAAACTCTAGAAAACTACTCGAAACGGTGTTTGACGCACAAGGCTACCGAGTCGTAAGTTTTGAAAACGGGCTTAAGGCATTGGAGTATTTGGAGTCGGCACGGGTCGATCTGATAATTTCGGATATTCTGATGCCTGAAATGGATGGCTATGGGTTATGTAAAGCTGTTAAGCAAAATATCAACTTACAAAAAATCCCCTTTATCTTTTATACCGCCACCTATACATCATCACAGGATGAACGTTTCGCATTAGCATTAGGTGCAAACAAGTTTTTGATTAAGCCTATGTTAATGGAAGAGTTGTTAACTATTGTTGCTGAAACACTTCAAGCTAATTTATACACTAAGCCTGTTAAAGGTCGTGGATTGTATCGATCAAGCCCATCAAAACTTGATAAGCAACATGCAGACCGAGTAAGAGCGAAGCTTGATGAGAAAATAGTAGAGTTGAATGAAGAACGAAAAAAACTGATAGAAAACGAGGTGCGCCTTCGAGATTTCGCTGAAGCCTCTGCAGACTGGTTCTGGGAGACCAATGACCAGCTAATAATTGAAGCACTAACAGGTGGTAACGAATGGTTTAATCTAAGCAACTTAGAGGACTTGGCAAACATTTGCCAAAATCAAACCTCGAACGAAGTGCTTAAAGCGCTACAAACACATCAAAAAATTACAGATTTGGTGGTACATACCACAAATGGAAAAGGCAAGCCGACCTTTACACGCATATCTGGTAAACCAGTTTTTAATAATAAAAATGCCTTTATTGGCTATCGTGGTGTTGGCCGCGATGTGACAGACACAATTTCTTTAAACCGTCGGGTCGAGTATTTGGCAACACACGATGAATTGACAGGGTTACCTAATCGCAGCATGTTCAGGCAACGCTTAGAACATGCCATTGCCAAGGCAGAGCGCGTAAACAGTCAGGTTTTGCTGCTATTTTTTGATTTAGATCATTTTAAACAGATTAATGATACCTTAGGTCACGATGCTGGTGATCAGCTGCTAGTGTTAGCTACAAAGCGCATTGCCGAACGTGCGCGTTCAACAGATATTTTGTGCCGACTGGGCGGCGATGAATTTGTGATGGTCATGGAGAACGCATCTCCGCAAGATGGGCACCGCTTGGTGCGCGATATTATTGCGGCCTTTGCTGTGCCTTTTGAACTTAAAGAGCAACGTATATATAGCACTGTGTCGATTGGGGTGAGTGTTTATCCGGATGATACGACCGACCCACAAACTTTACTTTTGTATTCAGATTTGGCCATGTACCGCGCCAAGCAAAATGGGCGCAATGACTTTGAGTTTTATACAATAGGACTTAACTATATTGCGCATCAGTGGTTGGATATGGAGCATGATATCCGCAAGGCACTTAAAGAAAATCAGATGTTTGTTGTGTTTCAACCGCAAGTGGATCACAAATCTCAGAAATTATTTGGCATGGAAACTTTATTAAGGTGGCGTCACCCTGAGCGCGGTTTAATTCCACCTATGGAATTTATTAAAATTGCCGAACAATCTTCACTGATTAATGATATCGGGGAGTTTGTCCTAGAGGAAAGCTGCAAGCAAATACGTGATTGGTTAGATAAAGGTTATCAAGTGCCGCGCGTTTCAGTAAATATCTCGGCGCGACATTTGCGCTCGGTGAATTTAAGTAAATCCCTTACTGCTATTACTGCAAAATATGAAGTCCCGCCTGAGTTGATTTGCATAGAAATCACTGAGCACGCTTTACTGGAATATGCAGATGCTGTGAAGAAAAATATGCGCCATATCAAGGACAACGGTTATAAAGTATCCTTAGACGATTTTGGCGTGGGGCATTCATCCTTGCTTTACCTTAAACGCTGGTCGGTTGACGAGGTTAAAATTGACCGTGTTTTTGTAGAAAACATTGTCAGCAGCGAAGATGATCGCTTGATTGTAAAAGCCATTATTGCGCTAGGTGACGCGTTAGGCTTGAATTTAGTAGGTGAAGGTGTAGAAAGCCAATTGCAATCTGATATTCTTGCAGAAAACGGCTGTAAAATTATGCAAGGTTATTTGTATTCACTACCAATTTCAGCAACCGAGATGCAAACTTGGCTAAAAAAGAAAGCTTAATTTCGTTTTAAGCCACCCAACAAGGCCGCCAAAGGCGCTTTGCGGGATGTCGTTACAATTGTTCTTGTTTGAGCTGCTGCTTGTAAAGGCTCGTAAGGTTTGTCAAACCATGGGTCTTTGTTTTTTTGAGAATGGCTTTGGGTTGTTCTAGTATGGGTGTTCGCAGTCGAATGACCACTTGCTTGCTTCGTGATTCGTGCGCTATCTGCTCTGGAAGCCAATATCTGCAAGCTTTCCCGAGGTATACTTTTTTTAATTAGCTTTTCAATTTCTGTGAAGTATTTTTCCTCATCCTCAGAAACCAAAGAAATCGCGATACCACTAGCACCAGCGCGTCCAGTACGACCAATCCGGTGTACATAATCTTCAGGGGCGCTAGGGATTTCGTAGTTAATCACCATTGGCAAATCGCTAATATCCAAGCCGCGAGCAGCAACATCGGTGGCCACAAGCACTGTAATCTTTCCAGATTTAAACGCGTCTAAAGCTTCGATACGCTCTTTTTGATTTTTATCGCCATGAATAGCATCTGCTGATATTCCTTCTTTTTGTAAAGCGCGACTTAGCTTGCTGGCTGTAATTTTGGTTTTGGTAAAAATAATAACTTGATTCGCAGCCTCACTTTTTAATAGCTGAGACAAAAATACTGGTTTTTTGCTTTGTTCCACCGCGTAGGCTTTTTGCATCACGTTTTCATTGGTGGCATTGCTACGAGCGACTTCAACCAAGGTAGGATTTGTTAAAAAATCATCAGCTAACTTTTTGATTTCATTAGAAAAAGTGGCAGAAAACATCAGATTTTGACGTTGTTTTGGCAAAAGCGCCAATATACGCTTTAAATCGGGCATGAAACCCATATCCAACATTCTGTCGGCTTCATCTAGTACTAAAATTTGCACTTGGCTTAAGCTTAAGGTTTTTTGCTCAATATGATCTAATAATCGGCCCGGCGTAGCGACCAAGATTTCCACACCCGTTTTTAAATGTGGTGTTTGCGACTTAATGTCGACTCCGCCAAATACAACCAAACTGCGCAAAGCGGTATGTTTAGCATACACTTTGACGCTTTCTTCAACTTGAATAGCTAGTTCGCGCGTAGGCGTTAGCACTAAGGCGCGAATTGGGTGTTTAGCTGGTGATGTGCTTGTGCTAGCTAAAGGTAAAAGCTTATGCAACAGAGGTAGCGCAAACGCCGCAGTTTTACCCGTGCCTGTTTGTGCCCCAGCCATTAAATCCTTGCCCTCCAAAGCTAATGGAATAGCTTTGGTTTGTATGGGCGTAGGGGTTGTGTAGCCAGTCGCTTTAATGGCCTGCAACAAAGGTGCTGCAAGCCCAAGTTCGTCAAAACTAGTTACTACTGAAGTACTTACTTCTGTTGTCATAGCTTTAAATTAGGCGAAGTTACGTGGACGTTTAGCCGCATCTACGTTTGAACGGCGTGGTGCTCGGTCGCCCGAAGGAGTGCTGCCTGGGTATGTTCGGTCATTTTGGCTTGCGCGTGATGCACGTGGCTTACCAAATTTTTCATCTGATATTTTTGCATCGCTATTGCGAGGTGATTTGTTTCGCACATCACTGTTGCGAGCTTCACCACTTCGAGCTGGTCGTGCACTGCCAAATCCACGCGCTAATTCACGTGCAAACTGCATGTCGGTATCTTTCGTATAGCTACGGCTGTTACCATTAATCTCACCTGCGCTATCACGTGGAATGTTAGTTGCAGTATTTGTGCTGCGCTCATTTGGGCGAGAATCACGGTTTGAAAAACCTCTCGCGCCATCGTTAAATCTTGGTTTGTCACCAAAGCTACGTTCGGTGCGGCTGCCAAAGTTACGGTCACTAGGCTGGTGTGAGGATGGCGCGCGATCGCTTGCAGCGCGGTCACCAAAACTGCGACCACGGTCACTGCTAGCATTGCCGCGTGGCTGATAGCCACCAGTACCACCTGGTTGGTGCGAACGTTCGTTACGTGCATTACGACCAGCACCACGGCTTGTGCCACGCTTGCCTTCTGGGGCATCTTTGTTAAAAGCACGTTTTGGTTCAAAACCTTCAATCACTGCTGGCTCCATCCGGTTGCCAGTAAATTGTTCGATTTTGCGCAAAATATGGCGATCCATATTTGAAGCGAAGGAAATAGCAATTCCGTTTGCCCCAGCGCGTCCTGTACGGCCAATACGGTGTACATAATCTTCAGCGAACTTTGGTAAATCGTAGTTAATCACATGGCTAATGCCTTGCACATCAATGCCGCGCGCGGCAACATCGGTTGCCACGAGTACTTTTACATCACCATGGCGTAATTTCGTAAGTGTACGGTTGCGTGCGCCCTGGGTCATGTCACCGTGCAAAGCTGCTGTTTTGTGGCCTGCGGCGTATAAGTCTTCTGCAAGCAAATCAGCATGGCGTTTGGTAGAAGTGAAAATGATCGCTTGGTTCATGTCAGGCGCAATCAACAAATGTTCCAACAGCTTGTTTTTGTGCGTCATGTCGTCTACATAATGCAGACGTTGTTCAATATTGGCATGTTTTTCTTTTTGTTGCGCAACTTGAATTGTTTTTGGATTTTTAAGTATGTCGCGAGCAATTCGACCAATGTTGCCATCTAAAGTGGCTGAGAATAATAATGTTTGACGCTCTTTTGGTAATGCTTGGCAAATTCGCTCAACATCAGGCATAAAGCCCATGTCTAACATGCGATCTGCTTCATCTAAAATAAGCATTTGCAAACGCGTTAAATCAATACGACCACGTTCCATGTGGTCAATAAAACGGCCTGGTGTGGCTACTAAAATATCTAAAGGCTGCGAAAGCAACTTGTTTTGCAATGGGTAAGGCATGCCACCCACAATGCTCACTGTGCGTGCACGGATATACTTACCGTACTTGCGAGCAGATTCGTTCACTTGCGCCGCTAGTTCACGTGTTGGTACTAACACTAAAATACGTGGGCCACGGCTGTTTGAAGCGTGCGGCGTCGCTAATAAGTTAAGTGCAGGTAAAGTAAAGCCAGCAGTTTTGCCTGTGCCAGTTTGGGCAGAGGCCATAATGTCATGTCCTGCCATGATTTCTGGAATGGCTTGTGCTTGAATAGGGGTGGGTGTTGTGTAACCAGCTTCTTCAATTGCACGAAGAATGGATGGGTGTAAATTTAATGATTCAAAAGACAAAGTATGTCCCTTTCTAATAAAAACAAAAAAGGGCGCAAGCAATAACGCAATTAATGCTCTATTGAGCAGTATATAAACGCAGAAGTGTTGATTTTTAAAACTTCTTTACCAGCGCACGGGCATAGCCACTAACCGATAAAGTAGATGTAACTTCAAAATTTCACGAGTTACGATAGGTCAGGGCAATGAATCTAAAACTTCAAACTCACTAAATGAATAAAGCAAAAGTTTTAACTTGCGCGCAGTATAACCATTTAATTGAGATTGTCAAATTAATTACCAAGATATTGTGGTAAAATCGCGCCCTTCCAAACAAATGGCAGCACTCATGGCTCGTAATTTAAGAAATATCGCAATTATCGCCCACGTTGATCATGGTAAAACAACGATGGTGGATAAGCTTTTACAACAATCTGGCACATTTGCTGCCTATCAAGCAATAACAGAACGCGTCATGGATTCTAATGATTTAGAAAAAGAACGCGGTATTACTATTCTTGCCAAAAATACTTCAGTGATTTATGAAGGTACAAAAATTAATATTGTAGATACACCAGGCCATGCTGACTTTGGTGGTGAAGTAGAACGCGTTTTAGGCATGGTCGATGGGGTTGTCTTATTGGTAGATGCGGTTGAAGGCCCAATGCCACAAACACGTTTTGTAACCAAAAAGGCGCTTGCTCTTGGATTGAAACCAATTGTAGTTATCAATAAGGTTGATCGCCCTGGTGCGCGTACAGATTGGGTAATTAATCATACCTTTGATTTATTTGCCAATTTAGGTGCAACAGATGAGCAATTAGACTTTCCAGTAGTATATGCATCAGCGCTAAATGGTTTTGCTATGTTGGATATGAAAGACAAATCTGACAATATGCGTCCTTTGTTTGAAACAATTCTTAGCCACGTCGCTCCACCTGCAGGTGATAGCAACGCTTCACTCCAATTGCAAATTTCTGCACTAGATTATTCTACTTATACAGGGCGCTTAGCAGTTGGCCGTGTTCGTAATGGCCGTATTAAACCAGGCCAATCAGTTGCTGTTATGAATGGTGATAAGCAAGTTGGTCAAGGTAAAATTAACCAAGTTTTGGGTTTTGTTGGTTTGGAGCGAGTGCCAGTAGATGAAGCTGAAGCAGGCGACATTGTAATTGTTTCAGGTATTGATGAAATTGGTATTGGTTTTACTATTGCGGATCGCGAAAATCCAGTCGGATTAGAAGTAATGGGCGTAGATGAACCAACCTTAACCATGGATTTTATGGTCAACTCATCACCGCTTGCAGGTACTGAAGGTAAGTTCGTGACTACACGTCAGATTCGTGACCGACTAACTAAAGAGTTACTTGTAAATGTTGCACTTCGTGTAGAAGACACAGAAGATACTGATGTGTTCAGAGTTTCGGGTCGAGGAGAGTTGCATTTAACAATATTGCTTGAAACAATGCGCCGAGAGGGTTTTGAGTTGGCAGTCGGTAAACCACGGGTGGTTTACCGAGAAGTGAATGGTGAAAAATGTGAGCCATATGAAGTGCTAACAGTTGATTTGGAAGATGACAACCAAGGCGTTGTGATGGAAGAATTAGGTCGCCGCCGAGGTGAATTGCAAAATATGGAGTCTGATGGAAATGGACGTACACGTTTGGAATACAAAATTCCAGCTCGAGGCTTAATTGGTTTTCAATCAGAATTTCTAACAATGACCCGCGGAACAGGGCTCATGGCACATATTTTTGATGAATATGCACCAATTAAACCAGACATGCCTGGTCGTCGTAATGGCGTGTTGATTTCTGCTGAACATGGTGAGGCTGTGGCCTACGCGCTTTGGAAACTGCAAGATCGTGGAAAAATGTTCTCTGTACCAGGCGATAAGTTATATGAAGGTATGGTCATTGGTATTCATAGTAGGGATAACGATTTAATTGTGAATCCGATCAAAGGTAAACAACTGACAAATGTTCGCTCCTCCGGCACTGATGAAGCTGTTCGCTTGATCACACCTATTCAATTAACACTTGAAAGTGCAGTAGAATTTATTGATGATGACGAGTTGGTTGAAATTACCCCAAAGAATATTCGTATTCGTAAGCGCCATTTGTTAGAGCACGAACGTAAACGTGCTTTGAAAGAGTAAACAATAAACCAGCTTCGGCTGGTTTTTTATTAGGTAACATTTGCAATATTTGTTTGAATTGTTGAAAGTTTATGATTAAGATAAGCGACTAACGTCAAGATATTAACGAAAAAATGGATAAAAATTTAACTTGCAGCATCGTAGCCTTAGAAATTATCGATTTTTCAAAAAAAGCGATTGCTGAGCAAAGTGAAATTAAAAAACAATTGGATGATTTAATCAATCGTGCATTAATTGATGTTCCAGAATTAGACCGAGTGATAACACAAACCGAGCAAGGCGCTTTAATTGCATTTACCGGACAACTTGAAGATGCCTTGGATGATGCCTTGTTAGTATCACTTACTGTTCGCGACGAAATTCTAAAAAACAACACACAAAGTTTAAAGCCTATTTACGTGCAATTTGGTCTTAATTTAGGCGCGCTTAACGTGATAAACAAAAAACAACGGCAAATAATTTCTGGTGATGGGGTTGATGAGGCGTATCGCATTATGAGCTTTGCCAATCCAAACCAGATTTTGGTTTCTCGTGCGTACCATGAAATTGCCTCGAATCTCACTCAAGAGATGGCTAAGATGTTTGAGCCTTATGATATGCATGCTCATGATGAAGAGGTTTATGCTGTTCGTCGACTTGCAGATCAAGCTAATATTGATTCAGGTGCGGATGTTGCAGAAGAGATTGCTAAGCATAATTGGCAACTGACAGCGAGCAAAATAGGCTGGAAGAAGGCAGCTATTGGTTTATTGGCATTTGTTGCAATATTTGTGTTGGGCAAGCGGATACTCATGCCAATTGAGCCAAATATAGTAATGGATCCACCAACGTTAGCTGAGGAAGTTAAAAAACCGGAAGCTAAGTCCGAAAAGCAGTCTGTGCAAGTTGCGGCGCCTTTAAAGAAAGATAATACGGCGGTTGTGACAGTCCAAGAAGAACCCAGCAAGGCTGAAGAAGAGCCTGTTAAAGCTACGCAGAAAAAAGTTGCGCAGAAAAAAATTACGCAGAAACCTGCTGTAGAGCCTGAAATGGCCGCAAGCAGCCCAACAAAACCTGAAAAATATAGTACAGAAATGTCTACAGTCGTTGCTAAAGAAAAACACCAAGTGACTGCTGAGACTATGTCGACTGAAACTAAAACTGAGAAAAAATTGAATTCCGAAAAGTCAAGCTGGCAAGCTTTTAAAGAGAGTGTCAAAACTGGCGCTGAGCATGCTTGCACGCAAGCGGAATCTGCTTTG
>JBJXDT010000094.1:0-17311 GCA_046153505.1 Methylophilaceae bacterium | reverse complement strand
ACTCTGCTCACAATAGTAAGAAATGTATGGTGCAGAAAATAGTATATGTAATTGATTTTAAATTACTTTATATCTACGACTTTAGTAAATCCTACAAAAAAACTGGCTTTCGCCAGTTTTTAGTTTACCCGCATTTACTCTCACCACAATTCAAACAAGTCAAACAACCATCCATAATAATCGCCGATTTATGGTTGCACTTGTTACATAGCTGCGCCCCTTTGGGGAAACCTTCTGCATTCATCTCTTCGTTAGGCTGGGCGTGCTTTTCAAAATATTCTGTGCGTTTATCTTCTACCAATTTTTGCTGGTGTTCATCCAGCCCCGTTTTTTTTAGCATGCCAATGTTTTGCAGGTGCTTCTCGACCACTTCACCAATTTCTGCCACTAGGCTTGGCACAAATTTGCCGCCTTTTTTAAAGTAGCCGCCACTTGGCTCAAACACGCTTTTAAGCTCTTCCACCAAAAAGGTCACATCGCCACCTTTGCGGAATACGGCCGACATCACGCGCGTTAAAGCGACGATCCATTGAAAGTGCTCCATGTTTTTGGAGTTGATAAAAATCTCAAAAGGACGGCGGTGCTCTTGCGGTGTGCCTTCGTGCATAATCACATCGTTAATGGTGATGTAAAGCGCGTGTTCGGTTACCGGTGTTTTAATTTTGTAAGTGCTGCCGACGAGAATATCGGGGCGGCTTAGCGGCTCGCCCATGGGTATTACGTTGCTCACTTCCGCCGCTTTAGCCTCAGCCGCTTTACTTTCGGGCGTAACAAGGTTGTAACCAGTGATTTTTTTATCTATTTTAATTGCCATAATATTTCCCTTAAATACCTAAGCTCTTGCAGTAGCGAAAATTCGTCTTTAAATTCTGCAATTGTTGTTTTAATGTGTTGAAAACGAGTTTGTAGTGCATTTTTCATGATTGTCCCCCGACGTTCAATTAAAAAATTTACTCTTACAATCTAACTAAAACTTGCCGTAATACCCCTCTTTAAGTGCATCGTACAGATTTGCCGCGCTGTGAATCTCGCCATCGTATTCAATCTCTTCGTTGCCTTTGGCTTCAATTTCTGTGCCGTCATCCAAGGTGAATTTGTAGGTGGTGTTTTCTAAATCTTTCTCGGTGACCAACACGCCTTGGAAAGCCTCTGGGTTGAACCTGAATGTGGTGCAACCTTTTAAGCCTTTGTCGTATGCGTATAAGTAAATACTTTTGAAATCTTCAAAATCGTAATCAGTGGGCACGTTAATGGTTTTTGAGATTGAGCTATCAATCCATTTTTGCGCGGCGGCTTGAATATCCACATGGGCTTTTGCCATGATGGTGGAAGAATCTAAAAAGTAGTCAGGTAATTTTTCCTCGTCACTTGTGCCAAACGGCATGGCTTTTGGGTTAACAAGCTCGCGATAAGCCAACAGCTCGTAGCTGAACACATCGACTTTTTCTTTCGATTTTTTGCCCTCGCGAATCACGTTACGATTGTAATGGTGCGCAAAGCTTGGCTCGATGCCGTTGCTGGCGTTGTTGGCTAAGCTTAATGAAATCGTGCCCGTTGGCGCAATCGAGCTGTGGTGCGTGAATCTAACCCCTTTAGTAGCGATTTGGTTACGCAGGCCTTCGGGAAATTGCTGCATATAGCGGCTGTATTTGCCGAGCAAGACCTTACCAAAAACTTTGCTGCCTACTTTGTAGCCATCTGCCGCCATTTCTGGGCGTTTTGCCAACATGTCTGCTGTAACTTCAAATTTTTCTTCCATAATTGGCGCTGGGCCTTTTTCCTCAGCCAGTTGCACGCCTGTGTTCCAGCCTTCTTCGGCCATCACGCGTGTGACTTCTTCGGTAAATTTGAGAGAGTTTTCGTCACCGTATTTCATTTTCATCATGGTGAGCGCAGAACCTAAGCCTAAGTAACCCATGCCGTGGCGGCGTTTGCGTGCGATTTCTTCGCGTTGTTGTTGCAATGGCAAGCCGTTGATTTCTACTACGTTATCTAGCATACGCGTAAAAATGGCAACCGTTTCACGGTATTCTGCCCAATCGAAATAGGCTTCATCGGTGAATGGTTTTTTAACGAACATAGTTAAATTAACAGAGCCGAGCAAGCATGCGCCGTAAGGTGGCAAAGGTTGCTCACCGCATGGGTTGGTAGCGCGGATGTTCTCGCAAAACCAGTTGTTGTTCATCTCGTTCACGCGGTCGATCAAAATAAAACCTGGCTCGGCAAAATCGTAAGTGCTGGACATAATCACATCCCACAAACGTCGTGCCTTGATGGTTTTATACACGCGGCAAGCTACTTTACCTGCATCTACACCATCGGTCTTAGTGAGGTATTTGCCTTTAACTGGCCACTCGCGCCACACCACTTGTGCTTCGTCGTTGGTATTTAGACCATCTACAATTGCTTCTTTTTCGGTAACAGGGAAAGCCAGTTTCCATTCGGCATCGGCTTTTACCGCTTCCATAAACTCTTTAGTGATAAGGCATGAAAGGTTAAATTGGCGTAAACGGCCGTTTTCACGTTTAGCTTTAATAAAGTCAGTGACATCTGGGTGGCTAATATCAAATGTGGCCATTTGCGCGCCACGACGACCGCCTGCGCTTGATACGGTAAAACACATTTTGTCGTAAATATCCATAAAGGAAAGTGGGCCGCTGGTATATGCACCAGCGCCCGCTACAAATGCGCCTTTTGGGCGAAGTGTAGAAAACTCGTAACCAATACCGCAACCAGCCTTGAGAGTTAGGCCAGCTTCGTGAACTTTGTTTAAAATATTGTCCATGCTGTCTTCCACCACGCCTGAAACAGTGCAATTAATGGTAGAAGTAGCTGGTTTGTGCTCTAACGCGCCAGCGTTAGAGGTGATGCGGCCTGCGGGAATAGCGCCATGACGCAATGCCCACAAAAATTTTTCGTGCCATTCTTGGCGTTTTTCTTCTGTGGTTTCCACATCGGCAAGTGCGCGCGCAACACGACTGTAAGAATCATCCATGTCTTTATCAACATGCTCACCAGTTTTGGTTTTTAACCGATATTTTTTATCCCAAATATCCAAAGAAACGGACTGAATAGGTATTTGATGTCCTGTTTCTGATGATGATGCTTGTGATGATTCAACCGCTTTTAACATGTGCAACTCCCCAATTTTTATTATCCTTTACTATGTTTTTTGCCAGATTTTTACTAACTATGTGATTTATATAAATAATCATACATTTTTTTGAAAGTAAGCGCCTTACAACACAACATATAGTGCCAAGGAATGAAATTTAAGCCTTTATTTTGTGTGCGTCAACACCTTTTTACTCTAGATTTTTTGCACCATTTTTGCGCATTTTGAGCTAAATTCAAGCCAGCACTGGCATTTGAGCAATGTGAGTGAATGCTCACATTAAATTGCAGTTTAAAAAATATTTTTCTAGCCAAAATATGTGACATATGCACCACATAAAATTACAATGCTGGTGATGTCTATTTTTTATGAGAAAATAGCGTATGCCACGAATAATTTACACCTTATTACTCTTTCTGGCTTTACCGTTTGTGCCGCTAAAATTATTTTGGCGCGGCATCAAGCAACCTGAATATTGGCAACACTGGGGCGAACGCTTTGGCGTTTACTCAACCCCCGTTAGCAAACCTGTGATTTGGTTACATTGTGTCTCGGTGGGCGAAACGCGGGCCGCGGCGCCATTGGTTGATGCGCTTCAGAAAGAATACCCCGATTACCAAATTTTGCTCACGCACACCACACCCACTGGGCGCGAAGTAAGTGAACATTTATATGGGGATAGCTTACAGCGCGTATATTTACCTTATGATTTACCTTATGCTGTAAACAAATTTTTAGCGCATTTTAATCCTGCCATTGGCTTGCTGATGGAAACCGAACTTTGGTTTAACTTGATTGCGGCTTGTAAATGCAAAAATGTGCCTTTGTTATTGCTTAATGCACGACTTTCAGCCAAATCTGCCAAAGGTTACATTTGCCTTGGCGGCTTGGTTAAAAATGGCTTGCAGAGTTTAAGCGCCATTGCCGCACAAAGTGATGCCGATGCAGCGCGCATTCAATCGCTGGGCGCAGAAGAGGTGCACGTAGTCGGCAACTTAAAATTTGATGTGAAACCACCAGAAGATAGCTTGGAAAAAGGCTTGGCGCTGCGTAAGGTTTTGGGTCTAAAGCGCACTGTCTTTTTAGCCGCCAGCACGCGAGAAGGCGAAGAGGCTCTTATTTTAGAAGCTGTAAAAGGCTTAAATATTTTAACAGTAATTGTGCCGCGCCATCCACAACGCTTTGATGAAGTCTCTGTGCTCATAGAAAAACGGAATCTAAAATATATACGCCGTAGCAATTTAAACGCAAATGCGAAACAACATGTACCCGTAGTGTTGGGCGATAGCATGGGTGAGCTTTATGTGTATTACGCGGCTTGTGATTTCGCCTATATTGGTGGTAGCTTGCTAAAATTTGGCGGGCAAAATTTGATTGAGGCCGCCAGCATGGGCAAGCCCGTGCTGATTGGCCCACACACATTCAATTTTGCTGACGCATCAAAAAGTGCAATTCGCTCTGGCGCTGCGATATTAATTAAGGACGTGAGCGAATTACGCGAAAAAATTCAGGAGTTACATCAGAATACAAAGCTACGCGAAAAAATGCGCAAAGCGGCATTGGATTATAGCAAAGCCTCCACAGGGGCTTCTGATCGGATGATGCAGCTCATTAAAATGTATTTAAATTAAGTTAAACTATTTTAGTGTAATTTCTTTTACGTAAACTAGCTCGCATGCCCCTTGACCAGTGTCATTTCGGGTTAACGAGCTTTTCCAATGCCAACCATCTGGCGCGCTCACCTCTACCAATTCGCCTTTTATGCTCACTACCTGTCCTACACGCACTGATTTCAATTGTTTTTCAATTTGGTTATCGGCTGGAATCATGTGCATATTTGCACTATGCGTTTCGATTTCTTCTCTCGGAATTGGGAAATGATCAACATGCCAATAATAGAAACGGTTTGATTGAGAAATATCGACGTCTTTAAGGATTGCTTCATCAGACATTCTGCCCCAACCTAAAGCTAAGTCCACTGGCGATAAATCAGACTCTCGGCCAATGAGATAATGCGTTGCTGAAAGCACACGCGCTTCTATTTGAAAAGACTCTAAGGGCCGAATGGTATAGTTATTAATGCTAAAATTTGCCTGATTTGTAGTAAGTTGGGCTGGCTCTTGTTTTGTAATTACGCCATTGCCATAAGTTACTGGTCTTTGCGAGAAATGTTGGTATGCGCCAAAACTGATAAGCAAAACAAATAGTATTAGCTTCCAGTTCAAAGTAATTCAAATTATCTAATTAATTTAGACAAAACCTTAAAAGCATCATGGTTGGCGTTTCCTAGCCATTCAAAAATCACAGACTCTGTATTGGTAATCATACAACCGGCACTGTGTAATCTTTCTAGGGCATTTGCCTTATTTTTTGCATCACGCGAAACCACTGCATCTTCCACTACAAACACTTGCTTTCCCTGCACCACTAAATCTAATGCGGTTTGCAACACACAAATATGTGCTTCCATCCCTGCAAGTACGATTTGCGACTTATCACGGTGTAATTGCTGAATAAACATGGGTTCACCACAAGCCGAAAAAGCTGTTTTTGCAATCATTTTTGACTGCGCTAAATATTGAGCGAGCTCAGGCACGGTTTCGCCCAAGCCTTGCGGATATTGCTCGCTAGCAATTAGGGGGATCTCCAATATTTTCGCCGCTTGCGCCAAAATGGCTGTGTTTTTGATGACACTTTGCATGGCATCAGCAGGCATCACAGCGCTTAATTTGGTTTGAATATCTACAATCGTCAATTGGCTGAAAATAGCTTTTACAGTCAACTGCTTCATTGTTATAGCGCCGCCAACTGTTGGTTAATATCTTGCAAATCTGCCTCAGAAACCAAGCCAGATGCAGTTTTCAGCCGAATGATATTCACTAAATAATTGTAGCGCGCTTGTAGCAAATCGCGCTTGGCCGAATAAAATTGCTGTTGCGCATTAAGTACGTCCACACTGGTACGTACGCCGACTTCATAGCCCAATTTAGTGGAATCTAACTGGCTTTGACTACTAATCAGCGCTTGCTCAAGCGCTTTTACTTGCGCAATGCTAGAGCTGAGGTTTAAAAACGCACTTTGCGTATCAAAATCTACTTGACGGCGGACAATTTCTACATCATCTTGCGCCTTTTGCTTATTCAGCACCGCTTGGCGCGCCTTAGAAGTAATGGCACCACCCGCATATAAAGGAATCTCTAACTCTAAACCTATCGTAGCGCCACGCAACTCATTACCAGCGCTAAATACAGATGGACTGCCATTTGCATAACTGTCCGAAACACTAGCCACAGCATCCAAGGTAGGCAAATGGCCTGCCTCAGCACGATCTACATCTTGCTCTGATAATTTAAGCGCATCTTGCTGAATTTGAATATTCAAATTATTTAATAGCGCGATTTGTTGCCAGTCTGACATACCCTGCCCAAGCGCCACAACTTGAATATCCGATTTTGCCGTTGCTAATTTTTGTGGAATTTCGCCAGTAATTGCTTGTATTGAGCGTTTAGCGATTTCGTACTCATTTTTGGCGGCTATTTCCTGCGCAAGCACCAAATCGTACTTGGCTTGCGCTTCATTTACATCGGTTACCGTTGCTGTACCCACTTCAAATGTGGCTTTTGCTTGATCCAACTGACTTAAAATTGCCGTCTTTTGTGCAGCAAGTAAATCAATTTTATCCTGAGCCACTAGCACCTCAAAATATGCCTGAGTAGTCCGTAAAATAAGCGCTTGCTGTTGCAGATGGTATTGCTTATCAGCCAAACTTACTTGCGTTTTACTTTGCTCCATTTGTACTAAATTTTGCTTACGGTAAATTGGCTGCCGTGCTTCTATGCCTGCTTTGAGGTTTTCAAAATCAGAATTTCCTGGCGGAATATTCGAATCCAAATATCGAATATGCGTGCGAGTTGCGCTTGCATCTGCAGTAAAATTTACTGTTGGGCGATATAGTGCTTTGCCTTGCTCGATAATTTCTTGCGCGGCTTTATTCGCACTAAGTGCAGAAGCCAGCGTCGGGTCGTGCGCAAGGGCTTCATGATAAATATCAAGTAAGTTTTGCTGCGCCCCTTCCGCCCCAGCTTGGCTACTTAAAAACAAGGCTAAAAGAATAGATATATGGGTGATTTTCATAGCACTTTAAAACTCAAATGCGTTGACTTGTGGTGCGTTTTCTAGGGTAGCAATACATGTTTCAAACAACACATCTACTTTAAATGCATCTTCTGAAATGCGCTGAATAAGTGTAGCTTGCATCACTGGCGCCTGCCCGAGCACGATAAACATCAAGCCGCCAACATTAAGTTGCTGGCGCACGCCAGCTGGCTCGACTGGCGATGAACCAGTGAAAACAATCACGTCAAATGGTTTTTTATATGGCATTCCCGCAATACCATCTGCCAGCTCTAAAGTGACATTATGGATATTATTTTGTGAAAGTTTATATGCCGCCGTCGCGCTCAATTCCGCATCGATTTCTAGCGAATTGACGTGCTTGGCCTGCGCTGCCAATAGTGCAGCAAAATAGCCGCTGCCGGTACCAATATGCAGCACTTCATGCGATTTTTTCACATTTAGCGACTGTAAAATACGCGCCTCCAACTTTGGAGAAAGCATATTTTGTCCTGGCTCTTTCTGACCAGAAGCATGTTCACTAGCACCAAGCGGGATTTCAATATCGGCGAATGCTAAACCTTGATAAATCGCAGGCACAAAATTTTCTCGAGGTACCTCATTCAGCAATTGCAACACTTTCGGATCTAACACCTCCCAAGTGCGAATTTGCTGTTCTATCATGTTGAAACGCGCGATACTGTTTGTAGTGTTGTCTGCTATTTGAGTCATATTCTATGTCCAATCAATTTAAATTCATTATAGCGCAAAGCTTTATGCCGTTTTAGGCACATTCACTCTAAACCAAGCCGCATAAAGCGCCGGCAAAAATAGTACCGTTAACAAAGTGGCTACGGCTAAACCGCCCATAATCGCGACTGCCATTGGCCCGAAAAAAACACTTCGCGTAAGCGGTATCATCGCCAAGATTGCCGCTGCCGCAGTAAGTACAATCGGCCTAAAGCGGCGAATAGTCGATTCTACAATCGCTTGCCACGGCGCCAAGCCGCTGGCTTTATCTTGGTCAATTTGGTCAACCAAAATCACTGAGTTACGCATAATCATGCCTGATAATGCAATTGTCCCTAACATCGCCACGAAGCCAAATGGTTGATTAAACACTAATAGCCCTATTGTGACTCCGATTAAACCTAATGGTGCGGTAAGTAGCACTAAAAAAACGCGTGAAAAGCTTTGCAATTGGATAATAAGCAAGGTAAGTACTGCCACCAAAAATAGCGGAAAGCCTTTTGCCACTGATGCACCACCTTTTGCAGACTCTTCTACCGCTCCGCCTGTTTCTATTGTAACGCCCAAGGGTAGCTTATCTTTAATCGCGTTTAATTTCTCTTCTACCTGTGCGGAAACCACAGGTGCCTGAATGCCATCTTGAAGATTGGCTCGCACAATGATCGAAGGTACACGATTTCTCCGCCAAACCACGCCTTCTTCAAACTCGGAAGTAATCGTGGCTAATTGCGAAAGTGCCACGCCTTTGCCATCGGGCTTAATAATCATCAGATTAGGTAGGCGTGATAATTTGGTGCGCTCATATTCTGCACCGCGTACCACCAAATCGATACGCTCGTTGTTTTCTCTAAACTCAGAAATATAAAGTTCGTTCATTGCGCCATTGAGCACATTGGCAATATCAACCGAACTGACACCTAGCAAGCGTGCTTTAGCTTGATCAACTTTCACTTTAACCACTTTGCTTGGCTCTTCCCAATTGAGTTGCACATTAAGCAAATGCGGGTTTAATCGCATGATATCTGCAATTTGGTGAGCGAGCGTACGAATTTTTGGTACATCTGTTCCACTGACTCTAAACTGCACAGGAAAGCCCACGGGCGGGCCATTTTCAAGCCGCAACACAGAGCCGCGCAAATTAGGGAAATCGGTTTCAAATAGCTTAAGCAAATCTTTACGCAGCGCTTCGCGCGTTTTTAAATCTTTGCTCAGCACCACAAACTGTGCAAAACCGCGATGGCCAAGTTGTACATCTAATGGCAAATAATAACGCGGTGCGCCATTGCCAATGTAGGCCACAAAATTATCAATCCCACCTTGCTTCTTATTCCATTGTGTTAGCCATGTCTCTAATTTTTTTACTTCGGTATTGGTGGATTGATAGGACGCGCCTTCGGTCAAACGTAAATCCACAACTAATTCTAATCGAGTTGAATCGGGAAAAAATTGTTGCTGCACTTTACCAAATCCTACGATAGCAAACACAAACAAGGTTAATGTTATGGCCATCACGGTTTTACGATAGCGCACACAGCTTGTCACCAGTTGGCGAAACACATTGTAAAACTTGGTGTTATAAATATCATGGTGATGATTAGTTTCTTTGGCATCCGTTAAATTTAGCTTCCTTTTTAACCAAAGGATTAGCTTGCTTGCTTGCGGCGCTTTAGTGTAATCGGGCAATAAGTGATAGCCTAGGTAAGGGACAAAAATTACCGCAGCAAACCAAGAAATAATGAGCGCAATCGCTGAAACTTGGAAAATAGAGCGTGTGTATTCGCCCGTGCTAGAAGCCGCTGTGGCGATAGGCAAAAAGCCAGCAACCGTTACCAGTGTACCCGTAAGCATGGGCATAGCAGTAGAGCTGTAAGCAAATGAGGCTGCTTTGACACGATCCCAGCCTTGCTCCATTTTTGATGACATCATCTCAACTGCAATAATCGCATCGTCTACTAACAAGCCTAGGGCCAATATCAGCGCACCAAGCGAGATTTTATGCAAGCCAATATCGTAAAGATGCATCACTAAAAAAGTAGCGGCCAAAACCACCGGAATAGAAATTGCTACCACAATGCCTGTGCGCAAACCTAAGGATAGCAAGCTTACGCCAAGCACAATTACCAAGGCCTCCATCAGAGAATGCACAAAATCGTTGACTGAATTGGCCACTATTTTCGGTTGCGAAGTCACTGTTGTAAACTTTAATCCCACTGGCAAATCTTGTTGAATGCGTGCGATTTTTTTATCCAGCGCATGGCCTAGCGTGATGACATCGCCACCTTCAGTCATGCTGACACCAAGCAACAAAGCATCTTGCCCTTTAAACCGCACTGTATCGACAGGTGGGTCTTCATAACCGCGATAAACGCGCGCAACATCGCCCAATTTAAAATCTTGATTATTTGCTCGTAGTCTAAGCTCACGCAAATCGTCTAAATTACTGTAACGGCCAGAAACATCAATACGAATGCGTTCACTTGGCGAATCGTAAGTACCGCCGCGCACAATTGCATTTTGTGCCTGCAAAATGCCCACCATAGTGGCTGTATTTAGACCAATGGTCGAAAGCTTTGCATTGGATAGCTCAATAAAAATTCGCTGTTTTTGCTCACCAAAAAAGCTCACTTTAGCAACGTCGGGCGTACTAAGTAATTCCGCACGGATTATTTCTGCTTGTTTTTTCAGCGCAAAATTATCAAAGCCATCACCAGTGAGTGCATACATACTGCCGAATACATCGCTGAATTCGTCGTTAAAAGTGAGACTTTCTAGGTTGCTTGGCAAAGTGTGCCTAATATCCCCAATTTTTTTACGCACTTGGTACCAAATTTGTGGGATTTCTTTAGAAAAAGTATCGTCTTTGATGATAATAAAAATCATCGCCTCACCAGGCCGAGAAAAACTATTGGTGTGATCTAAATGCGGCACTTCTTGAAGTTTTTTCTCAAGCTTATCTGTAACTTGCTGCTCAACCTCTTGTGCACTTGCACCAGGTAAAGTTGCTCGCACCAGCATGACTTTAAACGTAAAAGGCGGGTCTTCCGATTGACCTAGTTTGGTATAAGCCAATAAACCTGAAACTGTAAGCATAATCATCAAATACAACACTAAAGTTTGATGATTAAGCGCCCATTCTGATAAATTGAAGCGACCTTTTCCTACCACGTGTAAGTCATCACTCATCTTGATCTGCCGCAAATTGTTCTGCTAGTTTCGGCTGTACTTTTTGGCCTTTAACTAACGTATGCACACCAGCAATTGCAACCAATTCGTCCGCTTGTAATCCACTTATTATAGGCACGCCTTCTTCGCTATATTGACCTGCTGTCACCTCACGCGTATTAGCAACGCCATTTTTATCAATCACCCACACAATACTTTTACCGTTGATTTGTGTCAACGCGGCGCTTGGTACCAAAATATCAGTTGTACCTTCATCTGCAAATTTCACGCCTGCGGTCATCCCTAATTTTACAGCTTCATCCGCATCTTTAATTGCAACACGTACGTCAAACGTGCGTGTAGTTGAGCTTGCAGCAGGTGCAACTTCGCGCACAATACCTAAATAAGTTTTCTCACGATCTGCCCATAGCTTAATTGCAACTTTTTCACCTATTTTTACTTTAGTCATACGCGATTCAGGTACAGAAATTAACACTTCAATTTGTTTGGTATCTACAATTTGCGCCACCATCTCGCCCGCTTGCACCACTTGGCCTGGCTCGGCGTGCACTTGCGTCACCACGCCTTCGCGGTCTGCTACTAAGGTGGCATAGCGCGATTGGTTGCCAGTGGCCGAGGCTTGTGCTTTTGCTTGTTGCACTTTCGCAGCGGATGTTTTTAAATCAGCCTCTCGCACTTCCAGTGCAGATTGCGAAATAAACTTTTTCTCTACTAATTTGCGTTGGCGTTCTACTTCAGCTTTTGCGAGCTCATAATTCGCTTCTGCCGCTCTCACATCAGCATTTGCCGCCTGTGTGTTTAGATTGGTGTCTGTTGCATCAATCCGCGCCAGCACTTGACCTCTTTTTACTTGACTACCCACTTCAACTTTGCGCTCAATAATCTTTCCACCTATACGAAAACTTTGGTTTGATTCATATCGAGACTTCACTTCGCCCACCAGCACCATTGATTTGTTAATTGCAGTTTTTCCTACTACCATCACCAAAGCAGGGCGGGGTGGTGTTGGCGGGACTTCGGGTTTTTCGCAAGCCGCTAGCACTAGACTTGTCATCAAAAAAATACTATTTTTAATGTTATTGATATTCATTGTTTAATAGCCCTTGCATCAAAATGTCTTGCATTAGTTTTATACGTTGCTCAATCGCACACCAATTCACCCATGTGTCTTTGGCCATAATAATATCTAGCGAGCAAACACCGTGCATCCCCGCCCATATTGTTTGTGCAATCAGTTCCGAATCTCGTAGTTCTGGTTTAAATCTACCTGCTAAAAATACATCATTCACAACGGTTTTAAGCTGAAAATAAGCATCTTGTTCTGCATTATTTTGTTGCACACTTGATGTCTCTGGACTGCAAGGATCGCGCGGCGTCATAAACATCATGCGATAATGATTTGGATGAGTAAGTGCAAATTGCGCATATCCCAGCCCAAGTATTCTCATGCGCTCGACAGGATCTTCAATTTGCATAATCTCTTTTAAACTCGAAGCGAGCGCTAACATATCAGTATCACAAATGGCACGCAACAAGCTTTCTTTATCTGCAAAATGTAAATAAATACTGGTGGCAGAATAACCGATGCGCTTAGCCACCTCGCGCATGGTGACAGCTTCGTAGCCTACCGTCACAAACAACTCGCGCGCGGCATCAATAATCAATGTGCGCAGTTGCTGGCGCTCCTCTTCAGTTTTAAGTTTTGGTGGCATTCGTTATTATTTATTTTCTAGGCATTTGAGGTATCTCTTATTGCATTACTAGCGATTTTTAGCAATGCCTCGCGTGATGGCAAAGTTCTACAAGCAAAAGTTATCAATTGATTTTTAAATCCTGGGGTTACATTCAGTTTTCCTGACATCATTGCATTATAACCGGCCATTGCTACCGTTTTTGCATCCATTAAACCTTCTTTCGCATTTGCTGCAGCACCCATACTTGCGCGTTTCACAAAGCCTGTTTCTGTTACGCCTGGACTCAATAAAGTTGCCGTTACACCTGTGCCTCTTAAATCGTAATTGAGCGCTTCCGTAAATTGCATCACATAAGCTTTGCTTGCGGCATACACTGCAAAATTTGGCATTGGCATAAACGCGGCTATTGAGCCTACATTCAAAATACGCCCACTGCCATGGGCTTTCATCTCTTTTACAAATAGCGAGGTGAGTTCAGTTAAACTCATTATATTCAGTTGCAGCATATTTTGGTAAATGTCCGCTTTGTTGCCATCAAATTTACCGTAATCACCATAACCTGCATTGTTTACTAGACAATCAACCGATAATTGGTTTTGCTGGCAATAGTCGTAAAGTAATTTTGCGCTTTGTGACAAAGATAAATCCAGCGCCATAAGCTCTACTTTTACTTTATACACGCTTTCTAACTGATACTTTAGCGATCTTAGCTCTGTTTCACGCCTTGCGACTAGTATTAAATTGTGGTCTTTTTCTGCCATTATTTTTGCGAGTTCTAGGCCAATACCGCTTGAAGCCCCAGTAATTAATGCGTAATTCATTTCATTCTCCAAAAAAATTTTATGCTGGTTTAAACGTCATCCAATAGATATTCACTAAAGGTAACAATGTCGCAATCACACCCCAAATATTCCACGTCGTACACATTTTCCAATATTGGTTAGGAATCACATTCGTTTCTGCAAACACTTTAGCCATTTTGGCCTGCTTGATTTGCGTCGGGATAAGTATCACCGCCCAAATAACTCCAGATAAAGTAAACATCAAACTCCCCATGCTCAGCCATTTGCTTGAATAATCAAGCCCATGAATAGCCACATTGGCAGAGCCAGCCACAAACAAAATGGCAGCGCCTCCAGCGGTAAAAACATAATCCGTCAGGGTTACTTGGCGCTGCGCAAAAGCAATAATTTGTGGATTTTTTGTGCGGTCAGCCAAGTTTTTCCACCAGCCCGTGACAATAATATTGCCCAAAAATAGCACCACGCCAAGCAAGTGTAAGGTTTTTAACCACAAGTAACTATTGTCCATTTTCTGCGCGCTCCCAAACTTGCGTTCTTCCAAATAAACTTACGCCAATAAATCCCCGTACTTCCATTTTTTTTGCATCTTTCATGGTGAGTTTTACACGATAAGTATTGCCTGAGAAGGGGTCTAAAATTTCATTGCCTTCAAACACATCGCCCTTTGCTTTTACACCCTTCATCATGGTCATTCCAACCAAATTTTGGCCTTTGCGCTCGTCTTTACACTCCGTGCAATATTTATCTTCTTTGTCGGTTTCAAGGCCTTTTTCAATAACGCCTGTATAAATACCAGCTTGCTCCGTAATGCGGACAAACCCAGTAGGTTCGCCCTTATCGTCATAGGTTTTCCATAAACCTGCTGGGCTATTTTGCTCTGTCGCAATTGAGATTAAAGAAAAACTCATGAGTACAATAAAACTAAATTTATAAAACATTCTGGACCACCCCCATTTTTAATTAACAATGTTAAGTTAACAACGTTAATTAAATAAGTCAACTACTTTTTGCATGTTTTAACAAAAAATTAATATTGCTGGTGTGCAGAGTAAATAATTTGAAGGATTAAGCAAAAGCTAGTGCAGGTGGAAATAAAAAAGGGCTATTTCTAGCCCTTTTTTAAATTCTTGAGATTGATTATTACAAATAAAGCACTGCGGGGAAAACGGTTAAAGCAAGCACAAATACTAGCCACTCAAGATTCCAACGCTCCAAATGCCCCGTGAAATGAAGTGTCAAAACGACAATTGCAACCAAATAGTAAAGCGCGATGAGTACCATAATGTAACCTACAAATATTAATATAATTTTATAATGCGTATTTATAACATTTTTTTTTGAAAATATCTAAATATTTCATACAAATGCAAATAATCGGTGTCCGCAAACAAGCTAATGAAGATTGCTATTTTGAGCAATTTCGCGTACATTCTGTCTATTGCTAGGGGTCTGAAATTTCTAAAATTTCAGTGAGAATCACCCTTTGAACCTGATGTGGGTAATGCCGCCGTAGGGAATGCAGGTTGGTCTTGCATCCTACGTTTATTTTTAAGGATGCGCCATGAATGCCGTAGATAAGAATCTGCACAAAAACCTCCCCAAGTTCGTTAATACCGATGCCACTGTAGATGCAGGCGCAACCAAACCTTTTGCCAAATCACGCAAAGTATACCTACAAGGTAGCCGACCAGATATTAAAGTACCATTTCGTGAAATTTCATTAAGTGATACGCCGTCACAATTTGGGACTGAAAAAAACCCACCAGTCATCGTTTACGATACTTCAGGCCCATACACAGATCCAGATGTAAGCATCGACATCCGAAACGGCTTACCCGCATTGCGGGCAGGCTGGGTTATGGAACGTGGTGATGTAGAGCAATTAGATGGTCCAAGCTCTGAGTTTGGGCATCAACGCCTGGTTGACCCAGAATTAACCGAAATGCGCTTTAATTTGCACCGCAAACCATTGCGCGCCAAGGCTGGCGCAAACGTCAGTCAAATGCATTACGCACGCAAAGGCATTATCACGCCTGAGATGGAATACATCGCGATTCGTGAGAATCAACGCCGCGAAAACATGTCTGAGATGCTACAAAAACAACACGAAGGCCAGCATTTTGGCGCGAGTATTCCTAAAGTCATTACGCCGGAATTCGTGCGCGATGAAGTCGCCCGCGGCCGTGCAATTATCCCAGCCAATATTAACCATCCAGAGACCGAGCCGATGATTATTGGCCGTAACTTCTTGGTCAAAATTAACGCCAACATTGGCAACTCAGCATTAGGTTCTTCGATTACCGAAGAGGTCGAGAAAATGGTGTGGGGCACGCGCTGGGGCGGCGATACAGTGATGGATTTATCGACGGGTAAAAACATTCACGAAACACGCGAGTGGATTATCCGCAATTCGCCGGTGCCGATTGGCACCGTGCCGATTTACCAAGCGCTGGAAAAAGTGAATGGCAAAGCCGAAGATTTAACTTGGGAAATCTTCCGTGATACCTTGATTGAGCAAGCAGAGCAAGGTGTGGACTACTTCACCATCCACGCAGGTGTTCGCTTGGCGTACATCCCCATGACCGCAAAACGCATGACGGGTATCGTGTCACGCGGCGGTTCTATTATGGCGAAATGGTGCTTGGCGCATCATAAAGAATCATTCTTGTACGAGCATTTTGAAGACATCTGCCAAATCATGAAAGCGTATGATGTGAGCTTCTCATTGGGTGATGGCTTACGCCCAGGCTCCATTTACGATGCCAATGACGAAGCACAATTTGCTGAACTGAAAACACTTGGCGAACTCACACAAATCGCTTGGAAGCACGACGTTCAATGCATGATTGAAGGCCCTGGCCACGTGCCGATGCACCTGATTAAAGAGAACATGGATTTGCAACTGGAGCATTGCGGTGAAGCCCCATTCTACACATTAGGGCCATTAACAACGGATATCGCACCAGGGTATGACCACATTACCAGCGGCATCGGTGCCGCCATGATTGGCTGGTACGGCTGTGCCATGCTGTGCTATGTAACACCTAAAGAGCACTTAGGCCTGCCAGATAAAGAAGATGTGCGCGTTGGCATCATCACCTACAAAATCGCCGCGCACGCGGCAGATTTAGCCAAAGGTCACCCTGGGGCGCAAATCCGCGACAATGCCTTAAGCAAAGCACGCTTTGAGTTCCGTTGGGAAGATCAATTTAATTTGGGACTGGACCCAGAAAAAGCCAAGGAATTCCATGATGAAACCTTGCCGCAAGAAGGCGCAAAACAAGCGCACTTCTGCAGCATGTGTGGCCCGCATTTTTGCAGCATGAAAATCAGCCAAGATGTACGTGATTACGCCGCAGAGCAAGGCATTGGCGAGCAAGAAGCCCTGCAAAAAGGCATGCAAGAAAAAGCCATTGAATTTGTGAAAAAAGGTAGTGAAGTTTATCAGAAGGTTTAAGTAAACTTTAAAACACAAAAAGCCAGCGCAATGCTGGCTTTTTTTATAGCTCCTATTTAAGAAGCTTCGTAGTTATTTATAGTGTAAAACTTTTAAATATCCAATGGATAAGTCAAATGACGGGTTCCCTCTTACCAACTAAATAATTAGTATTCCTCCAAGATTTGAATGTATACACGGAGATGGTAATGACTAA
>JBJXDT010000093.1:0-7052 GCA_046153505.1 Methylophilaceae bacterium | reverse complement strand
CATAGCAGACTTTGGTGAACTGCAACTTTCGACCCAAAGCGGATGTTCAAAATAGCGCACAGTTAAGGCTTTTGTTCTTAACTAAGTATCCAATGAAACATCTTCCCATTTCTCTGCTACACCAACAATCCAATCAGCTGCATGGCGCCTGAAACTTACACGCGGTAATACTACAAGATTACTAGGTTGATTTTCCAGATTTTCCATGACGGCAAACCAATGAAGCATATAAAGTGTATCTGCTTCCTGAAGCAGTTCATTTAAAGGCAGTAAGCGTGCGTTAGCTATGAACTGAGCTGGATCAGTTCCTGCTTGGGGAAATTTACTAGCTAACGCCTCATTACATGGAGCTAAGTGATTTAACTTAACAATACCGAGACTCCAAGCCATGAAATGAATGGATTCTATAAGCCAACCATGAAACGCCTTAGATTGATCGGTAACTTTCGGATTAGATATCAGTGCTTGTTCCTCTTCGCTTAGATGTTGCCAAAGCGCAAAATGCTCAAGATCTTTACGTACCTTCTCCGCTGGGGCTCCAAAGCAAAAAGCTGCAACATAGCCAGCCGCAATTGCTCGAGCTGCAACTTGCATACTCGACTTTGGTTGTAAATCAGCCAATGATTCGATAAGGGGCAAATGCTCGTTTTCACTCAACCGCCAAGCATTGAAGCGTCGGAGTGTTTCAGCTCGAAGGTTATTAGGGCTCATAAGATTGATTTATTATTGCAAGCTAATTGTTCTTTGCCTATCTTGCCGATAATTAATAAGAACTGCAAGTTGAATGACTCTTAATGGCCGAACGTCGAGATCTATTCACTGAAATATATCGACCCAAAGCAGCCATAACAAAATAGTATTTTCTAAATACAGTTATTCAAATTGATTACTCAATTTACCTTATTAAGAAACACGAGCCGCTTTAACTCTGGCAAACAGGAACCACATTCAGTACCACACTTGAGTTTGTTTTGCAGAGTGATTAAATCTGCACCTAACTCAATAGTTTCAATAATCTCATTTTGAGAAATATCCAAGCAATTACAGATAACTTTTCCTCGACCAGCTTGTCCTGAGGGAGGAGCGGAAAGCGGAGCAAGTGCCCAACGGCTAAATTCTTTGTATTGGGCCTCATCAGTAAATTGACCTTTAGTCATAACTTCTTTAAGCCATTCAGTTGCCAATGTTTCGCCCATCAATCGAACACCTGCAACTTCTAATTGACTATTCTTGATATTTTTTTCGACTAAAATACGTTTACTTATGCCACGTTTTGAATCATTGTAATTAATGCATGACAAGTCATCAGACATGTCTAAAATTTTATCAATAGCGTCCATGAGAGTTTGATTAGGTACAGTTTCATGTGAAGCACGAAATATCAACAGGCCCGCTTTGTTTGACTCACTTTGCCTGCCAAATAGCCCGCAACTTGCATGGGTGAATTGTGGTAAAAGTAAACGCACTTTCTCTAACATAGTTAAGTCTTTGCAAGTGCGTAATATGGTCATGCGCCAAGGTAATTCTAACTTCTCAATTTTAACTGCTGTATGTTTTAGCTCTGGTTGCTTAGATGTTTTATCGAAATTTGGCGGCATCATTGCATTTACGCCTAAACCATTCATAAATTGGTCACCCCAATGCATTGCAATAAAGGTTTGCGCAGGCTGAACCTCATCTGAAGACACTGCAGGTAATACTAAACTTCCCCGTTTATTTTGTACTTTAACTATATCGCCATTTTTTAGGTTACGGCGCATCATGTCATCAACATTCATTTGAATCACAGCTTCTTCAGCATGGTTGTATAACTGTGCTACATTGCCAGTGCGACTCATGCCGTGCCACTGGTCACGTAATCTGCCTGTAAGCAAATGTAGTGGATGCCGTGCATCCGTTTTATCTGCAGTTCCCTTATATACCGTGTTTGCAAATTGAGCTTTGCCGTCAGGTTTTTCAAAAATCCCATCATCATATAGCCGAGCTTTTCCTTTGATGGAACCCTCTACAAATGGCCACTGTTGTGGACCTTGCTCGTTAAGTATGGTGTAGTTTAAACCTGAAATATCTAAATCACGTCCACGAGTAGTTTCCCTATGTTCGTTAAATATAGCTTCAACATTGGGGTATGGAAATAACTGAGTTTTTTTGCCTAGACGCGCTTCTAATCGCTGTGCGAAATCTACATTAATTTCCCAGTCGTGTCTGGCCTCTGCTGGTGGTTGAACAGCAGAATTAACCCGAGTGATGGTGCGCTCTGAGTTAGTTACAGTTCCTTCCTTTTCACCCCAAGTACTGGCCGGTAATAATACATCTGCATAACGACTGGTACTAGTGTTATTAAAGGCATCTTGGACTACCACAAGCTCAGCAGTATTTAAAGCTTCGTGTACTTTGTTGAGGTCTGGCATTGAGTGCGCAGGATTTGTACAAGCAATCCAAATTGCTTTTATATCACCATTTTTAACTGCATCAAACATTTCTACTGCTGTCTTGCCTGGAGTACTGGGCACGGCTTCCACGTTCCATAGTTTGGCTATTTCGTCACGATGATCTGCATTATTAAGATCGCGATGACCTGAGAGTAAATTAGCCATACCACCCACTTCTCGTCCGCCCATAGCATTAGGCTGTCCAGTCAGTGATAAAGGCCCTGCACCTAGCTTGCCAATTTGTCCCGTCGCTAAATGCAAATTTATTAAGGCCGCGTTTTTATCTGTACCATGTATGCTTTGGTTTAAACCCATGCAGTACATGCTTAATGTTGGCCCTTTTCCGAACCATTTTGCCGCGGTAATAATATCGGATTCTTTAATACCACAAATATCTGCCACCATTTTTGGAGTATATTCACGTACGGTATCTTTAAGCATATCGAAGCCGTTGGTATGTGATCGAATATATTCCATATCAAGCAATCCTTCCCAAAGCATGACATGTAATAGTCCATTAAATAGAGCCACATCAGTACCTGGCAATATAGACAAGTGCAAATCTGCTGCTTGTGCTGTATCTGTGAGGCGTGGATCAACCACAATAATTTTTAAATTAGGATTCTTTGCCTTAGCATCTTCTATTCGCCTAAAAATAACAGGATGGGCAAAAGCTGTATTGCTACCTGCTATAAATAGGCAATCAGCATGGTCAATATCTTCATAGCATGCCGGTGGAGCGTCAGCACCAAGTGTGGCTTTGTAACCAGATACTGCAGAACTCATGCAAAGACGTGAGTTAGTATCAACGTTATTTGTTCCAATTAAACCCTTAGCGAGTTTGTTAAAAACGTAATAATCTTCTGTCAGTAATTGCCCAGAAATATAAAACGCTACGGAATCTGGACCATGCTTTTGTATGGTTTGTGCAAATTGTTCCACTAAATAATCGAGTGAATCATCCCAAGACACTCGCTTTCTTGGCATATCCCGACTGGTACGAATCTCTGGGTAAAGCGCACGATTTTCTAATTTTGCTGACAAATGCAAGGTGGCTCCCTTTGTACATAGCCGCCCAAAATTTGCAGGGTGATTAGGGTCACCTTTAACGTCTACTATTTGATTATTTTCACTATGAATAATGACACCGCAGCCTACACCACAGTAACAACATGTAGACTTTGTTTGACGTCGGTCTTTAAGGTTGGCATTTTTGGATTGGTTTTGCAATTTAACATCTACCCTATTTAGTATAGGTGTTAATTCTGCCTGATATTGATTCTGTACTTTCATCCGCGATGATTAAATACTTAAATAAACCATGCCATCTTCTACTTTTACTTTATAACAAGCTGTGTGACCAACATCAGGTTCCTCAGCTTTGCCGTCAACCAAACTTATTTTCCAAGAGTGAAGTGGACAAGCGACTTTATCTCCATATACGATACCTTGTGACAAAGGCCCACCCTTATGCGGGCAACTATTGTTTATGGCAAAAAATCGGTCGTCTTCGGTACGAAAAATCCCAATTTCAATTTCAATAGCATCTTTATTTTTAGTACGAACGACGCGAGCGCCTAACTTTGGAAAGTCTTCAAATGGTGCGATTTTAATCCACTGCAGCATGTATTTCCCTAGAGATCATTTCAAGTTTTTGTAGAATCATTAAATAGTGATAGTTTCAAACTCTTTGTACTCTTCACGTTTTTGTACACGTTCTGCCCATGGATTTACAGCACCCTGCAAAGCAAATAATAATCGCTCGTACGCAGCTTTTCGTCCTTCAGCATCTTCTAAAACACGTTTTTTGACGTAGTCTAAGCCTACCCGTGCAATCCAATGTACCGTGCGATCTAAGTAGCGCGCTTCTTCACGGTAGATTTGTATGAATGCACCAGAGTATTCGAGTACTTCATCATGATCTTTGACTTTGCATAAAAATTGCGCAACTTCAGTTTTAATGCCTCCATTACCACCAACATAAATTTCCCAGCCAGAATCCACACCGATGATACCAACGTCTTTAATACCTGATTCAGCACAATTTCTTGGGCAACCTGATACTGCAAACTTCACTTTATGAGGTGCCCACATGTGGTCGAAGGCTTTTTCGATATCAATCCCCATTTGGGTTGAGTTTTGAGTACCAAAGCGACAGAATTCAGAACCCACACATGTTTTCACCGTACGAATCCCTTTGGCGTAAGCATAACCTGAAGGCATGTCCAAATCTTTCCACATACCAACTAAGTCTTCTTTTTTCACACCAAGTAAATCAATGCGCTGACCACCAGTGACCTTCACCATTGGTACTGCATATTTATCAGCAACATCTGCAATTTTGCGTAATTGATCTGGCGTTGTGACGCCACCATACATTCGAGGGATGACTGAGTATGTGCCATCTTTCTGAATATTGGCGTGCACACGTTCGTTGATAAAGCGTGATTGTGGATCATCTACTGCCTCATGTGGCCAAGTAGATAGCAAGTAATAATTAAGTGCAGGGCGGCAAGTTGCACAGCCATTAGGGGTGCGCCAACTCATGCCTTTCATGGCAACAGGAATATTAAGGTATTTTTTTTTGCGTATCTCTTCACGCACTTCTTCGTGGTTTTTATCGGTACAACCACACACAGCTTTACTAGTGCTTGGAGGTGCATAGCCTCCACCTAAAGTGGAAGCTAAAATCTGTTCAACCAAACCTACACAACTTCCGCAACTTGAGCCAGCTTTAGTTTGCTTTTTGACATCATCAATGGTAAACAAACCTTGGTCTTGAATGGCTTTAACAATGGTACCTTTGCATACACCATTACAGCCACAGACTTCCATTTCATTAGTCATTTGTGCAGCTTTGTCATTTCCTTGATGACCTGTATTTCCTAGGCTATCTTGTCCAAACATGAGGTTGTCGCGAATTTCATGAATTGGTTTGCCATCACGGAGCATCTGGAAATACCAGGCTCCATCAGCAGTATCCCCGTACAACACACTACCGATGATTTTGTCATCCTTGATAACAAGTTTTTTGTAGACCCCACCAACTGCATCATGGAGCACAATTTCTTCAGTATCTTCCCCACCTGCAAAGTTTCCTGCAGAAAACAAATCAATGCCTGTGACTTTTAATTTAGTTGAGGTCACAGATCCTTTGTATAAGCCAATACCAAAGTTGGCTAAATGAGTGGCGCAGACCTTAGCCATTTCAAATAAAGGTGCTACCAAACCATAAGAGATTCCGCGATGTGAAACGCATTCACCCACCGCATAAACGCGTGGGTCATATGTTTGCATGGTGTCATTCACCACAATACCTTTGTCACAATATATACCAGCAGAGTCAGCTAGGGTAAAGTTAGGACGTATACCAATTGCCATCACCACTAGATCTGCGGGCAATGAAGTACCATCAGCAAAATGTATTGTCGTAACTCGACCATTTGCACCCGTGAGCGCCTTAGTATTCTGCTTTAGCTGAAATTTAAGACCCTTTTCTTCAAGGGATTTCTGCAGCATTTTGCCAGCCGTTATGTCTAACTGTCGCTCTAATAACCACTCGTTACGGTGAATAACTGTGACATCCATGCCTTGAATTGCCAAGCCGTTCGCCGCTTCCAAACCTAACAGTCCACCACCAACCACCACGGCGTGCTTATGAATTTTGGCGGCTTCTATCATTTCGTTGGTATCTTTAATGTCTCTGTACCCAATCACCCCCATTAACTCCGCTCCAGGGATTGGCAACATAAAGGGTTTTGAACCTGTCGCTAGTAACAAGCGGTCATATTCTGCTGTGGTGCCATCTTCTGCCCTGACAATACGGTTCTTGCGATCAATTTTGTTAATGCGTGAACTGGTAAATAAAGTGATATTGTTTTCTACATACCATTCTCGCGTATTCAGAATAATGTCATTAATGGTTTGCTCGTTTGCCAATACGGGTGAAAGCATAATACGGTTATAGTTAGGGTATGGCTCATCACCAAAGACCGTAATGTCATATAGATCTGGCGAAATTTTGAGAAGCTCTTCAACAACTCGCATTCCCGCCATCCCATTCCCAACAACCACTAATTTCATTTTTTGCATATTCACATCTTTATACGTAATTAAGTTTTTTTAACGTCGACAATAGAACACGTAGTTAGAATGTATACATCGCTGTTAACCAAAGCTTATCTGTGTCTCTTATTCGACCTGCATTGCCTGCGGTTGTATTAGCAGTATTAGAGGCTGCAGCAAAATTATCAGCTTCTGAATATTTGCCATATTCAATTTTTGCCATGATATTTTTGTCAAAGTTATAAGTGGCAGCAACATTCCACTCAGTTCCATATTTGCTACCATTTCTTGCTGTACCACTGCCTACAGTGAAAAAGTCCACATCGGATTGCAATACATGATAATCGGCAAATAGCATCAAATCATTGTAACGATAGGTGGCAGTTGCGAATGTATCCCGAATGCCTGATTTAGGTGTCGCTAAGAATTTATCTACCCAACCTTGAAATAGGTGATTAGTTCCAAATGGGGTTTGAAATGCAAAGTTATTATTGTTGCTTGATAGCAACTCTTGATCTAGTCTCACTGTTAAGAAATCGATACCTACACCACCAC
>JBJXDT010000092.1:0-3185 GCA_046153505.1 Methylophilaceae bacterium | reverse complement strand
CACAAATCAGCAAGCAAAAGAGGCTGATCATAAAAACTTGGTGACGCGCGCTTTGGGGATTGATCCAGACGTCGATTTGGAAATTCATGAGCACAATGTACACATTGGAGATACCTATTTATTGTGTTCCGATGGCTTGAGCGACATGGTAAGCGATGAGGAAATTTGTATCATGTTGCTAGAGGCTGGTTCAAATGTGGAGCGTGCGGCTACTAATTTAGTTAGATTTGCAAATGAAAAAGGTGGTAAGGATAATATCTCTGTTGTGGTTGCTTATGTTAAAAAAGACTTCTCATCAAAACGGCTTTGGATTAAAAAGCTGTTAAGTAAAACTTAAATATATAGAAATTTTAGAGGTTGATATGGCAAAGTTACTTTTCTCGCTGGATGGTAAGTCTTTAGGCGAGTTTTTGCTCGAAAAAGAGCGTATGACTATTGGACGTCGCCCCGGCAATGATATTCATATTGATAACTTGGCAGTAAGTGGCGAGCATGCCGTGATTTTGACTTTAGGGTCTGATTCTTTTTTGGAAGATTTGAACAGCACGAACGGCACAATGGTGAACAAAAAAGTGATCAAAAAACATGTGTTACTTCACAATGATTTGATTGAGTTTGGTAATTATCAACTTATGTATTTGGCCGATAACCAAACCAAAGTGGGCGGCCCCGACGCTATCGAAAACGCAGCAAAGAGTAACGCGACTGCGCAAGCAAAAGAACCGGCTACACCTTCGCATGAGGGCGAAGTTTCTGACGAAATGCAAGATGCGGAAACAAGACCTATATCTACATCACAATCAGTAGATCCAACAAGTACAATAGAAACAAGCAGTCAAAATGTGGATTTAATTTCAGACTCAGCGCATTTGCAAGTGCTAAATGGTGATAATGCTGGGCAAGAGTTGCTGTTAAATCGAGCGATGGTAAAACTAGGTTCGGCTGGTGGGCAATTAGCACTCATCACCAAACGCCCGCATGGTTTTTTTGTGTCGCACGTAGACGGTAAAGGACGTCCACTTGTGAATGGTCAAGTGATTGGTACACAGGCGTTTGCACTGAAAAATCACGATGTGATTGAACTTTCAGGAATAAAAATGGAAGTCATTCTTTGATAGTAATGATTCCTTCCTATAAGGCAGCCAGCAATGCATTACGCTGATCTATTTAATCAATTAGAGCGTTTGAATGCAATTGGCATTGCGCTTTCTTCTGAGCACGATAATGACCGCTTGCTTGAAACCATTTTATTGGGGGCTATAGAGCTTACCAATTCAGATGGCGGCACTTTGTATACAGTAACAGATGAGAAAAAGCTGAAATTTGAAATAATGCGCACGCAGAGTTTGAATATTGCGATGGGCGGCACTACAGGCAAACCTATACCATTTTCAGCATTGCCAATTTATCTAGCTGACGGCACGCCTAATATCAACATGGTGGCGGCCTATAGCGTAATTAACGATAAAACGGTCAATATCTCAGATGCATATCTAACAGAGGGATTTGATTTCTCTGGTACTCACCGGTTTGATGAGAAAATGCGTTACCGCTCGCAGTCATTTTTAACTGTGCCAATGAAAAATCATGAGAATGAAATTATTGGTGTGCTACAGCTCATAAATGCGATTGATCCTTTAACACAAGAAATTGTTGCTTTTTCTGAGGCGCACCAGCGTTTAGTGGAGTCTTTGGCATCGCAAGCAGCAGTCGCGCTAACCAATAAAAATTTAATTCATGGCCTTAAAGATTTATTCGAGTCGTTTATTAAACTTATTGCGGATGCAATTGACGAAAAATCCCCCTACACTGGCGGCCACTGTCAGCGCGTGCCCCAGTTGACGATGATGTTAGCGGAAGCTGCAATGCGAGCCAACTCTGGCCCGTTGAAAAATTTTAGCATGACTGAGAAAGAGATATATGAGCTGAAAATTGCAGCATGGCTGCATGATTGCGGCAAAGTAACTACGCCAGAATACGTGATGGATAAAGCCACTAAGTTACAGACGATATTTGATCGCATTCATCTTGTTGATTGCCGATTTGAACTACTAAAAAGCCAGCGCGAGGTTGCCTATTTACGCATGGCAATTGAGACGGCAAAAACCGGCAAAATGCTTAATATTAAATCCTTGGAAGAAGATATATCGGCACTTAAAAAGGCTTTGGATGCAGATAAGCACTTTATCCGCCGAGTTAATATTGGCAGCGAATTAATGCGACCTGAGGATCAGCGTCGTGTGAAAGAAATCGCCAGACATGAATTTTTTAATGAAAATGAAAAGAAGGTGAAATTTCTAAGTGATGAAGAAGTTTATAACCTTACTATCTCGCGCGGTACACTCACGCAAGAGGAACGCAAGGTCATTAACAATCATATCGTAGCTACTATTAATATGCTTGAATCTTTAACTTATCCTAAAGATTTAGCGCGCGTGCCAGAATACGCTGGAGGACACCATGAGCGTATGGACGGCAAGGGCTATCCAAAGGGATTAACGCGTGAGCAGATGTCAATTCCTGCGCGCATGATGGGTATTGCGGATATTTTTGAGGCGCTTACCTCAAAAGATAGACCTTATAAAAAGGCAAAAAAACTCTCTGAAACCTTGGCAATCTTAGGCAGAATGAAGTTAGACAATCACATAGACCCAGATATTTTTGATTTATTTGTTCAGGAAAAAGTTTATCTTCGATATGCTGAAATGTTTTTGGAGAAAAATCAAATCGATGAAGTAGATGAGGCGAAAATTCCTGGCTACACTCAATACTAGTTTTTTATGCTAACAGCGTGTGGGCATGACAACCCTCTCCATCTATCTGAAGATAACTTCCCTGTTCATACCAATCGCCTAGTACCAAGCGCTCGCAAGTTTTTTCACCTATGTGAAGCTTATGTCGATTTGGCCTGTGCGTGTGGCCGTGAATGAATATCGGCGGAAAAGCATTTTCCGTTAGTAAGTTTTCAACGGCATTTTGATTCACATCCATAATTTGCAGCGATTTAGTCGATTTTTCTCGCTCACTTTTTTCGCGTAGTTGCTCAATCAGATGAATACGTTTATCAATGGATTGATTCAGAAAGCTGTTTTTCCATGCATCCTGGCGCACCTCAAGTCGGAATTTTTGATATTCAATATCATCAGTACATAGTGCGTCACCATGGCTTAGTAATATTGATTTTC
>JBJXDT010000091.1:0-6158 GCA_046153505.1 Methylophilaceae bacterium | reverse complement strand
GTAGTCGTGTGGATTGTGCCTTATTTCTACCAGAGCCTACTGGCACAGTGGCAGTAGACAGTAAGTTTCCGCTTGAGAATTATCACAAAATGTTCGATAACAACTTGAGCGAAGCAGAGCAGGCCATCGCCAGCAAACAATTTAAAGCTGATGTTAAGAAGCACGTGTACGACATAGCCAGCAAGTACATCATCCCCAACGTGACAAGTGATGGAGCGGTAATGTTTATCCCCGCTGAAGCCGTGTTTGCCGAAATTCATGCTTATCACCCAGAAGTGATTGATTACGCAATGAATAAGCGTGTTTGGATTGTATCGCCAACTACTTTAATGGCTGTGCTAAACACAGCGCGAGCAGTGTTAAAAGATGTAGAAATGCGCAAACAAGTACACATTATTAAAGACGAGCTTGGTAAGCTTAGCAAAGATTTTGAGCGCTTTGACACGCGCATGAAAAAACTGGCCGATAACATTCGCCAGGCGCATGAAAATGCGCAGGAAGTCCACATCAGTAGCCAAAAGATATCGAACCGATTTAAGCAAATCGAGCGGGTGGAGTTGCAAGATGCGCCCATCGATTTATTGGATGCGGTAGATGATGTTATTGATGATAAATAACGTTAAAAATATAAAATAAATATATGAATATAAAAGTATTGTATTTTGCAAGAATAAAAGAGGCGGTGAATTATTCCACCGAAGATATTGCTTTGCCAAATGAAGTTTCGACTATTACAGCCCTAAAAAATTACTTAGCGCAGCGGGGCGAAGTTTGGGCAAATCTGTTTAACGGCAAGCAGGTAATTCGTGCTGCGATAAATCATGAACTAGTTCAAGATTTAGCCACGATAAAAGCTGGCGACGAAGTTGCGTTTTTCCCGCCTGTGACCGGTGGGTAAATGTCAGTTCGCGTGCAAATTGAGGATTTTAATGTGGCTGCAGAGCTATCATCCATGCGCCTCACAGGGCAGGTTGGCAATCAAAATAACGCTAACATTGGTGCAATCGTCAACTTTATAGGTTTGGTGCGCGATATTAATAACGGGGACAATGTCCAAACACTGACGCTTGAACATTATCCAGAAATGACTCAAAAGGCCTTGGAGAAAATTGAATCCGAGGCAAAAGAGCGCTGGCAAGTGCTGGAAAGTCGCATTATTCACCGCGTAGGTACGCTCAAACCAACTGATCAAATTGTGTTTGTGGCGGTTGCAAGCGCACATCGTAGTGACGCTTTTAGTGCATGTGAATTTATTATGGATTTTTTAAAGACGCAGGCGCCATTTTGGAAAAAAGAAGCCACTGATCATGGTGAGCATTGGGTGGAAGCAAGACTGAGTGACGATGTTGCACATAAGCGTTGGGTAAAACGCTGATATCACAAGGCGTCGCTGGAAATAAAATTATGCAAATATTAAAAGCAAATGAACTGACTGCAAACATTGTCTTGAAAGATTTATCATTTAAGTCTACAGCGGAATTAGTAGGAATATCAGAAGGTTATCAACCGCATATTCATGGCTGGGTTGCGCAGCAAGAGGCAAAAAAAGCGGCGTTATTTGGATTGAATATGCGTCAAGCTGGTTTTAATGTGCTGGTATTGGGCGAACATGGCAGCGGCAGAACGTCACTCATGCAAAGCGCGATGCAGGAAGTGGCAAAAACTGCTGATGAGGCATTATTTGATTTAGTCGCGCTGTTTGATTTCGAGCAACCAAATCAGCCTGCGATATTTAAACTGCCAGTCGGCGCCGGTGCAAAATTGCGCACGGAAATGGATGGTTTTGTGCGTGCGCTTATGCAGGAAATGCCCAGTTTTGTTTTGCAAAAGACACCGAATGGAGTGCTGAATATAGCCGAAAGTTGGCTAGATAACGCGTTGAATAAAATAAAAATAATAATTAATAACAATAAGTTAGACGGTTATTTTAACTTAGTAAATAAAGATATTTTAAATTATTTAAAAGCGTGGCAACCCACAATTAGTATTGACGCAGAAAATACCGTTGAGAGTGCTACAGAAAATGTGCTTGAGGGACTTATCAACGAGACATTTTTTTCACGATTTCGCGTAAATTTACTCGTTGATAACCGAAGCACTCAAATACAAAAACATAATCAAGTGGTGATTTACGATAATGACCCGAGCTTGCAGTCATTGTTTGGCTGGTTAGAAACCAGCACAGATGCACTTTTCCCCGATTTCTTGCGTTTGCGAGCAGGCAATTTGCATAAAGCCGATGGTGGCATGCTACTACTACATTTGCGCGATTTGCTTAACGATGAAAACGGTGGTCAAATTTTAGAAAAGCTTTACCGTTTTTTAAGAAATGGTGCATTGCAATTTGAGGATTCTGCCAGTGGTGCGCAAAGTGCAAGTTACGTCTTACCAAACACCTTAATCCCGCTCAATATTAAGTTGGTGCTTATCGCCATGCGCGAGGATTTCTATAATTGTCTAGATGAAAATCCAGACTTTTTTGATTACTTTCCAATTAAAGTGGAGTTTGCCGACAGCATTTCAGCAAATAGCGAGAATTATGGCGCAATCGCTGGGTTTGTCGCACAAAAGTGCTTAGAGCATCGATGCAAGCATTTTAGTAACGATGCAGTGGCTATATTAATTGGAGCACTGCAACGGTTAGAAGAAGACCAATCACGCATCAGCACTAATTTTGCTTTTGCAGAGCGCTTGATGCTAGAAAGTGCAGCCTATGCAAATGGTGAAAATGAGGTTAAAGCTTCACATGTACAATCGGCATTGAGCGCACGCAATACTAGACGTCAGTATTTTGAAACTCAGATCCGCGACTCGATTATTGATAATGAGTTGCTGATTCAAGTGCAAGGTGAAGTAGTGGGACAGGTGAACGGCCTAACCCATATTGAGTTGGGTGACGCTAGTTTTGGCTCTCCCATCCGTATTACCGCACGTTGCTATCCTGGTCAAAAAGGGTTGATTAACATTGACCGTGAAGTCAACATGAGCGGGCCAAATCACGATAAAGGTATTTTTATCTTGCAAAATTGGTTAAGTGCCAGCTTCTCTCATCTGGCGCCATTAAGTCTTAATGCCTCATTAGTATTTGAGCAAGAATATAATGGCGTTGAGGGCGATTCTGCAAGCTGTGCTGAGCTATTTGCCTTGCTTTCATCGTTGGCGAATTTACCTATTCAACAGGGTATCGCAATCACTGGCGCACTCAATCAGTTTGGTGAAGTGATGCCAATTGGTGGTGTAAACGAGAAGATCGAAGGTTATTTTCGCGTCTGCTTAGCGCTTGGGTTAACTGGCAAGCAAGGGGTCATTATCCCAAAACGAAATCAGCGTCATTTGTTGCTCGATAATGCTGTGGTAAAAGCAGTAGAAAATGGGCAATTTCATGTGATTGCAATTGACCATGTGCTAGAGGGCATTGCATATCTAACGCAGCAAAGCGCAGAGATTGTCATGACCAATGCACAGGCGACTTTGGCAGCATATCGCAAAACATTGGAAAGTAACGCGCCCCCCAATAATGGACGACATTGAGAGTAAATGCAGGCTAGATAAATGGCTGTGGGCTGCGCGTTTTTTTAAAACGCGTAGCATTGCCGCAGATGCAGTCGATAGTGGCAAAGTGCGCATCAATGGCGGCCGTGCGAAGCCTGCAAAAGAAGTCAAAGTCGGTATGGTCGTTAATATTCGCAATAAAGATGTTGAGCTTGAGTGCGAAGTGACTGGCTTATCTAACATTCGTCGAGGCGCCCCAGATGCTGCTTTATTATATACAGAAACTGAGGCAAGCAAAACTAAACGTGACCATGCGAAAATCACACGTGAAGCCGATCACGCAGTCCGTGAACGTGGTGCTGGACGACCAACCAAGCGCCAGTTACGGGATATTAAAAAATTTACAGGGATGAAGTACTAACAAATTACTTGCATTGCGGTGTTAAATATTGCTAAACTGCGTTCAATCATTGAACGGTGAATTTTACTTCTGCATGCTAACAGACGAATACCGCTATAAAATATTAAAAATACTTGAGACTAATCCAGAAATTAGCCAGCGTGATTTAGCGCGAGAGCTCGGTGTGAGCCTTGGACGCGCCAATTTTTGTCTCAAAGCCCTTATTGAAAAAGGCTTGCTTAAGGCGACCAACTTTCGTAATAGTAAGAATAAATTAGCTTATATGTATCTGTTAACACCTCGTGGCATCGAAGAAAAATCTGTCATCACGGCGCAATTTTTAAAAATTAAAATGCAAGAATACGCTCAACTAGAAGCGGAAATTGACATTTTACGCCGTGAAGCGATTGGTCTATCCCAGACTAATTTATTCAAGGCAGAGGCAGATATACCATGACAAATCATTATGCAGTAATCCTTTGTGGCGGTTCTGGTACCCGATTATGGCCGCTTTCACGCACATTAAGACCCAAGCAGTTGCTTGCACTCAATGGTGAAAAAACACTATTGCAGCAAACAACACAACGGTTATTAGCACACGTTTCAGCATCTCATTTATTTACGGTAACCCATGAAGATCATAAATTCGAAGTTAAAGGGCAATTAGCCGAAGTCGCGCCAGAGGCCGTTGCTAATGTACTAGCAGAACCATGCGCTCGCAACACGCTGCCAGCCATTGCTTGGGCAGTCTGTGAAATTCAGAAAAAAGATCCTAATGCGCTGATTGGTGTATTTGCCTCTGACCATGCGATCGATAACGAAGAAGCCTTCATTGAAGCTTGGAAAGCTGCTGAAAATGCGGCAGAAGATGGTTATTTGGTACTTTTGGGGATCAAACCACATGAACCAGCAACGGGTTATGGTTATATCAAACCTGGGAAATTGCTTAAAGATGGCAGTATGCCAGTCATAGAAGTGGAAAAGTTTGTAGAGAAACCAGACAGCGACAAAGCTGCCCAATTTGTAAAAGATGGCTACCTTTGGAATAGCGGCATGTTTGTATTTAATGCAAGTGTTTTCATGGACATGCTAACGCTTTATCAGCCTGAAATGGCTAGCCAACTGGATGCAATGACTCTTGATAACTTCAGTGCTACTTACGAACATTTTGCTAATATTTCGATGGATTATGGCTTAGCTGAAAAAGCCAGCAAAGTGGCTGTGGTGCCAGTTGATATGGCTTGGAGTGACCTTGGAAGCTGGGATTCCATTTACCAGAAGCAAGCAAAAGATGCGCAAAACAACGTGATCCATGGCGATGTATTTGCACAAGATACAACCAACAGCCTGTTGTGGAGCCAAACAAGTTTGCTGGCAACCGCTGGTTTAGATAATGTAGTCGTCATTCAAACCGCAGATGCGACATTGATCTGTGATCGAAGCCGAACAGAGGAGATTAAAAGCTTGGTTGCACGCGTGAAAGCGCACAAACCTGCACTCACGGAAATTCACCAAACCGTTTACCGCCCTTGGGGAAGTTATACCGTGTTAGAAGAAAGTACTAGCTTTAAAATTAAGCGTATTGTCGTCAATCCTGGTGCAAAATTATCACTCCAAATGCATAAGCACCGCGCTGAGCATTGGGTGGTCGTTTCAGGTGAAGCGACGATTAGCAATAACGAAATTGAATACCAATTACAAGAAAATCAGTCAACCTATATCCCCAAAACACATAAGCACCGCCTTGCCAACAAAGGCAAAGTGCCATTGGCGATTATTGAAGTACAATGTGGTGATTACGTCGGCGAGGACGATATCGTGCGGTTTGACGACAATTATGGAAGGAAAGTGGAATCATGAGTAAAGTTGCCCTGATTACAGGGATAACAGGTCAAGATGGCGCGTATTTAGCGGAATTTTTATTGAATAAAGGCTACATTGTGCATGGTATCAAACGCCGTGCATCGTTATTTAATACTGACCGGATTGATCATCTTTATCAAGACCCACATGTGGATAACAAGAAGTTTATCTTGCATTATGGGGATTTGACGGATTCCACTAACCTGATTCGTATTATTCAGCAAACACAGCCCGATGAAATTTATAATTTGGCTGCGATGAGTCATGTAGCAGTGAGCTTTGAGACTCCAGAATATACAGCAAACGCCGACGGTATCGGTACCTTACGTATTTTAGAAGCGATACGAATTTTGGGGATGGAGAAAAAAACCAAGTTCTATCAAGCGTCGACCTCTGAGTTATA
>JBJXDT010000090.1:0-48681 GCA_046153505.1 Methylophilaceae bacterium | reverse complement strand
CTGGGCTGGCAATTAACATATGAATAATGCCTAAAGCATGTCTTCGCAAACCAAATGGGTCTTTATCACCAGTCGGTTTTTCTCCTACGCTAAATAAGCCGACCAAAGTTTCGAGTTTATCCGCTAGCGCAACACAAACACCGACTTGGTTACGAGGTAGCTCGTCGCCCGCGAAGCGCGGTTTATAATGATCTTCAATCGCAAAAGCCACGTCGTTGTCTAGTTTTTCATGTTGCGCATAATAGCGCCCCATAATGCCTTGTAATTCGGGGAATTCGCCTACCATATCAGTTACCAAATCGGCTTTTGCTAACATCGCGGCTTGGTCTGCTTGAGCAGCCAATTTATCACCACCCAATTGCTGCCCAATAGCTTTGGCAATGGCTCGCACGCGTTGTGTACGCTCGCCTTGGCTACCAAGTTTATTGTGGTAAACCACTTTGTCTAAGCCTGCAATGCGGCTTTCAAGCGTTTTTTTACGGTCTTGGTCAAAGAAGAATTTAGCATCGGCCAAACGCGGGCGCACTACACGTTCGTTGCCGCCAATCACTGCACTTGGATCTTTAGGTGAAATGTTAGAAACAATCAAAAATTTGTTGGTGAGTTTGCCGCTGGCATCTAAAAGTGGAAAGTATTTTTGATTTGCCTTCATGGTTAAAATCAAACATTCTTGCGGCACTTCTAAAAACTCGGTTTCAAATTGGCCAAGCAGCACATTTGGGCGCTCTACTAATGCTGTCACTTCATCTAACAGCGCGGCATCTTCAATTGGTTTTAAGTTTTCTTTAGCTGCCGCAACTGTTAATTGGCGGGCAATTACCGCTTTACGCTCGGCGAAGCTGACAATTACTGCACCTTCATTCAGCAATTGTTCGGCATAGCTATCTGCATGATTTAATGTGATTTTTTTGTTGCTAGCTTCAAAGCGGTGGCCATAGGTAATGTTGCTAGCATTAAGCCCAAGTGCAGAAATATTCAATGTACTACTGCCATGCATCGCTACCAATCCATGAGCAGGGCGCACAAAATTAACTGAGCTCCAGCCATCAGCCAGTTGATAGGTCATCACTTTTGGAATCGGCAATTTAGTCAATGCTTCATCTAAGGCTTTTTGTAAGCCTTCTGGCAAATTAATCCCAGTCTGCATGGCATCGAAAAATAACACGTCGGCTTTACCGTCGTTTTCTTTTCTTAACTTTGCAACCGCAGATTCATCCGCACCTAGACCTTGTAAGCGTTTTAATAGGGCAGGCGTGGCATTGCCATTGGCATCTAAACCAACACTAGCAGGCATGAGTTTTTGCGCTATTTGTTTATCGGTGGCTTTATCCATGACATAACTAATATGTGCGGCTAATCGGCGTGGCGTAGCAAAAGCAGTAACAGCTGCATTATCGAGTGTTAAGCCTTGCGCTTTTAAGCTTTCAAACAATACGCTTGAGAACGCTTCGCCGAGCTTATTCAATGCTTTCGGCGGCAATTCTTCTACAAACAATTCAACCAATAAGTTTTTATTATGTGAATTCTTTTCCATACTTATGCTGCAGCTTTCTTGCTTAAATCTAACATCACTTCGTCAGCCCATTCTTTTGGTGCCATCGGGAAGCCAAGTCTGGCGCGGCTATCGACATAGCCAGCGGCCACATTGCGCGCTAGATTACGAATTCGCCCCATATAACTGGCGCGTTCTGTGACGCTAATTGCACCGCGTGCATCCAATAAATTAAAGGTGTGTGCAGCTTTTAGTACTTGTTCATAGGCTGGTAGTGGTAGCTTGGCTTCAATCAAATGTTGCGCCTGCTTTTCATGCGCGGTAAACGCACTAAATAAAAATTCAACATCAGAATGTTCAAAATTATAGGTAGATTGTTCTACTTCATTTTGTTTGAATACATCACCATAGCTTAAATCACGCCCACCGTTGCTGCCTTTGGAATACACCAAATCGTACACGCTATCTACACCCTGCAAATACATGGCTAAACGCTCTAAGCCGTAAGTAATTTCACCTGTGATAGGTTTGCAGTTAATACCGCCAACTTGTTGAAAGTAGGTGAATTGCGTGACTTCCATGCCGTTTAACCAGACTTCCCAGCCCAAGCCCCATGCGCCTAGCGTTGGGTTTTCCCAGTCATCTTCTACAAAGCGCACATCATTTTGTTTGAGGTCGAAACCAAGGGCTTCTAATGAACCAAGGTAAAGCTCAAGTATATTGGCTGGCGCAGGTTTTAACACTACTTGGTATTGATAGTAATGTTGCAAACGATTGGGGTTTTCACCATAACGGCCATCTTTGGGACGGCGGCTGGGTTGCACATAAGCGGCTTTCCAAGGCTCTGGGCCTAAGGCACGTAAAAAAGTGGCAGTATGAGATGTGCCAGCACCGACTTCCATGTCGTAAGGTTGGAGTAGGGCACAACCTTGTTTATCCCAATACGTTTGAAGATTTAATATGATTTGTTGGAACGTTAACATTTTATGTTTTTTATGTTTGCGAAACAGCGATTTTACTATTTTTTGCTTAGCCTTAATAGGACAATGTTTTACGCCTTAAAACAAACACAATTGCGCCAAAGCTGAAGAGGATAAACGGCCAATTGCCCCATCGCACGTAGGGTGTGGTGCCTGTGTAGCTTTGCGCGCGCACATCTAGCGTAGTTTTCACGTCATGTGGCGCATGTGCAAGCACCTCGCCATGTTGGTCGATTGCCGCTGTGGCGCCGGTGTTTGTGGCACGCAGCATATAACGCCCTGTTTCTAACGCGCGTGCTTGCGAAAATTGCATGTGCTGATACGCTGCTATTGAATGGCCGTACCAAGCGTCGTTGCTAATGTTGATTAGCAATGTGGCTTTGGCGGCATTTTGGATGATTTCTTCGCCAAACACATCTTCATAGCAAATATTCACACCCAATTTTTCCTGTCCAAGGTTAATTGGCGGCTGTGAAGTGCCACCACGTGTTAAATCGCTAAGTGGAATATTTAGCCAGTCGCGGTAGATCCAGCCAAACACTTGTTTTAGTGGGATAAACTCACCAAAAGGCACGAGATGATTTTTTCTGTAAGTTTGTGTTGGTGCGCTACCAAAATTGAGCGCGCTGTTAAAATATTCGCCAGTTTGCTCATTATATTCCACCATGCCAACCAAAATATCGCCCTTGTTTTGCTTAGCGTGCATACTGAAGATATCTTTTACGCTAGGGTCGAGCTGGCTCGCAATCACTGGTAGTGCGGTTTCTGGCAGAATAATCAGCGGAGCGCGGCTTGCTTTGGTTAAGCTTAGATAAGTTTCAATCGTGCCTTGCGCACTTTCGGGCGACCATTTAATGTCTTGTGCAATATTGCCTTGAACGAGCGCCACGCTAAAAGGCTTGCCAATTGGGCTTGTCCACTCGACGACTTTTAAGATGCCGCCAGCAACAAGGGTTAATGTGATTGCTGCTAGCGCATTTCGTTTCCAAATTACGCTATGTGGTTTTGTGAAACAAGCCGTAATTAACACCGCCAAAAATACGGTCATCACAGAAACGCCGTAAACCCCTACAATTGGCATAAATCCAGCTAATGGGCTGCGCGGTACTTGGCTGTAGCCTAGAGTAAGCCAAGGAAAGCCAGTAAATATCCAGCTACGCACCCAGTCGCTTAAGCCCCATAAAACCGGAATAGAAATCAGCGCAAAGCCTAAATGCTTAGAAAAATAGCCGACCAACGCGACAAACAGCGCCATAAACGCGCACAGGCAAAATGTGCAAAAACCTGCAAACCACCAAGGCATTTCGCCAAAAGTGTGCAGCGCAATGTAAATCCAATAAATACCCACACAATATAAACCAAGACCATAGCTGAAACCCAATATCCATGCGGCTCTTGTCGATATGCAGTTTTGCCATAAATAGCACATTGCGGCCACAGAAATAATGGTTGCAGGGAAAATATAGAATGGCGCGAAGCCCAACACAGCAAGTGCGCCAAGCGCAAGCGCGATGATATTAGTGTATATTGGTTTTGCCATGAGTATGATTTGAATTCGATAAAGCCTAATATTTGTGCGTAGTATAAGTTAAACATCGCAAAAATTTTTTAAAAATGCATTGTTGACAATAAATAGATGTTGGGTCAGTATTCTTAGGGCATTAACAATAAAAGGTTTAAAACTAATTTTAAGGAGAGAAGTAATGAGCATGATGGACGAGTTTAAAGAGTTTGCACTTAAAGGCAACGTGATGGATTTGGCTGTAGGTGTAATTATCGGTGGCGCATTCGGTAAGATTGTGGACTCACTTGTTGGCGATATTATTATGCCTGTTGTGGGTAAAATCATCGGTAATGTTGATTTCTCAAACATGTATATCGCCTTGAGCGGGCAAGAAGCTGGCCTGCCCCTTGACGCAGCAAAAAAAGCTGGTTCAGTATTGGCCTATGGTAATTTTTTGACGATTGCAATCAATTTTTTAATCCTGGCTTTTGTTATTTTCCAATTGGTAAAAATGATGAACAGAATGAAAAAAGCTGCACCACCACCTCCAGCAGCACCAACACCAGAAGACGTTGTGTTACTGCGTGAAATCAGAGATTCTCTAAAGAAATAAGTAAAGTGAGCAATTAAAAAGGGCGATTAAACTCGCCCTTTTTTGTTAGATAAAACAAACTTGTTTAGTACGTGATAAGCGGAACACCATCGCCAGGCTCGTTACTTGGTGAGGCTGGTAGCGGTATCGCCTCAGGTTGACCTTGTTGTAAATCGTATTTTTGGCCACTTTCTGCATCAGAACCATCGTTGTTCAAAAACACTACTTGTACCACTTTGTCATCCACAAAATCCAGCTCAGTGGTTTGGTAGTATGTACCATCTACGTCGGTGTTAATGTAATGATAGTGCCAAATTGAGGCGACAACTTTATCGGTGTCTTTCAAGCGCACATCGTCGGCGCTAGCTGGCTCGCCAAGCTGCTCCACAATCTTTGCTTTATCAAATTTGTTAATGGCATCGACAAAGGCTTTTTCGGTTAAAGGTAACTCTCCAGTGGCTTGAGCATTGGCCTCTGGCATTTCTTTTAATGGCACCACTTTGACGTCGTCTGCAAAGGCAGTACTTGCCAAAAATGTGGTCATAGCAATCAAAACATTCATTGAAGCAGACTTAAAGTTGGTATTCATCACGTTCCCCCGAAAGATGAAATATAGAGCGCAGTTTTACTAAGTTAGTTCCGTATTTAGGTCGATTCAATCGGATAAGGTTCTTCTGGAAGCTTTTCAACCAGGATGGAATGTAAGCGCCTACTGTCAGCACGCACCACGGAAATGCTCAGATTTTCAATGGTTGTGTGGTCATTACGCTTGGGCAAGTGGCCAAACTTGTTTACCACTAGGCCGCCAATGGTCGAGAACTCTTCATCACTAAAATCGGTACCTAAAGCCACGTTAAAATCGCCAATTTCGGTCAGTGCTTTTACGCGGAAGCGACCTTGCGCATCTTTAATGATGTTATCTTCATCTTCGTCGTAATCATACTCATCTTCGATATCACCAACGATTTGTTCCAGCACATCTTCAATCGTCACCATGCCTGCCACTCCGCCGTATTCATCTACAACAATGGCAATATGGTTGCGATTACTACGAAACTCTTTTAGCAAAACATTCAAACGTTTGGATTCTGGGATAAACACAGCAGGGCGCAGCATATCGCGCACTTCGAACTCTTCACCCGCATAATAACGCAGCAAATCTTTGGCTAGCAAAATGCCAATCACATCGTTTTTATTGTCTTCAATGACAGGAAAGCGGCTGTGAGCGGTTTCGATGACATGTGGAATAAAAGTTTCGGGCGAGTCGGTAATGTCGATGACATCCATTTGCGAGCGCGGAATCATGATGTCGCGTACTTGCATTTCGCTTACTTGCAAAACGCCTTCAATCATTGCGAGCGAGTCAGCATCCATCAAATGATTTTCAAAAGCACCGTGCAGAAGCTCTACAAGTTGTTCGCGATCTTCAGGCTCGCGAAGTAGAAAATTGCTTAATCTTTCTAACAGCTTGGGCTTGCTATTGTTTTTGTTCGTTTTGTTACTCGGTTTATCCGGGTCGGAAGCCATGCGTTGGCACCCTATGTAATGAGATAAGGGTTAGGATACCCTAATTGAAGTAGGGTTGTCACTTCAATAGACTCCATTAAGCCTGCTTGTTCATCAATTTGATGGTCGTAACCATGCAAGTGTAGTATTCCATGCACAGTTAAATGCGCATAATGCGATTCTAGTGGTTTATTTTGCGCCTTCGCCTCAACTTCAACTATCGGCGCACATAATACAATATCACCCATTAAATGTGGTTCCTCACTTAAAGGAAAAGTGAGCACATTCGTCGCATAATCTTTACCTCTAAATTGACTATTAAGCGCGCGGCCTTCCTCTTCATCTACAATGCGAATCGTCACCTCAGTATCCACTCGCAGCGCGGCTTTTGCCCATTTGCGCAATTGGTTTGGCGTCGGCAAATTAGCCAGTGTAGACGCGTATTGGGTGGCGATTTTTAATTTAGGCATAGCGTGATTATTTAATTATATAATCAAATCATCATGCAATGCTTACAAAATAACAACCAAGTTGGTTTACCAATGTTGAAGAAAAACCGCATTCTATTTACTAATATTTTTATTATCTTATTGATGGTGTCCTTATATTTAACAGGATGCTCTAAGAAAGAGAATGCACGCAATTTGAAATTGGATGGGAAAATCGAATTGAGTACACAGCATGATTGATTTAAGTTTTACTTTCACCTCGGAATGCTGGCTCTGGCATGGCGGCAAGGCAGCTTGGCACTTTATTACTTTGCCAAAAGTTGCATCGGAAGAAATCAAATTTTTTGATGAAAATATGCACGAAAAACGGCGTGGTTGGGGCGCCGTGCGGGTGTTGGTGACGATAGGCAATACCACATGGGAAACCTCTATTTTTCCCTCGTCAGAACTAAAAGCCTACATGTTGCCCGTGAAAGAGGATGTGCGAAAAAAAGAGAAAATTCTTGTAGGAAACAAGGTGGAAGTTAAGCTAAAGATTGAAGTGTAAGACCCCTTTTTAATTGATTGTTCATTAAATTTTCATTTATAACAATCATAATCATGACACTTTGTTCATTTGAGTATTCAATGCCAACTATTAAAAATATTGGGCTTCAGCCTTTGTTTTTTTCACCACTTAACATCTTTGAATTGCCAAATGCCGAAGGTTTAAACGATGAATTGTTAATAGAGGCGAATCGCCAAAGAAGACAAAGTGAAGGCTTATCTAGAAGCAATATTAATGGTTGGCATTCAGAGGATGATTTTTTTATTCGTAATGAATCGTGTTACCGCAAACTACAAGAGGAAATCATAGAAGCAATTCGACAAGCAACATTGGCGGTTTCACCAAATTTTGATTTTAACATTTGGGGAATGCAGGCAGAGGGCTGGATTAATATGCTTGATAAAGGTGGCATGAACTCACCGCATGACCATCCAGCTTGGGTATGGTCTGGGTGTTATTATATTCAAGTTCCTCAGTATGAAAACTCACGTAGTGGCAGTATAGAGTTTTTAGATTCACGCACTAATTTACGTACACTTACTGTAGATGGCGCCTCTTGTTTTAACAGCAAGTACAGCTTGCAACCTAAAGCGGGTTCATTATTGTTATTTCCATCCTATTTAAAGCATTGGGTATTTCCGAATGAAAATGAGCAGGTTAGAGTGAGCGTGGCATTTAATGCACGGTTTGTTAAAAGGTAAATAACGTAGAACAGACATATAACAGTCCAATCCAAAAAGCATTGCAGTTATTCTATTTATTTTAGGGCTGGTTGTTTGGTTTTGATTTTACTTCAAGCGTCATATGGACGCAGAAATGATTTAGTTGCGCGAGAGTTAGCCTTTGTGCTGAACGTAAAAAGTATATTTTGGCTTGGCAGTTTGCCAAGAAGCGAAATCACTCTTTATTTTTAGCTTCGTAATCCTCATAGGCGTTTACAATTTTTTGCACCAACGGATGTCGCACCACGTCTTGGCTTAAAAAATGGGTCATGGCAATCCCTTTGATGTCTTTTAGGATTTTTTGTGCTTCTACCAAGCCACTTTTTTGATGGCGTTGTAGGTCAATTTGCGTTACATCGCCCGTAATCACGGCTTTCGTGCCAAAGCCGATACGGGTTAAAAACATCTTCATTTGTTCAGGGGTAGTGTTTTGCGCTTCATCCAGAATAATAAAGCTTTGGTTTAGTGTGCGTCCACGCATATAGGCGAGCGGTGCAACCTCAATCGCGCCACGCTCAAACATTTTGTTCACTGCATCGTAGCCCGCCAAATCGTAAAGCGCGTCGTATAAAGGGCGCAAATAAGGGTCAACTTTTTGATTTAAATCACCTGGAAGAAAGCCCAATCTTTCGCCAGCTTCCACGGCAGGGCGTACCAGTACAATGCGCTTAACGCGGTCGCGCGTCATTGCGTCTACTGCGCTAGCAACCGCTAAATAGGTTTTGCCTGTGCCTGCTGGACCAATGCCAAAAGTAATGTCATGGTCTTGAATCTGCTGCAAGTAGCTCACTTGGCGAGGTGTGCGCCCATGCAAGTCGCCACGTTTAGTCATTAGTACAGGCATCGTGCCAGTTGCTATTTCTTCTGGCTCTAGTTTATTTAGTTCAACCAAACCTAATTGAATGTCTTCCAACTCTATCGGTTTTTTTGCACGAGCGTAAAAGCTTTCCAGCATTTGCGCGGCAAGTCGCACATTGGTTTGGCTGCCAGAGATATTAAAATTGCTACCACGGCGGTTAATATTGACCTCAAGTGCGGTTTCAATTTGTTTGATATTTTCATCCAATGCGCCACACAGGTTGGCGAGGCGAATGTTGTCTTCGGGCTGTAGTGTTATTTCCATCTAAATAATTTGACCTATTAATCGTCTTGGGTTTGAAACATCGGTAATTTTTACATTCACAAACTGGTGAATCAAACTTGCATCACCCTCTATATCCACTACGCGGTTATTGTCTGTTTTGCCTGCGAGTAAACTTGCATCTTTCCAGGATGCGCCTTCAATCAACACGCGTTGTGTGGTGCCCAGCATTGCCTCAGAAATTGCCTTGCTTTGCGCTCCATTTATTTTCTGTAGCTTATCGAGTCTTGCAAGTTTGGTAGTTTCTGGCGTGTCGTCTTTCATAAATGCAGCTGGCGTGCCAGGGCGAGGACTATATAAAAAGCTAAAGCTAGCGTCGAAACCAACATCCTGCATTAATTTCACAGTGGCTTCAAAATCTGCCTCGGTTTCACCAGGAAAGCCTACAATGAAGTCAGAAGTGAATGTGAGGTTAGGATTGGCGGCCTTTAATTTGCGGATGATACTTTTGTATTGCAAAGCAGTGTAATTGCGCTTCATTGCCATTAATATGCGATCGCTACCTGCTTGCACGGGCAAGTGGAATTGCGCCGCTAATTTAGGCACTTTAGCAAAGCAGGAAATGAGAGCATCGTTCATCTCATTTGGGTGGCTAGTAGTAAAGCGAATACGCTCAATTTTTGGAATTTCTGCAATTGTTTCAATCAGATACGCCAAATCTGCTTCGGCACCATGATGCTGGCTAAGGTACGCATTCACATTTTGTCCAAGCAAAGTAAGTTCTTTTACACCTTGGTCGGTAAGTTGAATTGCCTCAGTTAAAATATCTTCAAAGGGTCGCGATACCTCTTCGCCACGCGTGTAAGGCACCACGCAAAAGCTACAGTACTTGCTGCAACCCTCCATAATGCTTAAAAATGCAGTTGCACCTTCAATTTTGGGCGCAGGCAAATGGTCGAATTTTTCAATCTCTGGAAAGCTAATATCCACTTGTGAACGGCCTGTGGATTGGCTATCGGCAATCATGGCGGGCAAGCGGTGCAATGTTTGAGGACCAAATACGACATCCACATAAGGCGCGCGCTTGATAATGTTTTCGCCTTCTTGGCTTGCGACGCAACCACCTACCCCAATGATTAAATTAGGATTTTTTTCTTTGAGCGGAATAAAGCGACCAAGGTGGCTAAACACTTTTTCTTCTGCTTTCTCGCGCACCGAACACGTGTTAAGCAGAATTACATCCGCATCTTCTACCGTTTGTGTTTCCACCATGCCTTCGCTGGAGCTCAATAAATCAGCCATGCGCGAAGAATCGTATTCGTTCATCTGACAGCCGAAGGTTTTGATAAAGACTTTTCTGGGGGAATTCATTTGGTTCACTAAGCATGCACAAGCCGATATTGTAGCGGATTAACCGCTTAGCAGCGATTTCATAATTTTTTCAGCTTCATTTGAATCGCCCGATAATTCACCGGAGGCAAATAAAAATAGTGCCTTTTCGTGAATTGCGAGCCGTTGTAAAATGAGATGCAATCGGACCTCAGTAACGAAGCTTTTATGCTGAGACAACTCTTCGTATTCCTTAACATAGGGTTGACTTAAGTCTTGAAGCCATTGCATGGCTTCTGCCCAAGTTTTTTGGCAAATCTCATTTGCTTCTTGTTCAGCTTCTCGTTGAATTTCTAAATCAGGGGTAACGGGCTTGCCAATTGATATCAACCAATCACGCAATTCAAACTGCATCGTCTGTTCAACTTGGGTAAGCAATTGCCATTTCTCGCGATCCCTAATTGAAATGCTTTGGCTTGCTAAGCGTGCGAACAGGGCTTCACCATGCACCTCACCTTGATATACCAAGATAATTTTTTGCAACAACTGATTGCTTATATTGGATTTTATGCGCACTTTTAGTTTTAGCAGTTAAAACTAAATCTTAACTTAATTTGTATTTGGCAAGTTAAATTGGGCAACTTAAATTTGGCGGAGTAAAATGGGCGTTTTTTCATTGTCAGCTCCTAATATGCAAGCTTTACCGATTTTCTTTAATATCAAAAATCGTCACTGCGTGGTGATTGGTGGTGGTGATGTGGCTGCGCGCAAAGTGACGATGCTCCTTAAGGCGGACGCATTGATTATGTTGGTTTCGCCTGAAATATGTCATGAAATTAAAGCATTAGTTGATGAGAAAAAAATTAACTATGTCAGTGCCAGTTTTGAGAAAACACAGTTGGAAGGCGCATGTTTAATCATTGCGGCGACGGACGACGAAGCGGTGAATAAAGCTGTTTCTACTGCGGCTAAAGCACTCAATATCCCAGTCAATGTCGTGGATGCACCTGATTTATGCACGTTTACCATGGGTTCAATTATTGAAAGAAGCCCAATTGTCATTGCGGTTTCTAGCGAAGGTAATGCGCCTGTGTTAGCGCGCTATATTCGCACTAAAATAGAAACGATGTTGCCCGCTGGATATGGCCGAATTGCTGCAATTGCAGGTGAGTTTCGCGATGTAGTAAAAGCCAAGTTCCCCACAACCCAAGGCAGACGCCACTTTTGGGAAAGTGTGCTACAAGGACCAATGGTGGAACGTGTGCTTTCTGGACAAGAGCGAGCCGCGCGTGAGTTATTAAGTGAGGTTTTGCAAAATGCGGATTCGACGACAAGAAATGGTGAGGTTTATTTGGTGGGTGGTGGACCCGGTGACCCTGATTTACTTACATTTAGAGCATTGCGACTGATGCAGCAATGTGATGTATGTGTATATGACAAGTTGGTTAGCCCTGAGGTGATGGAGTTGGTAAGACGCGATGCTGAACTGATTTATGTAGGTAAAGCGCGTGACCAACATACCATGCCACAAGAAGAAATTAACGAGCTTTTGGCACGATTGGCGCTCGAAGGTAAAAGAGTGTTGCGCCTAAAAGGTGGCGACCCCTTTATTTTTGGACGTGGTGGAGAAGAGATTGAAACGTTAATGGAGCATGGTGTCCCTTTTCAAGTTGTACCAGGGATTACTGCTGCCAACGGCGTGTCCAGTTATGCAGGTATTCCACTGACGCACCGTGATTATGCACAAGCTTGTTTGTTTATTACAGGCCATCTCAAGGATGGTGCACTTGATTTGGATTGGGTGGCGATGTCGCGCCCCAAGCAAACTGTTGTCATTTATATGGGTTTGGTTGGTTTAGCACAAATCTGTGAGAAGCTAATTACATATGGCGTTTCAGCCAAGATGCCAGTGGCAGTGGTGCAGCAAGGCACTACGCAAAGGCAAAAAGTGGTGACAGCTACTTTGGCAGATTTGGCAGAAAAAGTGCAGGCTGCTGAAATGAAACCGCCTTGTTTAACGATTATAGGCGAGGTTGTGAGCTTGCGAGAGAAGCTAAATTGGTTTAATTTAGAATAATTTAATTATGAATTGGTAAGGATAGTCTTGCTTCTAGTCCGCCACCATCGCGGTTAATAAGCTCTAGCGTGCCACGGTGCAATTTGGCAATACGGTTGCAAATGGCTAAACCTAAACCACTGCCCCCAGCATTCTTATTACGCGCACTGTCTAGGCGCTCAAAAGGTCGTAGCAAGCGTTCAGCGTGCTCTGGCGGTATACCTGGCCCTCTATCAAGCACACTAATGACAATTTTTTCTGCGGTAATTTTGCTTTCTACTTCTACTTTGCCTTTGGAATACACATACGCGTTGTTGACAAGGTTGTCGAGAAGACGCTGCATGGCGAGCGGACGAATCGGTATAAAGTAGGTAGAACTCAACTTAATCTTTAGGTCGCGCCCTGCGCGCGCTTGTCTATCTGCCAGCGCACGCAATAAGTCGTTAATGTCCATCATTTTGGTGGATTCGCCTTCCACACCACGCACAAAATCCAAAAACTGGTGAATAATATTGTCCATGTCGGCTATGTCTTCAATCATGCCTTCTTTCATTTGCGCACATTCTTTTTCTGGTAATAGTTCTACAGCAAGGCGTAAGCGCGCTAATGGAGTGCGAATATCGTGGGAAACGCCTGCTAGCAATAGTGTGCGTTCATTATCCAGCCGTACTAGCGAGTCTGCCATTTCGTTGAAAGTACGGCTTACTTGGCTTAGCTCATCTACGCTATCCTCCGGTAACCTTGGTGCGGGTTCGCCATTGCGTAATTTTTCTGCCGCATACACTAATAAATTAAGGGGGTGGCTAATCCTAGCTGCAATAATATAAGCCCCTAGTAAAGACAGTAAGCCAATCAGTGCGCCCCACCATAGCCAATGCCAGGGAAAAGGTCTGTCGACTTGGATTCTGGGTATTACCACCCAAAAGTCATCAAGCTCTACATTGAAACTAATCCAGAGTCCAGCGATGCCATAATGGTTGACGGTGATAATCGTTTCCACACCCAAGCGTTCGCGAATTTTCTGCGCAACCATTTGAATAAACGGGTCGTTTGGAAGTGGTTCGATATCTTCCATAAAGTCCGCGGCGTAGACACGCACGCCTTCTCGCCCAGAAAGCTCTGAGAGCAATGCTAGGCGGCGATCTTCGTGTGCAGCGATAAGCGAAGCGCGGGTGTAATTAACGATAGTTACGGCTTGTAAAGCAGCCGTGGTGGCGCGTGGTTCGCGGTCAAAATAATCGAAAATTTTAAGCGAAGCATAAATACTGATTGCTAGCAACAGCGCGATCAGCAACAATAAGCGCGAAATCAGTTTGCGGGGAAGCAGTTTCAATTGGCTGGGAAGTTAGCTGGGTTCGCCATCAGGAATAAAAACGTAGCCAAATCCCCACATGGTTTGCAAATATCGTGGATGGGATGCGTCTGGTTCAATCAAGCGGCGCAGGCGTGATACTTGCACGTCAATGCTTCGGTCAAATACATCTAGTTCGCGTCCGCGCGCAAGTTGCATTAGGCGATCGCGTGATAGTGGTTGGCGCGGATGCTGAGTAAACACTTTCAACAAAGCAAACTCGCCACTTGTGATGGTAATCGAATTGCCGTTACGACTTAGGCTGCGATTGGCGGAATCGAACACGAATTCACCAAAATTAAATACATCTTGTTTGCCGTTTTTTTCTGCATCTGGGCTATGCTCGTGCCTGCGCATCACCGCATTAATTCGGGCTAATAACTCGCGCGGGTTAAATGGTTTTGGTAGATAATCATCAGCACCCATCTCCAAGCCGATGATTCTGTCCACCTCGTCACCGCGAGCAGTGAGCATGATAATTGGCGTAACTACCTTGTTTGCGCGTAAACGTCGGCAAATAGCCAAGCCATCCTCACCAGGTAGCATCAAATCTAACACCAGCAAGTCGAAACTTTCGATTGCCATGGTGGTGTCCATTTCTTTAGCATCTGAGACGGTTTTAATCTCAAAACCTTGCTCGGCCAAGTAACGCTGCAACAACTCGCGCATGCGTAAGTCATCATCTACCATCAGAATTTTTTTACTATTTTCAGACATGCTGTTTTAGCCTTAATTGGTCAATTTCTTGTTATATTTTATTGAATTTTTGAATCAATCGTTAAGTATAGTTTCTATGCGTGAATAAATCTAGAATTGTAAAACTATTCTAGTTTAAATGACTCTTAATGTGATTGGCTTATTGTTACAAATGGTTACAAAATTTGGCCTTTATGAAACAATGCGTTAACAAAATTAATCCATGATACAGGGCTTAAATGTGGGTCTAGATTTACAAATATATCTAGTACGATTTCCTTAAAGGTGATGACGAATCAGATGTCGCAATCGGTGAAAACTTCCTTTTCCATGCAAATAGCGCTCATTTTGTTTGTGGGTGTAACTTTGTCATTGCCTGTTTACTCAGGTGGAAAAAATACGGTTGTGGCAGAAAATAAAGCCTTGGAATTAAAGCCACTTGCGGAAGAAAATGACGAAACAGGTTTAGAGCAAACGATACAACAAAATTTCAGCCCTGAAGATCGCGCAAGATTGCGCAAGGCGCTTTCAGATTATGCTAAAAATACAGATCCAGAACATAGCCAAATTGAACTAAGGCGAAAAGCGATGCGTGAAAACGTAGAAGCGCGTTTTAACGAGTGCGATAAAGACAATGATGAGTCTATAGACCGTGTAGAAGCTACTGCATGTTTGCCGCAAATCGCTCGCCATTTTAGCTATGTGGATGTAGACGAAGACGGTGTCATTACCTTAGAAGAACTAGAGTTAGCACAAGCAAAAATGGAAGAGCGCAAAAAAGCTGAAGAGGCTAAGATGGAAGCGCAGCACCTTCAGGAAGTCGAAGCTGATATTAAGAATAAAGCTAAAATTAAAGACAACAAGCAAGCGCTTAATACTCGAAAACGCCCTAGTTAATCTAGCCCTGTTTTCCCCTTTTGGCATAACGCTTGATTTTTATTGAATCCGCGCTCACAGTGTTTAAATGAGTCAAGCGACAGAGATTTCCGTACAATTATTCACTTCATTTAACGATATTGCACCTGCTGCTTGGGATGCACTGACAGATGGCACGCCTTTACTTAGCCATTCGTTTCTAATTGCACTTGAAAATTCTGGCTCAATCGGCCAAGGCACAGGCTGGATGCCGCATCCAGTTGTTGTCATTCAAAATGGGCAAATGCTTGGCGCGATGCCTCTGTTTCTCAAAAGTCATTCTTACGGCGAATATGTGTTTGACTGGGCATGGGCAGATGCTTACGAGCGAAGCGGTATGGCGTATTATCCAAAGCTATTATCTGCCATTCCATTTTCTCCCATAACCAGCAGCCGACTGTTAGCGCGCGATGATAAAACAAGATTGTTGATGATTGAGGCGCTCGAAACGACCATGCAGCAGCATCACCTTTCCAGCGCGCATGTATTGTTTCCTGACGAGGCAGATGCTAAAAGTCTTGCCAATGCAGGCTGGCTAAAACGAACAGGCGTGCAGTTCCGTTGGCAGAATAAAAATTACACTGATTTTGAATCATTTTTACTTACTTTAAGTCACGATAAACGAAAAAAAATACATCAGGAACGTAAAAAAGTTGAAACCGCAGGCGTTGTTTGTCACACCATTAAAGGCATTGAAGCTACGAAAGACAACTGGGATTTCTTCTATCGTTGTTACTGCAACACTTATGCTGAACACCACTCTACGCCATATTTAACACCAACATTTTTTAGCGAAATTGCCAAAACAATGCCGCAAAATATTGTGTTATTTACCGCAGAAATCGCTGAAAAACCTATTGCATGTACGCTTAATATTTATAACAATACAACACTTTACGGGCGTTATTGGGGTGCAACACAGTTTGTTTCTGGGCTGCATTTTGAGTTGTGCTATTACCAAGCGCAACAGTTTTGTATTGCGGAAAAAATAGCATTTTTTGAAGGTGGCGCTCAAGGCGAGCATAAATTAGCGCGCGGTTTTGAGCCGCGCCCGACGTGCTCATATCACAAAATTGCCAACCCAGATTTTGAAGTCGCCATTCAAGATTTTCTAAGGCGTGAACAGGCTGGCGTTGCAGCCTACACCTGTGAATTAGAGGAACGTGTACCTTTTAAACACATTTAGCATACGTCTAAGCCATATCAATGGGCCTCGCAGGGCATATTACCAAGGGATTTCTTTGCCATCGTAGGCGATAAATTTTCCAGTATTTGCTAATCTTAAATTGTCGATTACTTTACGCATGCCTGTGACGCTGGTGTTGACATTGATGAGTGCATTTGAGCCGCCCATGTCAGTGAGTACCCAGCCAGGATGCAGCGTGACGACGCTGATGCCAGCAGGAGCAAGGTCAACACTTAGGCTTTTCATCACCATGTTGACCGCTGTTTTTGTGCTGCGATAAATGTAACTTCCGCCGCTGGTGTTGTCGTCAATACTCCCCATTTTGCTGGAAAGTGTGGCCAATTTTTTGAGCTGACCTTTGGCTAAATGCGCTTTAAAAGCTTCTGCCATTTTTAGCGGTGCCATGCTGTTAATTTTAAACGCAGTCGCCCAGTCGTCCATATCCACCTCGCCATAGGCGCTATCTGGATAAACACCTGCGTTATTAATCAGCAAGTCAATGGGTGTATTAATTAGTGAATTCGCCACTTGCGTGATTTGATCAAAATTCGCCATATCCAGAGCAAGTATACTTACATTCGACTTGGCTTGCGCAAGCGCCTGCAAGGCTGGTGCGCTTGAGGGTTCGCGGCAACAAGCAATCACATTCCAGCCGCTGTCAGCATATTGTTTGCTAAATTCAAGCCCTAAGCCGCGTTTTGCGCCAGTAATCAAGACAGTATGCATCATGTGCATTCCTTTAATATAAAAGAGTATGCTACGCGTAATGCAAGTGAATGACTACCGCAAAACATAAAAACCACATCTAAATGATGTGGTTTTTATGAATTAAAAAATGCTTTAATTTGCTTGAACTTCTTGTTCTTTGCGTGCTTTACGGGCTTTACGTTCAGTCTTATTACGGCGCTTTTCCATTTTCTTTTCAGTTTTTACTCCGCTTGACTGTGCTTCGTCTTTTACTTTGTCATGCGTTTCCATGCTGTTATCATCATTTTCATGTTTTTGACCGTCAGCATTTTGATGTTCTGCACCTTCCTCACTGCGGCGATCTTTAGCACGTTCTTGTCCTTTATCGCGGTCTTCGGCGTCGCGCCCGTTGCTGTTGGCTTCTCTGTGACTGTTGGTGTGTGATTCTCTGTGACCTTTGTCTTGCCTGTCATTTTTCGCTAAGGCGAGTCCACTTCCGCTTGTAAAAAGAATTGTGAGGGTAATCGCTATTATTTTCTTGGTCATTCTAATCTCCTATACTTATCAAGTATATTTTATGTGAAAAATTCTCAAAAAAATTACAAAATAAACATAACATGTTTTATAAAGTGCTAGCTTAGCTTTTTAAAGCGCTAATCGGCCTCATCCGTTATATTGGCAGGCTGATTTTTTGCACATTCACCTGTTTCAAATCCAGCGTTTTCTAATTTAATACGGTATTCGCAAGTTGGTAGGTGGCCTTCTAAACTGCCATTAATGGTGGTTGTGATAAGCTTGCAAAACGCGCAACGGTAAGTGTGCGCTTGACCTTCTACATGCTCTTGTGGGTAATCAATATAAAAAAGTTTTTTCATTTTGACCTCTAAACGTTAAATCTAAAGTGCATCACATCGCCATCTTGCACAATGTATTCTTTGCCTTCTAGGCGCATTTTGCCAGCTTCTTTGCTGCCTTGTTCGCCTTTGTTTTTAACGTATTCATCGTATTGAATCACTTCTGCGCGAATAAAGCCTTTTTCAAAATCGGTATGAATCACGCCTGCGGCTTGTGGTGCGGTGGCGCCTTTTTTTACTGTCCAAGCGCGAACTTCTTGTACGCCAGCGGTGAAATAAGTCTGTAGGCCAAGTAAATCGTATGCGGCGCGGATAACCCGGTTTAAGCCCGGTTCTTCTTGACCTAGCTCGCTTAAAAATAGCAGTTTATCTTCTTCGTCAAGCTCTGAAATTTCACCTTCAATTTTGGCGCAAATGCATACCACAGGTGCGTTTTCAGCTTTGCCTAGCGCGACTACTTTATCTAGAAATGGATTATTTTCAAAGCCTTTTTCATCCACATTGGCAAGGTACATCACAGGCTTAACCGTAATCAAACACAACGGCTTTAGTAATTGCAATTCTTCAGCATCTAAGCCCAGCGTTCTCACCGCTTTGGCTTGGTCTAAACACGGCACTACTTTTTCTAGTACTTTAATGAGCGCAATGGCATCTTTATCGCCACTTTTGGCTTTTTTGCCTTCGCGTTGCATGGTTTTTTCGACCGTTTCCATGTCGGCCAAAGCAAGCTCTGTATTAATTACTTCAATATCAGAAAGTGGATCAATCTTATTCGCCACGTGTATCACGTTGCCGTCTTCAAAACACCGCACCACGTGCGCAATAGCGTCTGTCTCACGGATGTTCGCAAGGAACTTGTTGCCTAGCCCTTCACCCTTAGATGCGCCAGCCACAAGGCCTGCAATATCTACAAACTCCACAATTGCAGGCTGCACTTTTTGCGGTTTAACAATATCAATCAGCGGCTGCATGCGCGGGTCTGGCACTTCCACAATGCCGACGTTAGGCTCAATGGTACAGAAAGGGTAGTTTTCTGCTGCAATACCCGCTTTGGTAATGGCGTTAAATAGTGTACTTTTACCCACATTCGGTAACCCAACAATTCCACATTGCATAATTTTTCCAGTCTGTCTTTTTGACGATTACTTTGTTGCCTGCATCTTCACTGCCTAACCGTACTTATTATACTGTCTTCAGCAGTTCATCTTTGTCACCTTGTACTCGCCAAAAATACAGGAGGAAAAATGAAAGGTGCAAATTTATTTTGCTTATTTTGTGTGCAATTTTTGCATTGCACTTTCAAATTCACCCTTTAACAGAAAATCGACCACGCCACAAGCCGCATTGATACTAGCTTGTAGGGCATCGCTTTCTGACTTTGTAGGTGCTTTTAATACATAATTTATTACTTCGTTCTTGTCGCCCGGGTGGTCTATACCCAGGCGTAGTCGCCAATAATCGGCTGTACCTAGCGCTGCGTGAATATCTCGCAAGCCATTGTGCCCGCCGTGCCCGCCACCAAATTTCAGTTTAGCAGTGCCCGCAGGTAAATCGAGCTCATCGTGAACAACTAAAATTTCACTCGGCAAAATTTTGTAATAATTAGCCAATGCTACAACCGCTTTGCCACTGGCGTTCATAAATGTAGTTGGCTTTAGTAGCCAAGTTTCGGCATTTAATTTACCTACCATGCCAAATATTTTGGCATCTAGTGTGAGTTTGCTGCCATTTTGCGCTGCAATTAAATCAACAAACCAAAAGCCTGCATTGTGGCGGGTTTTTTCGTATTTTTCGCCTGGATTTCCCAAGCCAACAATGAGTTTAATGGTATGCATGCGCTAAGTATAAATAAAAACGCGCGCCCTTGTTAAAGAACGCGCGTGATTTATTGCGAATAAATTACTCAGCTTTTGGTTCGTCAGCGGCTGTTGCTGCAGGCGCGTCAGCGGCCGGTGCAGCCTCGTCATCCTCAGATATGCCGCCACGTGTTTTAGCAATTGCTGCAACTGCCGCGTCGTTTTCATGTGCCAATTGCACAAATTCCACGCCTTTTGCCAAGGTGATTTGTGACAAGTGAATAGATTCGCCTAGCTCTAATGCACCTAAGTTAACTTCGATAAACTCTGGCAAGTCTTTCGGCAAGCAGCTTACTTCGGCTTCTGTCATGATGTGCGCCACAATGCCGCCACCAATTTTTACGCCCGGCGCTGTATCTTCGTTTAAGAAGTGGAACGGCACGCGAACGTGAATTTTCTCATTGGCATTTACGCGTTGAAAATCAATATGTTGAATGGTGTTACGCACTGGATGCATTTGATAATCGCGCAACAAAACGTCTTCTTTTTTGCCATCTAAGTTCAGCGTTAAAATTGACGCATGGAAAGCTTCGTGACGAAACTCCATAAACAATGCTTTTGTATTTAACTCAATTGTTACGGCGTCCTTGCCACCACCATACACCACACCTGGCACACTGCCGGCGTGACGAAGACGGCGGCTCGCACCCGTACCTTTCGCACTACGTGTTACTGCAATAATTTCGATACTCATTTGTTGCTCCTAAAAGGGTACTACATAAAATCTGCTCGCCGCGACCAGCTTGCAGGGTTAAAACTAATCTAAAAATAGAGAAGAAACAGATTCTTCTTGGCTAATCCGTTTAATAGTCTCTGCTAATAAACCCGCCGCACTTAGCTGGCGAATTTTTTTACAATTTCTTGACGCATCATTCAGTGGAATCGTGTTTGTTACCACCACTTCATCCAGTGCCGAACCCTGAATTCGTTCTGCAGCATTACCCGATAAAACGGGGTGCGTCGCATAAGCCAACACTTTTAAAGCGCCTTGATTTTTTAAGGCGGCAGCCGCTTCGCAAAGTGTATTTGCGGTGTCCACCATGTCATCCATAATGACGCAGGTGCGGCCTTTTACATCGCCAATAATGTTCATTACCTTCGCCACATTTGGTTTAGGTCGGCGTTTATCAATAATCGCTAAATCTGAGTTTAGCTGCTTAGCGGCTGCGCGTGCACGCACTACACCACCAACATCTGGCGAAACCACGACTAATTCACCATGGTTCTGTTTCGCTAAATCGTCCAACAACAATGGCGTTGCGTAGATGTTATCTACTGGTATATCAAAAAACCCCTGAATTTGGTCAGAGTGCAAATCCATTGTCAGCAAACGGTTTACGCCTACGCTTGTTAGCATGTTTGCGACCACTTTTGCTGTGATTGCAACACGCGCCGAACGCGGGCGACGATCTTGCCGAGAATAGCCAAAATAGGGGATAGCAGCGGTAATTCTAGCGGCGGAAGAGCGGCGTAACGCATCTACCATCGCCATCACTTCCATCAAATTATCATTGGTAGGAAAGCTGGTCGATTGTAAGATAAATACATCGCGACCTCGCACATTTTCCAACAACTCCAGCATCACTTCGCCATCAGAAAAGCGACCTACATCAGCGCGGCCAAGTTCAATGCCCAGATGCGTTGCGACTTCCTGCGCTAACACTGGGTTGGCATTACCTGTAAACACCATCATGCTACCGTTGGCCACCGCTGCATCCTTTTCATCTTTTAAAAACTTGGCTGGGGAGGAAGGATTCGAACCTTCGCATGCCGGAATCAAAATCCGGTGCCTTAACCAGCTTGGCGACTCCCCAAAAAACTATTTGGTTAATTCAAACAAAGGATGCTTGTTTAAGCTTTTTGCCACAAAGCCGCTGTTGTTCGCGGGCTTTTGCGCAATAATTTCATTCGCTTTGTTTTCAGAACCAACCGCTACAAAAACAGATGCACCCGATCCGCTCATGCGCGCTTGACCAAATTGATTTAGCCATATTATAGTGGATGCAACTGCTGGAAATTCTTTACTTACCACGTTTTCAAGGTCATTTCTAAACTGATTAGAATATGCGCTGTTTGAAAAGTCCGCTATTTTCAATGGTTTCGTGTCTTTTGTCAATGTTGAATTGGCAAATACTTGCGCGGTAGAGACATGTACTGCGGGCGTTAAAACGGCATAATACTGTTCGGGTAAATCAATTGCACTAAGGATTTCGCCAATTCCTTCTGCCCAAGCATTTTGCCCGAAAATAAAAATCGGGACGTCAGCGCCTAACTTCAGGCCAATTTGCATCAGCTTTTCACGACTTAAGTTAAGCTGCCAGAGCTGATTCAATGCCATCAAAACTGTTGCTGCATCAGAGCTGCCGCCGCCCAAGCCGCCGCCCATCGGAATGCGCTTTTCTACAAAATACTCGCAACCCAATTTGTAACCCGTTTCGTGCTTTAAGCTATGTGCCGCCAAGGCGCATAGATCATGGTTCGCTGGTACACCATATATTTCATTTACGCGCTTAATTTCACCATTTTGTGTGGGTTTGATGTGAATCGTGTCGTAAAAATCTAGTAATTGAAACACGCTTTGCAGCGTGTGATAACCATCGGCTCGCTCACCAGTGATGTGCAAAAATAGGTTGATTTTCGCAGGTGCTAGAAAAGATTGAAATCCTTGCATAGTCTGAATTTTATAGCCCAGACCACTTTTCTACCAGCAGTTTTAAATTCACTTTTTCGCTTTTAAGCACGATTTTGCTTGGCAAGGCAAAGCCATTATTGTCGGTATAGTTTTCGTAACTAATATCCCAACCATCCTGTTTGAGTAAGGTTAAATGGCCTTGTTCATCCCAAGTTGAAGCATCAACTTTGCCTTTGCTTGGCTTTCCCAGCGCCCAGTCGCTTAAACCTGTGAGTGGCAGACGCCAGCCTAATGTCATCTCAGTTAGGCTTTCCGCATCATTTGCTTTAATGCTGTGGCTCTCTTGCGTAGTGAGTGTGACTTCAGTTGGCGTTTTAGCAATGTCTGCAACTTTTCCACCAAGTGGTGAAAACACTTCGATATTATCGCTTGTTTGTGTATGTTTCCAATCAATTCCGCCCGAAAATCCTTGTTTTTGCGTGACAACACCAAGCCGACCTTTGAGGGTAAAGTGCTGAATTTGAGCGAGCTTAGCAATGTGTTGCTGATTGATGTTTTGTGTGGCAGGTGTGGTGGGCGATGGTGGAACGCTCGTGCAGCCGCTTAGAATAAGCGCTACAGCGTAACATAAGATTAGAACACGTTTAAATTGCAAATTGAAATTGGTATTTTAAGATTTAAATTTATTAGCGGTACTGACCAAAACATCATTTTCTGGGTTGATGAGTAAGGCATCTGCCCAAATCTTTTTGGCTTCCTCAACCATGCCTTGCTTCCAGAGCACTTCGCCTAAATGTGCAGCGATTTCTGGGTCGCCTTGAATTTCAAATGCCTTACGCAAATATTCTGCAGCAAGCTTTAAATTGCCTAAACGATAATGCACCCAGCCAAGGCTATCTAGCATGTAGTGATCATTCGGGGATAATTTTACAGCAGTATCAATCAATGTTTTTGCTTCATTTAGGCGCACATTACGGTCTGCCAAAGAATAACCAAGCGCATTGTATGCGGCCGCAGAATCTGGTTTCAGCTTAATCACTTCACGCAATTGTGTTTCCATTAGATCGTATTTACCAATGCGCTCCGCTGCCATAGCATAGTCGTAAATCAGCTCAGGATTTTTAGGTAGGTTGTTTACCGCTTTTTCCATTAAATCAAACGAATCTTGGCTACGCTTAGCTTGTGCCAACAGGTTTGCTTCAGTTTGAATAACAAGCACTTGCTGTTCGGGAGTTAAATCATTCACTTCATCCAGCATGCTGATTGCGGCATCGACGTTTTTAATGCGGGTAATCACATTCGCTGCAGATAAACGGCCTTCAAAAAAGTGGTCGCCAGAGCTGATTTTGTCGTACCAATTCAAAGCCTTACTATCATTTTTGCTTCGCTCTGAATTGCGGCCTAAATATAGGTAAATTTGCTCTGGATCTTTAAATCCGCCGTCTAGCGCTTGCTGATAATATTTTTCCGCCATGTCAAAATCGTTTGATTCTGAAGAAAGTAAACCGACTACAGCGCTGATTTCTGGTCTATCTTTTGCGCTTTCATTTAGCTTAACAAATTCTGGTTTAGCCTCGGCAAAGCGTTTTTGGTTAACTAACAATTTTGCGTAATTCAGGCGTACTTCATCAGATTTAGGATATTTAGCCAAGAAGTTTTTAAAGAAATCGAGTGCTTTGCCAGGAGATTCTTTAAGTAGCATTTGCGCTTGCAGTTGTGCACTGGGTTCCCAGGCTGGGCGTAGTTTGTCAGCGGCAAGCAACTCACTTTTAGCGGTATCTGGTTTGTCAGCCATCCAAGCGGCTTGCGCAACTGCAAAATGCGCTTCTGGCAATTTTGGATAAGGTGCCGCAAATTCTTTAATCGCATCCAGCACTTCATTTTTATCTTTTTGCGATTCTAATAAGTTGTTTAGATACAAAAAGCCATTTGCGCGCGTTTCTTCTTTTAGTAAAAGCTGCTTAATGTGCGGTTTGGCCTCTTTTAGATTTCCGCTTGCAACTAGCAATTGACTAGATGCTTGCTGCGCTTCTAGCGAGTCAGGGTCAAGATCTGCCCATAGTTTTGAAGCTTGTAAAGCTAAACCAGGCTGCCGCGCGTAAGCGGCAGTGCGCGCTGCGCGCTCGGCCAAGCGCGGATCGCGAGTTTGTTTTGCTAAATCTAAAAACAGTTGGCTTGCCAGCACTACGTCGCCGCGTTGCCCAGCGATTTCGCCCAAGAGATATTTGTAAACAAATTCCCCGTTTGCAGTTGTAATGGTGGGTTTGACACTGGCATTGCTATCGGCCAAAGCACCGTTGCTTGCCATGCTTGCAAAGCAGACCAGTAATGACAACGTAATTTTTTTAAATTCTAGCATTTGTATTTTCATAAAATATAAGGTGCTGTTTAGTCCGTGACAGTTGGCACAAGTTCATACATAATTGCGGGTTTGCAAGAATCAACCCCTAATTATGTAAGACTATAACTTTTTGCATGAAACTTATCTATAGAAATATGTTTCATAAGCAATGAGTTTTTGTGGCGATTTTAAGAAATTATGACAAATTTTACAGTAGAAGCAACCGAGCTCACGCGTCTTTACGGCGGGCGGGCGGCTGTTAGCGACGTTAGCTTTAATCTCTCAAAAGGCGAAGTATTGGGTTTTTTGGGGCCAAATGGTGCGGGAAAATCCACGACTATGAAAATGCTCACTGGCAATCTTGCACCTAGCGCAGGCTCTGTCAAGATTTGTGGCATCGATATGATTGAAAACCCGAAAGAAGCTAAAGCTTTAATTGGGTATTTGCCAGAAATGCGCCCGCTGTACAAAGAGTTTACAGTCGATGAATACCTTACAGTGGCCGCGAGATTGCACAATGTAAGCAGCAAGCATATTAAGAAAGCGGTAGAAAACGCCAAAGAACGTTGCGGTTTGGTGCACATGAGCAAGCGCCTCATAGAAAATCTTTCAAATGGGTATCAACAGCGTGTTGGTATAGCTCAAGCCATTATTCACAGCCCAATGGTAGTGATTTTAGATGAGCCAACAGTTGGTTTAGACCCCATTCAAATTCGCGATATTCGCGCGCTGATTAAAGAAATTGGCCAAGAGCACAGTGTGATTGTATCCACGCACATTTTGCCAGAAGTCGAAATGGTGTGTGACCACGTGCAGATTATCGACAAAGGCATATTGGTGTTTAACGGTGGAATTGATGTGCTTAAACGCCAGCGCGTGGGTAACAAACTGCTGGTGGGCTTTAACAAAGCGCCTGAAGTTGCAAAATTGACAAAAATTAAGGGCGTGACAGAGGTGGAAATGCTTGAAAACAATATGGCACGCATTCGTTTTGCCGATGGCGCAATGCCGCATGAGGCGATTGTAGAGGCTTCGGTTAAAAATGGTTGGGGTTTGTACCAAATTGCACCTGATCAAACCAGCCTAGAAGATGTGTTTGTACAACTCACTTTCCAAGATGCGGCTTCGAATGAAGCTGCTGCTGCATCAATAATGGAACAAGAAAAATGATATTAAGTATTGCAAGAAAAGAAATCAAAAGCATGTTTGCATCACCGATGGGCTGGATTATTCTGGCTTTGTTGATGTTTGCATTTGGCACGTATTATCTAAACGGCGTCAATGATTATTTCGAGGTGATGTCTGGTGCTATTCGCCCTGCTGAGCGCTATGGTGTGACGCAGTTTGTAGGGCAAACGGTGTATGGCTTGGCTTCGTTCATTATGTTGTTTGCCGTGCCACTATTATCTATGCGGCTCATCGCCGAAGAGCGCCGTAACCAAACGCTACCGTTTTTATTTAGTGCGCCACTTTCACTCACTGAAATTGTCATCGGTAAATTCGTGGGTTTAATGGCGTTTTTGAGCATCCTCATCGTATATATTGCACTCATGTTGTCCACGCTTAATATTTGGTCTGACATTGATTTCGGCTATATTTTTGCCAACTCCTTTGGTTTATTTTTGTTGCTAGCCAGTTTTTCTGCGCTTGGACTTTATTTCTCCTGCCTAACCTCGCAGCCAGTCGTGGCGGCTATTTTGAGCTTTATCGCGCTGTTTGCGCTGATGATTTTAGATCGCTTTTTTGCAGGTGATCCAAGCAATACGATGTCACAGCTTTCTCTGATGAAACATTTTCAATCGTTCGCTGGTGGCTTGATAGACACCGCTGACGTGGCATATTTCCTCTTGTTTATCGCTACTTTTTTAATTTTAACGATTCGTCGCTTAGACGCTGACCGTTTAAGAGGCTAGGCTTTTTATGAAAATTAACCGTAATTTAAGATTACAAATGCTTGCTCAAAGCTGGTTCTTTGTTATTTTGTTTATTTTGCTTGTCATTATTTTGGGTTATTTGGCTACGCAATATCATGTCGCAAAAGACATCACTCAAGCCAATCGCAATATACTTACGCCTGGTAGCGTGAATGTGCTTAAGCAAATGAAAGAGCCAGTTAATATTACTGTTTTTGCTAGTAATGACGATGTAAATCATGGCGATACCTTTAGAAAAGGCATGATAGATTTTGTTGCGCGTTATCAACGAGAGAAAAAAGACATCCATCTCAAATTTATCAACCCTTCGGCTGAGCCAAAACTCACCCAAGAGGCGAATATTAAGGAAGATGGCGAAGTGGTAGTGGAATACAACAAGCGCACCGAGCATATTACACCGCCTATTGCCGAGCAGGAAATGACGAATTTGTTTGTGCGTTTATCTCGAACCAATACACAGCCGATTATGTTTTTAGATGGACACGGCGAGCGCCATTTGCAAGGCGTGAAAAACAACGATTTGGGTGAATTTGGTAAACAGCTGGAGGCTAAGGGCTTTAAATTTGCCAATCCAGATTTAACCATTGCCCAAGCGGTGCCTAACAACGGTGCTATGTTGGTGATCGCAGGCCCGCAAGTCGATGTGAGCGATATTGAGGCGAAGAAAATTAAGGCCTATTTAGAATCTGGCGGCAATGTGCTTTGGCTTCTTGATGACGATAATTTACGTGGTTTGAAAGAAGTGGCTGACTACCTAAATTTGAGTGTTTCACCAGGCATTGCCGTTGATATGACGGCGGCACAATATGGTGCAGATGCAAAAGTGGCGTTTGCTAGTTTTTATGGCGATCATGCCATTACGCGCACTTTCCAATTGCGCACGCTGTTCCCAGAAGCGCACGAAGTAAGCGCAATAGGAACCGACGACAACGGCTGGAAGGTGAGTAAATTGGTAGAAGTTGCGCCAAATGGCTGGTTGGAATCTGACAAGATTGTCAACGGCGGCAAAAATCAAAAAGCCGTGTTCGATGCAAAAAAAGACAAGCGTGGCCCAATTACGGTTGGTATTGCGATGGAGCGTGTTTACGGCAAAAAAGGTCAACGTGTAGTAGTAATGGGCAACGGCAACTTTTTGTCTAACACCTTTATTACCAACGGTGGCAACTTAGACTTTGGCGTTAACATCGTAAACTGGCTGGCTGGGGACGATAAGCTAATTACGATTCAACCGATGCCCCTTAAAGATATTAATGTCACAATTCCAGGAGATGACAAAGGCCGAACCATTGCTTGGTTTGTGTTCCATAGTTTTCAATATTTCATCCCAATCAGTTTCTTTGTAGCGGGGTTCTGGCTGTGGTGGCGCCGCAGAAAAGCTTAAGTATTTATGAAGAAACGCAGATGAAAAAGAGATGGTTACTTAATTTGGTGATGCTGGCATTGGTTGCAGGACTGGTGACATTTTTATATTCGCGCCCTAAAACTGAAAATGCGGTAGCAGCAAATTTCGAAATTTCGCAATTGAAACTTGCAGATATTACTGCAGTAAAAGTAGATTTTCCTGCACAAGCAGCAACCAGTTTCGAAAAAGTTGATGGCTTGTGGCGTATGACTGCGCCCTACAAAACGCGCGCAGACCAGGTTTCAGTGCAACGTATATTGGCAATTGTTGCGGCGACAAGCAAAGAAAAATTCCCGACTACAGATTTAGCGAAATTCGGACTGGATAATCCTGAGTTGAAGCTTACACTAGGCGGCGCAGGTGGCAACAATGTGTTTGTCTTCGGCACTTACAACACCGTAACAGAAGAGCAGTATGTGTCATTTGGCGATGCGGTTTATCTGCTATCAGGTAGTTATTCAGATGCAGCTAAGACGCAGCCAATTGAGTTGGTGGATAAGGCACCTTTGAAACCAAGCGAAGCGAAGAAAATTGTAGGGTTTGATTTTGCGCGTTTAGAACAATGGCTAGAAACCAGAATGAATGTCGATATTACTGATGGCAAATGGACAACCAACATTGCTAAGGCTAAAATCACACAAAACGAGATGAATGAGTGGCTAGATTTTAGCTGGAAGCAAGCGCAGGCAAAGTCAGTTGAGCTTTATTCGCCCAATCACAAAGAAACATACCCGTCTTTTGATGTAAAGCTTAAAGATGGTAAAAAAGTGCATTTCGATAAAATCTCAGAAGCGCCAGACTTGCTGCTAGGGCGGTCAGACGAAGGTATCATTTATCACTTTGCTAATGACGTTGGGTTTAATATGTTGAACCCGCCGCTCAATTTGCAGTAATTTAATCTTAGCCAATGCCTGAACTTCCCGAGGTCGAAATCACGCGGCGCGGGCTGTTGCCGCTGCTTAATCAAACCGTTAAAAATGTTGTCATTCGCAACGCTTCCATGCGTTGGCCAATTCCAGCGCATTTAACAGAAACACTAAAAAATCAAAAACTGGTCAGTTTAACCCGTCGCGCTAAATATATTTTGGCTAACTTCGAAAATGGGACACTTTTGCTGCATTTGGGCATGTCTGGGCGTATCAGCTTGCTCGATAGAAACTACCCCCCCGAAAAGCACGACCACTTTGATATTGCGTTTACATCTGGTTTAGTACTACGTTTGCGCGACCCAAGGCGATTTGGAGCGGTATTGTGGGCAGGGCCAGAAGCCAATAACCATGCGCTTCTCCAGTCACTTGGCCCAGAGCCATTAAGTGAAGAATTCAACGGCAAATATCTACATCTGAACATCCGTACGCGTAACGCTGCGATTAAAACCACGATTATGGATAGTCATTTGGTTGTCGGCGTTGGCAATATCTACGCCAGTGAATCTCTGTTTCGTGCGAAAATTCATCCCGAAACACCAGCAAAATCAGTAAGTTTGGCGAAATGTAATAAACTTGCGACAGAAATAAAATCGACACTTAATGATGCACTAATTGCAGGTGGCAGTAGCCTACGAGATTTTTTCGGTACAGATGGCAATCCAGGTTATTTTCAGCAAGAATACTTTGTGTACGGGCGCACAGGTGATCCTTGTAGGATCTGCGGCAAGCCGATTAAGAGTATTCGTTTAGGGCAGCGCTCAACTTTTTATTGCACGACTTGCCAGCGTTAAAAACTGCTAAAGCATATTAAAGCAAGCTGTAAGGCGGCAAAAAACAGTATCGTTAAAGTCAGTCTTTTTTGCCACACCGCTTGTTTATTCTGTATTTTTATCAATTCATGCATAGACTCTTGCCATGAGGTTTCTTGAGTAATCTGACTTTGATTCGCTAAAAATTGTTGTGTTAATCGTGGCATTTGCGGCAAAGCTTTTAAGATAAAAGGCAGTTCTTTTTTTAGGTTAATTGCAATGCTGCGCCATCCTACTTGTTCGCTCATCCAGCGTTTTAAAAATGGTCTTGCCGTTTTCCACAAGTCGATGTTTGGGTCCAAATCACGACCTAAGCCTTCGATATTAAGCAAAGTTTTTTGTAGCATGACGAGTTGCGGTTGAATCACCACGCCAAATCTGCGTGACATTTGGAACAGGCTAAGTAGCGTTCTTCCGAAAGAAATGTCTTTAAGCGGCTTATTAAAAATCGGCTCACAAATGGCGCGGACAGCAGTTTCCAGCTCTTCAACATTGGTGTCTTTTGGTACCCAGCCCGATTCAATGTGGGCGACTGCAACGTCGCGATAATCGCGGTTAAAAAAGGCGAGGAAATTGCGTGCAAGGTAATATTTATCAGTGTCATTAAGTGACCCCATAATGCCAAAATCGAGCGCGATATAGCGACCATCATCAGCCACTTGAATATTGCCTGGGTGCATATCGGCATGAAAAAAGCCATCACGAAACACCTGCGTAAAGAATATTTCTACGCCATCGTGCGCGAGTTTAGAAATGTCGATACCTTTGCCACGCAAAACATCAATTTGGCTGATGGGTGTGCCTTGCATGCGTTGCATGGTCATGACATCTTTACGACAATAATCCCAATAAACCTCGGGTATTAAAAGGCGTTTGTCTTGAAAGTTGCGTGCGAGTTGGCTGCAATTTGCCGCCTCTAAGGTCAGGTCTAATTCATGCTGAGTGTGACGGGAAAATTCCATCACAATTTCTTGTGGCTTTAAACGTTTGCCCTCGCTGGAGACCGCTTGCACAATCCATGCAAGTGATTTAAGGATGGCAATGTCCTGCGTGATGACTTTAGCTATGCCTGGGCGTAACACTTTAACGGCTACTGGCGTGCCGTCATGCAGTTGTGCAAAGTGTACTTGCGCGACGGAAGCACTGGCGATAGGCGATACCTCAAATTGTGCATAAACAGCGCTTAATGGTTTGCCGAAAGCATTTTCAATGGTTAGATTGACTTCAGTAAACTCAAACGGCGGTACTTGGTCTTGCAATTTGGCAAGCTCATCTGCCACATCTTGAGGCAACAAATCGCGCCTTGTCGAAAGCATTTGTCCAAATTTAACAAATATTGGGCCTAGCTTTTCTAAGGCCAAACGAAGTCGAACACCACGAGGATATTCGCTTACGCGCCAGAAGAATAAAATTTTAATTAGCGTGTGTAGCGGTTTTAAACTGACGCGCTCAGCGATAAACTCGTCCAAACGAAACCATAAAATGACCCAAATAATGTAAATCAGTCTTAGGTAGCGCATATTATTGAACGCTACTTTCAGTTAATTTTTTACTCAGTTTTTCTAAGCGTTTTTCAAAGCGCGCGACATCGCTACGCAGTGTGTCTACTTCTGCGTTAAATTGTTCAACGTGGCGTTTTTTGGCCAAGATTGGCTTTTCTTCTTGCCAAAACTCACTCAACATTTCAGCCGCATTGATACTTTGCTGTTTAATTTCCACAAAAGTTTTTTTGCTTAATTCGCCAATTTTATAAGCGCCAATATCGCCCACCACTTTGCTTAAATCTTCTTCAATGTCCCAACGCATATGCTGTAATACTTTGCTGAGCTCGGTAGCAAAATGCGTATCCCCATCAATTTTAACTAACATTTTTGCGCTTTCATCGCCTGTCATTATTCTGAGTGCAAGGCTAGGAGGCAGGTGGATATAGGCTTCTGGCGATGCTGTTTCACCGGCAAAGGCTAAGCTACCATCTTCTAGAATAAGCAAATTGACTTTAGCGAGCACAAAATCGAAGCACACAACTTTTCCAGCAAAAGGTTGTAAATGGGGGCGTGACCATGCATTCTGATTGGTGAGGTGTTGCAAAAAACGGGTAACTAGCGGCTTAATCATTTATAGCTTATAACCTTTGTGCAAACTGACAACACCCGCGCTTAAGTTGTAATAATCCGTGCGGGAAAAGCCTGCATCTGAAATCATTTGCTTCAAAGTTTCTTGGTCGGGATGCATGCGGATGCTTTCGGCTAAGTATTCGTAACTATCTGCATCTTTGGCAATCAGCTTGCCCATAAATGGTAATAATTTGAATGAATACGCATCGTAGATTTTTTCGAGTGGTTGCCAAACTTTAGAGAACTCCAGCACCAACAAGCGGCCGCCTGTTTTTAGAACACGTTGCATTTCCTTTAGCGCAATATCTTTGTGCGTCATGTTGCGCAAACCGAAAGCGACAATTACACAATCGAAAGTGTTGTCAGCAAACGGCAACAATTCAGCATTACATTGCGCTGCAGGTACGTTTAAGCCAGCATCTATCATGCGGTCGCGACCAACACCGAGCATGCTTGCATTGATGTCAGTTAAAATCACACTGCCTTTTGCGCCTACCTTTTTCGAAAAGAGTTTGGATAAATCGCCACTGCCACCAGCAATATCAAGCACCTTATCACCAGCTTTTACGCCGCTGATATCAACTGCAAAGCGTTTCCACAGTCGGTGCATACCGGCAGACATTACATCATTCATCACATCATATTTTTGTGCAACTGAGTGAAAAACTTCGCCCACTTTTTGTTGCTTTTCGTTTTCGTTGACTGTTTTAAAGCCGAAGTGTGTTGTTTTGTTGTTCATTTTCTTTTATGCCCTGCTGCATCAAGTTTGCCAATATATTCCAACCAAAGTCCTTCGTAATTTTCGCCTAAGTAATACAAATAATCCCAAGAATAAAGTCCAGTATCGTGGCCATCTGTAAAGGTAAGCTTGACCGCGTAATTACCAACTGGTTCGATGGCGGTAATATTGATATCTTCTTTGCCAATTTGCAGCGTCTCTTGCCCCGCGCCATGGCCACGCACTTCTGCAGAGGGCGAATAGACACGCAGAAACTCGCAAGAAAGCATACACTCGGTATTGTTATCAAACTTGACTTCTAGCAACTTAGAAGCTTGATGCAGCTTAATATCGATAGGGCGCGGAGTGCTGGGATTGAGACTGCTCATAAAAATCGCAAATAAATAAAGGTGAATGATAGCAGACATGGCTATAAGCTAATAGATTTAGGCTTGATTAGTGAATTTTGCAATAAATGGATGCCAGATTTAACCGTTTGTCGTAGAAATACCACCTTTTGTCAGAATTTAAATTAAATATACACACTGATGTTGCTGATTTAGTTGAATTTTTTATTGCGCGTGATACAGTGTATCTACTATAAAAGTAGCCAAATTTAAGGATTTTGAATGGCAGATACCAATTTAGCAGATCAGTTTGCGGCCTATTCCGAATGGAGAAAGGCGTTAGTTGACACAATTTGCGATTATCGTAGTTGGTTAAATGAGCAAGAACTGAATGACGCTCAAATTGATCAGCGTATTAGCAATTTGTTGGAGCGCTTGCGTGAAGATAAACTCAATGTTGCATTTGTGGCAGAGTTTTCACGCGGCAAATCAGAGCTAATTAATGCCATTTTCTTTGCAGGATACGGACAACGTTTACTCCCATCTAGCGCCGGCCGCACGACCATGTGCCCAACTGAGTTGCTTTACGACCCTGCAAAGCCAAGCTCCTTGCAGTTATTGCCAATTGACACGCGCGCGATGGATGCGACAACTACCGAATACAAACGCTACCCTGAAGAATGGAAAGTAGTGGAATTTGACGTTAACTCTAGTGATAGCATGGTGAATGCGTTTAAAGAAGTCAGTAGTACTAAACGTGTGACATTGGAAGAAGCCGAAAAATATGGCTTGTTCGACCCGAATAGTAGTGATGATGCCATGAGCATTAATAAAGACGGCACGATTGACATCCCAAGCTGGCGTTATGCTGTGATTAACTTCCCGCACCCATTGCTTGAGCAAGGCTTAGTTATTTTAGATACACCTGGTTTGAATGCGATAGGTACAGAACCAGAACTCACATTAAACATGCTACCTAACGCCCATGCAGTGTTGTTTATTTTGGCAGCTGATACTGGCGTGACAAAATCAGAAATTGACGTTTGGCGCCAATATATTAGTGGCACGCGCTGGAAACAAAAAGGCCGCATGGCGGTGCTGAATAAAATTGATGGCTTGTGGGATGAGCTAAAAACTGAAAAAGAAATCGAAAAAGAAATTGCTAAGCAAGTTAAAACGACAGGTGAGTTGTTAGGATTAGATCCCCAGCATATTTTCCCTACATCTGCGCAAAAAGGCTTGTTGGCCAAAGTGAATAGCGATGACGAATTGCTAGCGCAAAGTCGTTTGCCAGCGCTTGAAAAGGCTTTGTCTGACGAACTAATTCCTTCGAAAAAAGAAATTGTGCGCGACAATACTAAAAACGAGATTGAGGATTTGATTAAAAATTCAAACTTAATTTTGGAGTCACGTGTTTCAGGCGTAGTCGAGCAACTTGAAGAGTTGCGTGGATTACGGGGCAAAAACGAAGATGTGGTAGAACACATGATGAACAAGGTCAAAGTGGATAAGGAAAATTTTGAAAAAGGCTTGCAGCGTTTTCAGGCTTTACGCAGCGTATTCTCGCAACAAACCAATAAATTGTTTACCTTATTGGGTATGGAAGCGCTAAAACTTAAAGTACACACAACGCGTGAAACGATGGTTTCTGCAAGCTTTACCAAGACTATTCGCGAAGCGATGGATGGCTTTTTTGAAGAGTTAAAAGGGCGTTTAGTGTCATCGGATGCGCAAATTGATGAAATTAAGAAAATGATGGACGTGATGTATGATAAGTTCAGCAAAGAGCATGGTTTACGTAAATCTGAACCGCCAGCGTTTTCAACATTGCGCTATCAAAAGGAGCTCGCGAAACTTGAGCGCGCTTATAAAGAGCAGTTCAACACAGCATTAAATATGATTGCCAATGAAAAAATGACCTTAACAACCAAGTTCTTTGAGACTTTGGCGAGTCGTGTGATTCATGTTTACGAGGTAGCTAACCGTGATGTGGAAAACTGGTTAAAAGCAGTGATTGCGCCAATGGAATCGCAAGTGCGAGAACATCAATTGCAGTTACGTCGCCGCTTAGAGAGCATTAAGCGCATTTACAAGGCGACTGATACTTTAGAAGACAGAATTTTGGAGCTCGAAAATATCGAGAAAAGTATTCGAACACAAATGGACGATTTGCAAGTCTTGCGTCAACACATGGGTAATGCCTTGGCATTTGAAAACGAAACTGCTGTAAAAGCCGCTTAACTCGCGTATACAAGAAAAAAGCCGCACATAGTAATATGTACGGCTTTTTTAATATACGTTGGTTTTAAGCAGAAAGTTGCAATTTAATTTTCTGCATTGCTTTTTGCTCAATTTGACGAATACGCTCGGCCGATACACCAAACTCATCAGCCAAATCATGCAATGTACTGCTAGCATTTTCGTTTAGCCAACGTGCTTCTAGCACACGGCGGCTGCGTTCATCCAAGCTTTCAAGTGCTTTGCTCAAACCTATCGCCTGTAATTTTTCACTTTGTTGATTCGCTAAAAACTCTGAAGGCTCTGGCGTCTCCGCTTCCAAATAAGCGATCGGGCTAAAGCTATCTTCGCCATCATCGTCCAATTGTGCGTCCAGCGAGATTTCTTGCCCATTTAAGCGATATTCCATCTCCATCACTTCTTCTGGTTTCACCTTCAACTCGCGCGCGATTTCATTTACTTGCTCAGGATTCAGCGTATCAAAGCCTTTTTTCATGCTACGCAAATTAAAAAATAACTTACGTTGCGCTTTAGTCGTAGCCGTTTTTACCAAACGCCAGTTGCGCACTATATATTCATGCATCTCAGCTTTAATCCAATGCATCGCAAATGATACCAAGCGCACGCCACGGTCTGGGTCAAAGCGCTTTACCGCTTTCATCAGGCCAATGTTGCCTTCTTGAATCAAATCAGCTTGTGGCAAACCATAGCCAGTATAGCCGCGCGCAATACTCGCGACTAATCTTAGATGCGAAACGATTAATTTTTGCGCAGCTTCTAAATCATTGAACTTCTTCAGCCGAGTCGCATAGGCATGCTCTTCCTCAGCCGTTAATACTGGGAAAGCCTTAATCGCGCGCATGTACTGGTCATAGCTATCAAGCGACGATATTGACGGTAGTGTTAAAGCGTTAATGGCATAGCTCCTTTTTAAGTATGAATATAATTTTAGCACTCAATGCTTGAGAGTGCTAGTGTCAAAAAAAGTTGCAAATACCTTTTAATTAATAGATTTAAACAGCAATTTTGATACTGCAAGATAAGCTGAAATGAGGCCAATACTTACGGAAAGCAGGCAGGTGGCAACAGCACTTGTGACATTCGGAAAATGCAGACTAAAGTTACTTTTGTATTCTGCCGCTAGCAGTGCAATTGATTGATTAAATGCGTAGATGACTGCACAGGCAATCACCAAGGCTAAAAGGCCGCCAAATAAGCCATAGAGTGCGCCAGAATAAAGAAAAGGCCGACGAATAAAACTTTTAGTGGCGCCAATAAGTTGACTTAGCTCAATTTCTGCGCGCTGCGTTAAAATTTGCATACGCAAAGTGTTGCCGATTACGATAAAAAGCGCGAACCCCAGCAGTGCAGCCAACATTAACATGGCCTTTTTGCCAAGTGAAAGCAAATAGTTTAAACGCTTAATCCATGCACCATCCACAATCACTTCTTCAACACCATCTATTTGGCTAAGCGCGTATTTCAGCCTATCCACCGCTACAGCATCTAGCGATTTTGGCTCAATGAAAAAAGCGTCTGGCAATGGGTTTTCTTCTAAAGAATTAATGACGTCTTCGTTCGCATTACTCTCTGCGAGTTGTTTTAAGGCCTCGTCTTTAGGCACATAAAGTACACTCTTAATCTCAGCATTTTTATCCAGTTCGTTATGAATGCTTTCAACTGTGGCATCACCGATGTCTTTTTTCAAAAACATGCTGATGTGAGATTCTTTTTTAACTTCAGAAACTAGGCCGTTCAAGCTATCAAGTACGGTGTAGAGCACAACAGGCAAGGCTAAGGTCACGCCGATGGCTAACGCAATTAACAAAGTGCTTAGGCTATTGCTCAAAAAGCGCGCTAAAACTTGCTTGCAGGCTTGTATATGTTGTTTGAGCCAAAGGTTCATATGCCTGTCCTCATGCACCCATTCCTCATACAATTGTCTCTACGTTCATGAGCTTGCCTTGGTTTAAGTGTATGACCTTGTTATTTTGGTTGACATTGCCGAGCGCGTCATGGGTCGCGATGATTACAGTCACACCTACTTGCTGAAAAGCTTTAAACAAAGCAAGAATATCCTCTGCGTAATTTTTATCTAAGTTGCCAGTTGGCTCATCGGCAATCAATACGGAAGGGCGTGAGACGACCGCGCGTGCAATGGCAAGCCGCTGTTGCTCGCCGCCAGAAAGCGAAATAGGCATGGCCTTTTCTCTGTTAAGTAAGCCAACTTTGTCAAGCGCGGCGCGAATGCGTTTTCCTGCCTCAGCGCCAGTAATACCGTTTATAGACAATGGAAGCGCGACATTGTGATAACAATTGCGGTCATATAATAATTTATGGTCTTGAAATACCAAGCCAAATTTACGGCGAATAAAAGGTAAAGTCGATTCTTTGAGTTTGCTTACGTTTTGATTGTTAATAAGCACGGTCCCACTGGTAGGGCGCTCAATCGTCGCCATGAGCTTAAGGAGCGTGCTTTTGCCAGCGCCTGAATGGCCGGTAATATAAACAAGCTCGCCTTGTTCAATGGTAAAGCTTACATTGGTTAGCGCTTCGTGGCTACCTGGGTAGCGCTTGACTACTTGGTCAAAGGTAATCATCTGGTAAGGTTGTTGAAAGTATTCATGCGCCAATTATAGTTTATTCGACGGGCTTATTCATCAAACAAAGCATTTACGAAATCTTCCGCTTTAAATGGCCGCAAATCATCAATCGCTTCGCCAATGCCAATGAAGCGGATGGGGACTGGGCGCGCTTCAGCAATGGCGGCAATCACACCACCTTTTGCGGTGCCATCAAGCTTAGTTAGCACCAAGCCCGTTACGTCGAGTGCGTCATCAAACGCTTTTACTTGGCTCACAGCGTTTTGCCCTGTATTTGCATCTAACACCAACAAAATCTCATGCGGAGCTCCTGCGTCAGCTTTGGCGATGACACGTTTTACTTTTGCAATTTCATCCATCAAGTGCATTTGTGTCGGTAATCTGCCTGCAGTGTCAGCAATCACAATATCGATTTTTTTTGAAACTGCAGAGTTGACCGCATCAAAAATCACTGCAGCTGGGTCACCACCTTCACTTGCCACCACATGTACATTATTGCGCTCACCCCATACTTGCAATTGTTCGCGTGCTGCAGCTCTAAATGTATCACCAGCAGCAATCAGCACGCTTTTACCTTCAGATTGGAAAAGTTTAGCAAGTTTGCCGATAGTGGTGGTTTTACCAGCACCATTTACACCTACAAGCATAATGACGAAAGGTAAATGGTTATTGGTTTGCAGTGGCACTTCTAAGGGCTTTAAAACGTCTAAAAGTTCGGTTTTAAGCGCAATTTTTAGTACAGAAGTGTCTTCAAGATTTTCGCTTTTAACACGTTTTTTTAAGTTATCTAAAAGTTTTTGGGTTGCAGCGACTCCGATGTCGGCGGTGAGTAAAATTGACTCTAACTCTTCGTAGGTTTCCGTATCAATTTTTCCGCCGCCAAATAAGTTACCAAGTTGTGAGCCAAGTAAATTGCGGGTTTTGGAAAGGCCTGTTTTTAAGCGCTCAGACCATGATTTGCTTTGCTCAGCGGTTTCAGGCTTTTTTGCTGGGGTTTCTGCAGTAGACACTTCCGCAGTTTTAACGGCTTCTTCGGCAGGCTTCTTTTTAAAAAAATCAAACATTCGCTTATTTTAATCGTAATCTTGCCTTGCCGCTACGAACTAAAGCAAATTAGAATGGGTCATTAGTGTAAGTTTGAAAAATTAGGGGCATTACTTGAGACAAGCATTTTATAAATTAGCGCTATTTTTGGTGCTAAACATTTTTTTGTCGCATGCGCTTGCAGCAGAAATTCAAGAGTTTAAACTCAATAACGGCTTAAAGGTTATCGTTCAGGAAGATCATCGTTCACCTGTTGTTGTCTCGCAAGTGTGGTATCGCGCAGGCAGTTTGGATGAAGTAAATGGCAAAACTGGCGTGGCGCATTTGCTAGAGCATATGATGTTTAAAGGTACAAAAAAAGTCCCTGCTGGCCAGTTTTCGCGCATTATTGCGCTGGCAGGCGGCAAGGAAAACGCTTTTACCTCGACTGATTACACTTGTTATTTTCAACAGCTAGAGAAGTCAAATTTGCCGCTGGCATTCAAGTTAGAGTCCGACCGCATGGCGAACTTGCAAATTACCGATGAGGAATTTTCTAAAGAAATCAAAGTGGTGATGGAAGAACGCCGCTGGCGCACAGAAGACAAGCCCCAGTCCAAAGTTAACGAGCAGTTTATGGCAACAGCGTTTCGTGCGCATCCTTATGCGCGGCCAGTGGTAGGCTTTATGAACGATTTGGAAAACATGACGGCGGCCGATGCGCGTGAGTGGTACAACAATTGGTATGCGCCCAATAACGCGACTTTAGTGGTCGTTGGAGATGTGAAAACGCAAGATGTGTTGAAGTTGGCGAAGCAGTATTTTGGACCTCTAAAGCCTCACAAATTGCCAGAGCGCAAGCCACAATACGAGCCACAGCAAATTGGTGAGCGTCGCGCAGTGGTAAAAGCGCCAGGCAAGCTGCCCTATGTGCAGATAGGTTTTCATGTGCCGACATTGCAAGACAAGCCTGAGGATGAATGGGAGCCTTATGCATTAGATGTACTTTCTAGTGTGCTCAGCGGCAATGATTCAGCCCGTTTAAATCAAAAACTAGTGCGCGAAACCTCGTTGGCGGTGGATGTGGGTGCAGGTTATGACAGCACGGCGCGTGGGCGTGAAGCCCTATTTGAGCTTGTAGGCACGCCTGCGGAAGGTAAAACGGTGGCGGAGCTTGAAACGGCCTTGCTCGCGCAGCTTGAGAAAATCAAAACGGACGGTGTGACACAACAAGAGTTAGACCGCGTGAAAGCGGCAGTCATTGCTTCTGACGTTTACCAACGCGACTCCATGTTCTATCAAGGTATGCAAATTGGGCAGTTGGAAGCGATGGGATATAGCTGGCGTTTGCTTAAAACTTATCCCGAGAAAATCAAAGCTGTAACTTCAGAGCAAATTCAAGCGGTCGCTAAGAAATATTTGGTAAAAGATAACATGACCATAGCAACGCTTGACCCGCAACCGATTGACCCGAATGTAAAGCCTGCTGGCCATCCTCATATCCATTGATAATCAGGTAAATAAATGAAAAAAAGTATTCAATTTTTATTGTTAGGCTTGCTGGCTTTTGCAAGTTCTTCAGTTTATGCAGCGCTTAAAATCAACCATTGGCAAACCACCTCAGGCAGTGAAGTTTACTTTGTAGAAAATCACGATTTGCCGATTATTGATATTGCAGTAAACTTTCCTGCTGGAAGTGCACGCGATAGCAAAGAAAAATCAGGTATTGCAAGTGTTACTCGTTACATGATGACGCTTGGTGCAGATGGCATGGGTGAAGAAGAAATCACCAACAAATTCGCAGATATTGGTGCGATTTTGGGAGGCGATTTAGATACAGATCGCGCTGCACTTAAGCTACGCTCGCTTACCAGCGAGCAAGGAAAAGCACTGGAAACATTCAGCAAAATTTTACACAAGCCGGACTTTCCACAAACGGTGCTTGACCGTGAAAAAACACGTATTGTGGCAGGCTTAAAAGAAGCTGAAACTCAACCCGAAAGCATTGCGAGTAAAGCTTTTATGAAAGCCTTGTATGGGGCGCATCCTTATGGCTTGGATGGTAGCGGTGAGGTTGACACTATTCAAGCCATTAAGCGTGAAGATTTGTTGGCTTTTTATCAAACCTATTACACCGCTAAAAGCGCGACTATTGCGTTGATAGGTGACATGACAGAAGCGCAAGCACGCCAAATTGCAGATACACTTTCAACGCAATTGCCACAAACGCCCGCCGTTGGCAAACTGCCAGAAGTGGCTTTCCCCACAACACCCAATGTGCAAAATATTAATCATCCAGCAACGCAAGCGCATATTTTGCTCGGCTATCCAGGTATAAAACGTGGCGATGCCGATTACTGGTCGCTTTATGTGGGTAATTACATTTTGGGAGGCGGTGGCTTTGTGGCGCGACTGACCGAAGAAGTGCGCGAGAAGCGCGGCTTGGTGTATAGCGTGTATAGCTATTTTATGCCGATGTCCGAACTTGGCCCTTTTCAAATTGGCTTACAAACCGAAAAAAGCCAAGCGAATGACGCAATGAAGGTGGTGAACGAAACCGTGGCGAAATATATTGCGGGGGGCCCAACTGATAAAGAACTCAAAGCGGCCAAAGCCAATATTATTGGCGGTTTCCCCATGCGCATTGATAGCAATGGCAAGATTTTGGATTATTTAAGCGTGATTGGTTTTTACAAATTACCACTCACCTTTTTAGATGATTACAACACACATATCGCCGCTGTGACTACCAAGCAAATTAAAGAGGCTTTCAAACGCCGCGTAAAACCAGAGAATTTTGTGAGTGTGATTGTGGGAGCGCAGTAAGCCATAACGCGTTAAAATAAGGTTTTATATTGCTTATGTAAACCCTTGCAAAAAACTAAAACCAATCAGGTACGCATTAATGCTGGTGTTTGGCGAAGCCGACTAATCAAGTTTACCGATGCGGAAGGTTTGCGTCCTACGCCTGATCGCGTACGGCAAACTGTGTTTAACTGGCTAGGGCAAGAGCTCACAGGCAAAACTTGCTTAGATTTGTTCTCTGGCACGGGAGCGATGGGTTTCGAAGCGCTCTCTCGCAATGCTAAGCAAGTGACAATGGTTGAAAGTGCCAGCCTTGCTTTTAAAGCGCTTAAACAAAATAAAGAATTACTCAAGGCACAAAATTGCCAAATACTTCAGCAAGATGCTTTGCAGTTTCTCGCCAAAAATACCCAAAAATTTGATGTGATTTTTTGCGACCCACCTTATCAAAAAGATTGGCTCACCAAACTATTGCCCTTATTGCATGAGCCTCTTAGCGCAACGGGCGTGGTGTATGCAGAGGCAGAATTTGAACTAAAATCGAGTGAGCTATGGCAGGTGTATAAAGCGGGAAAAGCAGGCAATGTTTATTATCATCTGCTAAAATCAGTCGAATCTAAGCAGGAGCGTTAAATGAGCAAAAACCGCATTGCAGTCTATCCAGGCACTTTCGACCCCATCACACTTGGGCACGAGGATATTGTGCGTCGCGCGGCACATTTGTTTGACGAGGTGATTGTGGCGGTGGCTGGCAGCACAAGTAAAAACACATTGTTTAGCTTGGATGAGCGGGTTATTTTAGCGCAAAGTGTTTTTAAAGCAAGCAACGTCAAAGTGGTGGGATTTAATAGTTTATTGATGCAATTTGTGCAAGAGCAGGGTGCACAAATGGTGATTCGTGGCTTGCGCGCTGCGAGTGATTTCGAATATGAGTTTCAGCTTGCAGGCATGAACCGTAAGCTATACCCAAAGTTGGAAACCTTATTTTTAACGCCCGCCGAACAGTTTATGTTTGTGTCATCTACCTTAGTACGCGAAGTAGCAAAGCTAGGTGGAGATGTCCACCAGTTCGTTTCGCCAGAAATTGAGGCGGCAATAAAAGAAAAATTAAAATGAGTTTGATGATTACCGATGAGTGCATTAATTGCGACGTTTGTGAACCCGTTTGTCCAAACGAAGCGATTTATCAGGGGCAAGAAATTTACGAAATTAATCCTGACTTATGTACTGAATGTGTCGGTCATTTTGATAAGCCACAATGCGTAGAGGTTTGCCCAATTGATTGCATTCCCTTGAACTTAGATATGGTGGAAAGCCGCGAGCAACTGATGCAAAAGTATATTCAACTCACCCAAAAGCACTAAGGCCCTTATTTTAAGGATAGCACTATGAGAATATTACACACCATGCTGCGCGTTGGCGATTTACAGCGTTCTATCAAATTTTATACTGAAGTGTTAGGCATGAAGTTAATTCGTACGCACGATTACCCAGAGGGGGAATTTACCTTAGCGTTTGTCGGTTATGGCAACGAATATGACAATACGGTTTTGGAGCTCACCTACAATTATGGCAAAGCCTCTTACGAAATGGGGGAGGCATTTGGGCATTTGGCAATTGAGGTGGACGATATTTATGCTGAGTGTGAAGCGGTAAAAGCAAAAGGCGGTAAAGTGGTTCGTGAAGCAGGACCGATGAAAAGTGGTACGCTGGTGATTGCCTTTGTAGAAGACCCAGATGGCTACAAAATTGAATTTATCCAAAAAGGTAGCATTCAATATCCGCGCTAATGGATAATAAAGCACAACTCAAATTGGCGGTACAATCCGCCTTAGATGGCAATTGGGATGCCTCGCATAAAATTGCGCAAGACTATACTGACCCAATGGCCAACTGGATTCATGCGGTTTTGCATAAAATTGAAGGCGATGTGTGGAATAGTAACTATTGGTATGCGCGCACGGCAGGTAAGCGATATGAAGAGTTTGCCGATACTCATGATGAGCTTTGCGCCATCGCAAAGTTACTTTAAAGCAATACGGCATTCGGGTTCACATAAAACATACGCTTCCAGCCTTGGGTTTCGGTGGTAATTTCCGCTGGGTTTGGCACCAAGGACAAAATGCTGTAATGCAAATGTGGCGGCTTACCAAGCGCATTGCCTGTATTCCCCACTTTGCCAATCGGCTCTCCTTTACCTATACAAGCAAACAAATGCGTATTCACTTGACTTAAATGTGCAAAGTAATGAATGCGCCATTTAGGGCCAAGTATAACCACCACGTTGCCACCGATGTCGATATTGCCAGTAAAAATCACAAGGCCAGATACCACTGCAATCACTGGCGTACCTTGTTTAGCAAAGATATCAATGCCCTTGTGCACGCTTGATTTCCCCCATGGGTGAAACCAATAACTATAATGATTCCAGTCTTTTGTGGTAGCATTTTTGACGGGAATAACTGCACTTTCTGGGAGCAAGTAAACAATGATGATGAAAGCTAAAAACCCAATAAACTTCTTCATGAGGATCCTTTAAAAAAAGACCCCGCAACAACAGTTTATTGCGGGGCAGGGGGAGGTTTATTTTTGCAAACCGATGTCGTACCAATCGACTTTTCTTGTCAAAATCATCGTTAATGCGAGTAGACCAAACACCAGCAATGAACCCATGAGTAAAGCGTTGTCTTCTGAGGCGAGAATGCCGTATAAGGCGCCATACAAGGCTGTGAGCATACTGGCGAAAACTAAGCCGTGCACTTTGCTTTGCAACACATGGCTTAAGTAGTAGCCCAACAAGCTAATACAGGCCAAACTTGCGCAACAATATGACCATGCAAAACTAATGTGTTCCGAAAGCGAGACGAGCAATAAATAGAACAGTGCCATTGCCAATCCAACAAGTGTGTATTGCGCAGGGTGAATGCGTAATTGTTTTAGCACCTCAAACACAAAGAAGCCTGCAAATGTAAGACCAATAAATAACAGGCCATATTTTGTGGCACGGTCTGCTTGGCTATAGATGTTGATAGGTTCTACAAATCCGACGCCAATAGACTCTAAGCTGACTACACTTGCGTTAACGGTAAGCATATTGAGCAACTTTTCCTGAATATTGCTGGCAAGTGAAGACACTGCCCAATTCGCTTTAAAGCCGGTTTCATCAATCTTTTGCGTACTGGCTTCGGGTAAAAAACTGCCATCAAAATGCGGGCTTTTCCAGTTGGAATTTAGGCTGACGATATTGTTATTTGCAATCGGCACAAAATTAAACTTTTCCATGCCGCGCACATTCATGTTAATGCTAAATTGCACGTTTGCTGCTGTAATATCTATTAACCCTAAATTGGCATGAATGCCATTGCCAATGGCTGTCACTTGGCTACCTTGCGTTATCTCAACGGTTTGCTTGTTCCAAATTAAATGTGGGCTACCGCTAATTCCACGGGGGTCACTTAAGCCCATGCTTAAATAGGCCTCGTGTATGGTAATGACGCCGTTAGTATGGACGGGTTTAATTTGTATATTTTTGGCTAAATTAAACTCTCCCATTAAGTTGCCGCTAAATTGGTACATGAGCGATTTGAATATCCCTAAACTTTTGTATTCATTCGTAAAACCACCTTTGGCTTGGATGGTTTCTGGTAGCACATATATGCGCCCCTTTTCTTTGCGGTTCACGGTTTTTTGGTTTTTGTCAGTCCCTACAATTTCGGAGTATTCTTCGGTATAAGGCACAACCAAAACAGGCCCAAGCAAGGTTTGATAGCCTGCGGATGATTTTGCAATCTCGGCGTTTACACTTTCTTGCCGCATTTGACGCTCAATAATCAGGTCATTTACGTGACTAAGCGCCCACGCCATCAAGATAACAAGAAATAAAATCCCAAATACTTTAAATAAAAAACTACGGTTCATGATTAAGCTCCCTTTGTGAAAGAGCTTGCAGATTAATGCGCTAAAGTGAAGAGAGAATGCTGTGTTTGTGAAGCGAATGTGAAGTGACGGCGTTGAAGCTCTTAAAAAATTAAACGCGCAATGGTACCGCCTTCTGGCGCATTGGCGATGTTAAGCGTGCCTTTATGTAACTGCATGATTTCTCTAACAAAGTTAAGTCCTAAGCCGGTACTTTTTTTGCCTACATTCGGGCTAAAATCAGGACGCGGTAGCGAATAAAATTTATCAAAAATTTTATCCATCGCATAGTCAGGTATGCCTGTGCCTTGGTCTTGAACGCTAAGCACTGTTTGTTGTGCTTCGTGTGCTAACTTAAGGGCAATAGTGCTGTGTTGAGGGCTAAAATCAAGCGCGTTTTCCAGTAAATTATTCACTGCTTGACCTAGCAAAAATGCATCTCCATTTACAGTAAACACCTCTTTTGCATCCATCTGAATCAGAATATCGCGTTGGGAAGCTTTAGTTTGTACCGCCTGAATTTGTGCTATAACTAGCGCGTTTAAGCTAAACGCCGCACTGTGTCGCAGCGTTTGTTGTTGCTCTAATGCGGCTAATCCTAAAATATTTTGAATCATATGCAGCAAACGTGCCGATTGACTTTTAATATTGCCAATAAATTGTTGTTGCTGTTTGGCTGGCATCGTGGGCGAAATCAGCTCGCTTGCCGCTTGAATAGCGGTAATCGGACTTTTTAGTTCATGTGTCAGTTGATGAATTGCATCTTGCACATGCGCCTTACCATCGAGCTCGCTTCGCATCATGTCCATGGCATTGGCTAAGTCTGCTAATTCGTCGTTGCTAGAAGTAGGGTTTTCTGCTTTTTTGCCTTGTGATACCGCAATGGCATAATCACGCAAGCGATGAATAGCGCGAGTAAAGCGCCATGTGAAAAACACACCTAAAAAAAGCGACAAGCCCAGTAGCAATGCGCCCCACAGCATGATTTTACGCTGCGCGCGCTCTATAAATGGCAGCATGGTGCGATTCGGTTTCGCTACCGTGAGTGAGCCCACGATGTTGCCATTTTGCATAATAGGTGCGGCTACGTACATGACCGTGTTGGTTTTTGCATTGTCACCAGGTGTTTCTGGGCTTGAGCGTACACCATATTTGCCATGCAAGGTCAGATAAACATCATTCCATCGGCTATAATCTTGCCCAAGTGAGATATGCTCTGAATCAAAAACGACGATGCCTTTTGCGTTACAAATATACACACGGTAATGCATGCTATTTTTACGCACGCCCCAAATGCTGGCATTGCTGGTTCGATTTTGATAGTCTGTTAAGCTTTTTGCAAAGCCTCCGCTCGCTAAGGACTGATTAGAAAAATCATCTGCGGCTAATGCGGCCAATATTTCAGCGGTATCCACCAGCGAGTCTTCCATGGCTTGGCGTACACCAGGTTTTACTTCATCTACAAAAATGGTGAGGATAAACCACGCAGCCAAGCCTACTAGCAAAAAATAACCTAAGAAAATTTTTAAACTGATTTTCATGTCAACGCTAGACTATAGCCCATGCCACGATGGGTGATGATTATCTCATTCTCATTGATTGCACGAAGTTTGGCACGTAAAGTTTTGATATGGGCATCCACCGTGCGCTCTAGCGTGTCTTCGGCATCCTGCCAAACAAAATCCATCAATTGGCTGCGCGAGAATACACGTTTTGGCTTTAAAATCAGCGTCTTAAGTAATAAATATTCGTAGCGTGTTAGGCTAAGCAAGGTGTGGTGATATTGAATGCTGCTTGCTTCTTCATCCAGTAAAAATGGAGAAAGTGCCGGTTTTCCGGCCATGTTTTTTGCTTCGCCTCGTCGCAATATCGCTTTAATTCGCGCCACCACTTCACGAGGACTAAACGGCTTAACCACATAATCATCAGCGCCAATTTCTAGGCCAACAATACGGTCAATTTCATTATTACGTGCAGTTAAAAACAAAACGGGAACATTAGATTTGGCGCGAATTTGCTTGCAAACCTCAAAGCCCGTCATGTCAGGCAAACCAATGTCTAAAATCACAAGATCAAAATGATTTTTGCCAAGCTCTGCTAGCGCCTGCTGCCCAAACAGTTTGTGCATGGTGGTCATGTTCGCTTCTTTACAAGCGTAAATCAGCGTTTCCGCAATAGCAGGCTCATCTTCAACAATTAAAATGTGTAATGGCATGACAACATTTTAAAATAAAAAAGCCTGCAATCGCAGGCTTTTCGGCTAAGCTAGCTAAATAAAATTAGCTATCAGTTGTTAAAGTCACGTATTTCAATTCGCCATTTACAATCATAAAGTTTGCATCCATTTTTTTACCATTGTCTGCTACTGCATCGCGGTAAACCCAAACCACACCTGCCACATTGCCTGCGGCGTCGCGCATGGTCTCTATGGTATCTGGCATGCCAAAGCTAAGGGCGAATTGGTCTGGTTTCGTTTTTGCAACGGTCTTGTGAAGCAGTTCTGGAGTAATCACAATACCTGTATTCCCCCGCGTTTTATTAAAACCTTGCGCATTTGCGGTAAGGCAGGCAATAACCAAGCCAGTAATAAGCACACCTTTGGTTAAGTTTAATTTAGTCATTTCATGTCTCCTTAATGTTGAGATGTTACTTTAACAAAAAGATATTACTGACTGATGACCCAGAGGTAACTCAAATGTAAGGTTTTGTAGTATTTTGTTGTTAACCCATCAGGTGAGATTTTTTAAGTTAACAAATAGTTACATTTAGCTAAAAAAAGCTTTGGCCTTGTCTACCCAACTTTTATTACGTGGACTGTGTTTGCCAGAATCTTCCTGGTTAATTGATTCCAGTTCACGCAACAACTCGATTTGACGAGATGTGAGTTTCACAGGCGTTTCAACAGTGACATGTACTAATAAATCGCCATGCTCATTGGAGCGTAGGGGTTTAATCCCTTTTCCACGCAATCTAAACACTGCGCCCGTTTGCGTTTCTACGGGGATTTTCATTTTTGCAGAGCCATCTAGTGTTGGTACTTCGATCTCGCCACCTAGTGCAGCAGTACT
>JBJXDT010000089.1:0-4496 GCA_046153505.1 Methylophilaceae bacterium | reverse complement strand
GTTTTGAATTCCAAATCTGTGCGGGCTAGGGCTTTTTCGAACACCCAACGAATTGATTTGTCGTCATCTAAAATCCAAATTGGCTTCATATTGCTCTCTAAAAAATATCTATTGTGAAATAATTGCTTGCTTAATGACGGTGCTCTCAACAGGTAACAAAATGGTGAAACAGGTGTTGCCAGACTGGCTTTCGCAATCAATCATGCCGTGGTGCTGCGTCACAAATGTCTGCGCTAAGGCTAGCCCTAATCCACTACCACCCTCATGCCCACTGACTAGCGGGTAAAAAATCTTGTCGCGAATTTCTGAGGGAATGCCAGGACCGTTATCGATTATTTGCAATTTGATTGCAACACGATAACGCTTTTTAGCCAGCGTTACTTGGCGTTCCGCGCGAGTTCTTAAAATTACCTCAGCGTCTTGTGTACCTCCAGCTTGTAGCGCCTGTACCGCATTACGGGCAATGTTCAGCACGGTTTGTATGAGCTTTTCACGGTCCCCAATTAAATCTGGTAAGCTGGTATCGTAATCGCGGCGTACCTTAATGTTGTTGGGTGATTCAGCCAATAATAAGCTGCGCACGCGCTCCAGCACTTCGTGAATATTGGTGGGCTCATATTTGGGAACACGATGCGGCACTAAAAGCCTATCCATCAAACTATGTAAACGGTCAGCTTCTTTAATAATGACCTGTGTATATTCGCGCAAATTTGGTTGCGGTAGTTCGTGTTCTAACAGCTGCGCCGCACCCCTGAGGCCACCTAGCGGGTTTCGTATTTCATGTGCAAGGTTGCGTAATAGTTCTGAATTCGCTTGTTGCTGAATGAGCATGCGCTCTTCGCGCGCAATGCGCAACTGCTGATCCATCTGTTGGAATTCTAGCAGAAGGCTAGCTTCTGCTAATTCGATAGGCGTTACCGTGCATGTGACGGAAAACGATTGCTGGCGCACGGTGGTAATAGCAAACTCATGCTCACGATAAGGACTATTGTTTTTTACAGCGTTCTCAATCGCGAGTTGCAAAATCTCACAATTTAAAAAAACCTCTGAAATATGGCTGTTTGCGATTTGATTGATGCTTAACGCAAACAGCACCTCTGCGCTGGGGTTGGCATACACCACCTTGTGTGAGGCGTTGAGCAATATCACCGCGGTAGCGAGATGCTCTAAGCCAATAAAGTCTGAAGGAATTTTTAAAATCATGCCCTAAAATAATACAGCAAAAGAATTGTTGTATGTATTTAAGCAAGAGGCGAGCCAGCTTTAAATACTGGCTCAGATGCTAATTGATAGTGCCAATTTCTTTCTCTAAAAGCTCAATATTGCGTTGATGCGCGTCTACATCGGCTTGCAAATTTTTCATCTTTTCTTGGAATTTAGGTACATTGCGGAAAGTGCTGGCGCTACCGTCAGCGTTCTTTTTTTGGTAAACCTCAGGGTTGGATTCGCCTTCAGAATAAGCCTTCTTAGCGTCTTCCAAGGCTTTTTTCTCAGTTTCGAGTTCCGACTGTAGAATCTCTTTACGCGACCCATCGCGTTGCTTTTGTGTTTCTGAATTTACTTTTGGAAAACTTGCTGGAGTTGCAGTCTTAGTGCTGGCGCGGCGAGATGGGCTACTGTCTGTGCCAAAGTTGGTGTCGGCGGGTTCAAGCTGTAGTTTTTTTGCGCCTTTAATTTTTACGTTGGAATAAGTGACGTGACCGTCCGCATCCACTTGTTTATAAATCTCAGCATACGCAGAAAAGCATAGTGAAAGTGTAAAAAAAGTTAAAATATAAAAAGTAAATTGTTTATGCATGACAATAGTTTAGATGATAGTCTTAGAGTAAGCAACGAAGTATTGCTTATTCTGGTTGACTGTCGTTTATACAATCTCGAATAAGTGCTATTTATACAACGAATCCATCAAATCGTTCAATAAAAAAAGGGCAACTTAAGTTGCCCTTTTTTGGTGCATTCTAAATTGAAATTAGCAAGAGTAGTACATGCTAAACTCAACAGGATGCGGTGTTTGACGGATTTTAGTAACTTCTTCCATCTTCAAGCCGATGTATGCGTCAATCCAGTCATCAGTAAATACACCACCTTTAGTTAAGAACTCGCGGTCTTTATCTAAGTACTCAAGCGCTTGCTCTAATGAAGAACATACTGTTGGAATCAATGCATCTTCTTCTGGTGGAAGATGGTATAAATCTTTAGATGCTGGTTCACCTGGGTGGATTTTGTTTTGTACACCATCTAAACCAGCCATTAACAATGCAGAGAATGCTAAGTATGGGTTAGCAATAGGGTCTGGGAAACGAGCCTCAACGCGACGCGCTTTCTCACCATGTACGAATGGAATACGGATAGAAGCTGAACGGTTTTTAGCAGAGTATGCTAATTTCACAGGCGCTTCGTAATGAGGCACTAAACGTTTGTATGAGTTTGTACCTGGGTTAGTAATCGCATTTAATGCACGCGCATGTTTGATGATGCCGCCGATGTAGTACAAAGCGAAATCGCTCAAGCCAGCGTAGCCGTTACCTGCGAATAGGTTTTTACCATCTTTCCAAACCGATTGGTGAACGTGCATACCAGAACCGTTATCGCCAAACATTGGTTTTGGCATGAAAGTCGCTGTTTTACCATAAGCATGTGCTGTGTTCAGCACCACGTATTTTAAAATTTGTGTCCAGTCAGCGCGTTGTGTCAATGTGCTGAATTTAGTACCAATTTCACATTGACCTGCAGTTGCAACTTCATGGTGATGAACTTCAACAGGCACGCCCATCGCTTCAAGTGTCATACACATTGCTGAACGTACGTCTTGCAATGAATCGACTGGCGGTACTGGGAAATAGCCACCTTTAATACCTGGACGGTGACCAGTATTTCCACCTTCAAATTTCTCAGCAGATGCCCATGCCGCTTCTTCTGAATTGATTTTAACTGAACTACCAGACATATCAACTGACCAGTTGATTGAGTCAAAAATGAAGAATTCTGGTTCTGGACCAAAATAAGCAGTATCGCCTAAACCACTTGCTTTTAAGTATGCTTCAGCACGTTTAGCTAAGCTACGTGGGTCGCGGTCATAACCTTTGCCATCAGTAGGATCAACGACATCGCAAGTTAAAATTAGCGTCGGCTCATCCATAAATGGGTCGATATTTGCAGTGGATGGGTCTGGCATTAATTGCATGTCAGATGCTTGAATACCTTTCCAGCCAGCGATTGAAGAGCCATCAAAAGCATGACCTTCAGTAAATTTATCTTCGTTAAAAGCTGAAACAGGCACAGTTACGTGCTGTTCTTTACCCCGTGTATCGGTAAAACGGAAATCGACAAATTTGATGTCGTTATCTTTAACCATTTTCATTACTTTTGCTACAGACATTACTCTCTCCTAAATTTGTGTGAGCCAAAATGATGGGAAAATATTAATTTTTTATTAAAAATCTTAATACAATATCTTAGCAGGAACTATGCCATCGAAAAATAGCTAAAACTGCCATTTAAGCAATAACTTACTAAAAAGTTATAATTTAGTAAGCACTAAAAATATGCAGCAAGTCAAATTTTGCACCAAAATAGTGCGTTAAATTTTCACATTTGGTTTAATAGAGCTTCAAGCTATACTTACGACTTAAGATTGGAATTGCTATGGATAAATTAACGGAAATTTTACAAACAGCTAAATCGCGTGCAGCTCAAAATAACTTACCGTACGAGGGTGCGTTAACTCCTCAAGAGACTTTTGATCTTCTAGCTGTGAAAGAGAACATAGTTTTGGTTGATGTGCGAAGCCGTGCCGAGCTAGATTTAGTTGGACGCATTCCAGAAGCACAACATATAGAGTGGGCATTTTACCCTGGCATGGTGCCTAACCCAGATTTTGCAACGCAGCTAAAAACAATTATCGACAAAAATGTAACGATTGTGTTTATGTGCCGCACTGGCGGGCGAAGTCATAATGCGGCTGTGGTGGCACAGGGCTTAGGTTACAAAGTGTATAACATGCTAGAAGGCTTTGAGGGTGAAGCCAATGCTGAAAAACAACGGACGCTTATTAACGGCTGGAAGCATGCTGGACTACCTTGGACGAATTAAGGTAGAAAAACTAGCATGACAGACCAATATGCCGTCATTGGCAACCCAATAGCGCATAGCAAATCACCCCAAATTCACACCGCATTCGCCAAACAAACTAATCAAAATATCAGCTACGAGGCAATATTGGTTGGAGTTGCGCCGAATGAATTTGAAGAAAAAATTGGTCAATTAATTGCAGATGGTTACAAAGGCTTGAATGTGACCGTACCTTTTAAGTTTAATGCCTTATTGTTTGCAGCTCAGCAAGGCACCGTGAACCCAATTGCGAGTCGGGCTCGTGCAGTAAACACTTTGACTTTTAAAAATAGGGATATTATTGGGGACAATACTGATGGAATTGGTTTGGTAAGAGATGTTGAGAAGAATTTAAATTTTAAAATCGCAGGAAAAAGAGTTCTTAT
>JBJXDT010000088.1:0-5236 GCA_046153505.1 Methylophilaceae bacterium | reverse complement strand
GTGTTGTCCTCTAGCTCAGGTGGCTTAGCATCAGGTATACGATGCGCTTCATTTGCCCAGTCACCTAAGTCTATTAATTGACAACGCTCAGAGCAAAAAGGTCGATATTTGTTGTTGATGCTGTATTCGATGCTTTTTTTGCAGGTGGGACAGGCGACTAAACGAGGTTTTTCCAACATATTTTAAAGATTACAGAGCGTCATTTTAAATTCAATATCTTGCTCACATTGTTTGGGTTTTTGCACAAAATCCATGCCGTTAAAACGCACATTAATGGCATATTTATTGGCACTCACTTCAGGAAAACAAGTGCAACTATCGGGCACTTCAATTTTAAGCAGTTGGGCAGGTTTGACGCCGCCTAACATTTGCTGATAAAAACCATTTTCTGCGATGTATTTTGTGGAAACACCACTACCTCTTAAAATGTGCATAATCGTTTTAATCGCATCAAATACTGGTAGCAATTTTGAAAGCCATGTATCGAAATCGCTCTTGCGGCGATTCTCGTCCAAGTCCATCCAATAGTGGTACGAGGGCAGATCAAACTGACACACTCCGCCAGGAATGCCCGCCCGCTGCTTAATGCTCATTAACCATTCGTTGTCACGCAGCGATTGACCAATTTTTGCATTGTCTGCTCGTAAAGCGCTCGAGCAAGTTTCAATTTCTTTGATGGTGCTGTTGAGAATTCGTTCTGAAATATTCGGGTTGCCACGCAGGTTGTGCATATTAATGCGTTGTCTATCTAACTCCTGCACAAGATCCACCTTAAAATCTGCGCGTTCGACGATATCGAGCAGTTGCAAAAGCGACATCAATGCACTGTGGTGATTATGTTGATGACCTGCTTCAACATTGATTAACACTTTTTTGAATAGGTCTTCTATTCGCAAAAGTGTGCGGATACGCTCGTTAAATGGAAACTCGTAGTTAGACACGGGGCCGAAAACCTGCCAACTTTAGTAAATTAAATTGATGTGAATTATGAAATTGTTTTGCTAACTATGCAAGTATTAATGTATTTTTGGTGTAAAGCCTCAATTTTCGTACGCAATTCTGCAACATTTCCATTGTTGTCAACGACGTCATCGGCAAGATTTAAAATGTCTTGCCGCGTACCTTGCGCACGAATAATCTGCAAAACCTCGGTTTCTGAAAGCTGACTGCGAGCTTTGACGCGCTCGATTTGAATTTTTTCGTCGCAATCAATGACAAGCACGCGGTTAATGTGTGGCCTATATTGGCTGTCTTCAAACAACAAAGGAATTGCTAAGATTTGGTAATAGGCTTGGGAGTGGCTATTTAATTGTCTCATAGCGGCATCTTGTATTGCTGGGTGTAAAATTGCATTGAGTTTTTTTCGCGCGTTTTCGTCGCTAAAAATAAGCTTACGCATTGTGGCACGATTCAGTGCGCCTTCAGGTGTGGTAAACGCAGTGCCAAATTGTCTTGCAATTTCTACCACAAGCGGTTGCTTTGCTGCGGTGAGCTGGTGCGAAATTATGTCCAAATCCACAATTGGCACGCCAAATTCGGCAAAAATTTTTGTCGCCTCCGATTTACCGCAACCAATACCACCTGTCAGCGCAACTATGTACATTTAGACGAGATAAAAGCTCGCGAGTTGTTGCCCAAAAAATAAGGCCGCAATGCCGCCAAGCGCTAAAAATGGGCCAAATGGAATCGCTGTGCCGCCGTTTTTGCCTCTGAACGTAATCATGGCAATGCCAATCACAGCGCCAACTACCGAGCTAAGTAAAATTACAGCGGGAATAATTTGCCAGCCAAACCATGCACCAATTGCGCCCAGCAATTTAAAATCGCCATAACCCATGCCTTCCTTGCCAGTCACAATTTTGAACAGCCAATATACCGACCATAAAATAAGGTAGCCAATCATGGCGCCAATGACTGCCGATTTTAAATCAGTAAAGCCATGATTTAAATTAAACAATAATCCAAGCCATAACAAAGGCAAGGTGATGTCGTCGGGCAATAATTGCGTATCAAAATCGATAAAGGTGAGTGTGATTAAGGAGAGCGTGAAAATCGAAGCGAAAAGCGTGGCGTAAGTATAACCAAATTTACAAGCAACCGCGCCAAGAAGCGCGCCAGTTAAGGCTTCCACTAGCGGGTAGCGCATACTGATTTTGGCTTTGCAGCCTTTGCATTTTCCACCCAAGATTAGGTAGCTAACAATAGGAATGTTTTCCATCGAAGTAATTTGGTGGCCGCAGCTTGGGCAAGCAGAACGTGGTTTCACGATATTGTATTTGGCTTGTTCTGGTACATCTTTGCCTTGTAACTCAAGGCAGTTGTTGTGCCACTCACGCTCCATCATTTTTGGTAGGCGGTGAATCACCACATTCAAAAAACTGCCAATCATCAAGCCCAAAATGACCGAAAAGGTGACAAAAATGGTTGGATTTGTGCGCAATAAATCAGAAATTTCAGACATAAAACTCCCTAAACATCATGTAAACTAACGCTATCATCGCATCGTTATTCGTTCTATGCAACGCGGTTATTAGTTGGTATAAAAAATGCTTGAATATATTTGAGTTGCCACCATTTAAATGTTGTAAGTGATTTGATAAGGAAACAATATGACTGATTTGAATGAGACACAAGCAAAATTAAATGAGTTAATCGAACTCAATAATTTTAGCCATCCTGCTTGGGATGAGCCAATTATTTGTCGTGTTGAGGTTGATCTGCCAGCTTGGGTTTCGCAATTAGCGGGCGGTAGTGATTGGGAAGTGACCAGTGAAGATGAAGATGAAACATGCATTAGTTTTGCAATGCGCGAAAAAAGTGCGGCAAATGCGGCAAAATCTGCCGAAGTGACGCTTTATCACAATGGTTATGCAGTAGTGGATGTAGAAGGCAAGGCTTTGTTTGACGGTACTTTGACCTCTGGTACCAGTAATTGCGCACATCTTAGCTATTATCACGCCGATAGCGGTGAGCCGATTACTTTAAATTAGCGCCTGAACTTAAGTTCAGCTAAAACACTCTCAACGCTAAACCACTGAAAGTTTAGTCTTGAGAGTTTTTTTTATCTTTTTAATTTTATTTGGAACAAATGCCATGGCCTACGAGCAGCCTGAATATCGTGTTGTAAAAAGCTATGAAGCGTTTGAAGTGCGTGAATACGCTGCTTATAACGTGGCTGAGGTGCTTGTGTCTGGTCCAGAAGAAGAGGCAGGAAGTCAGGCGTTCCCGATTCTTGCTGGGTATATTTTCGGCAAAAACAAAGGCAAAAAATCATTAGAAATGACCGCACCTGTGACCCAATCTGCAGCGCCAGAGAAAATGCCAATGACTGTGCCAGTGACGCAGTTAGCTGCAACAGGTGGTTTTGTATTGCAATTTTTTATGCCGAGCGCATATACGCTGGATACTTTGCCAGAGCCAATAGATGCGCGTGTAAAGCTAAAAACTATGCCCGCAAGAAAAATGGCAGTCATTCGGTATTCGTGGTCTGCTTCGCAAAGTAATTACGATAAGAATTTAAAAATATTACGCGATGCGCTTGTCAAAGACGATATTCCGACCAAAGGCGAGCCAATCTATATGCGCTACAACGCGCCATTTACCTTACCCTTTCTAAAGCGCAATGAAATAGGGTTAGAGTTGCAATAACAGTTTATCGCGTGTCTGTGGCTTTATTGCTCACGCTTCACTAGGTAGCGCTTCATAAATATTTCATCTCTTATCATCAATTTTGATGATGTTTAAACTCATCTGCTTAACTATCATTTATTCGCACTTTAAAAGTGGCTTTCCCCTTTTATTTAATGATTTCGAGGAGTTATGATGAATAAGAATATTTTGATGGCTTGCGTACTTGCTACGCTAGGTGTTTCCCAAGTGGCTACAGCGGCTTGCTCAGATTTAGTGCCAGTGCTTAGAGGTGCTGTGGATGCAGCAACGACTGCAAACAACGACGGTGGTTACCCACTCAACTTTTGGGTAACTGCTGTTGATGAAACAGGCAAAGTTTGTGCAGTGGTGACCAATGGCGTGGTAGGCGCAACAGCAGGCAATTCTGAATGGTTAGGTAGCCGTGTTATTTCAGCACAAAAAGCCAACACAGCGAATGCATTTAGCTTGGACGCTTATGCGATTTCTACTGCTAACCTTTATTCTGCAGTGCAACCAGGCGGCAGCTTGTTTGGTTTGCAAGAAAGTAATCCTGTAAATGCGGAAGATGCATATGAAGGCCCAGCAGCCAACTTCGGCAGAGGTACACTTGACCCAATGGTAGGCAAACGTATTGGCGGTGTGAATGTGTTTGGTGGCGGCTTGGCATTATATAAAGGAGGCAAAAAAGTAGGTGCAGTAGGTGTTTCTGGTGATACGTCATGTGCAGACCACGTATTTGCGTGGAATGTGCGTGATGCGCTAAACATGGAACCTAGTGATGGTCAAAAGAGCGGCCTTGCAGCTGCATCACCAAGTGGTTTTGTGGGCATTACTACTGTAAATTTTAACGCAACAGGAACGCTTACTGGCGCTAGCTTACCTGTAATCACCGGTGCAACACAAGGTGATGAAATGGTGATTAAATCTGGCACAACCGCGTCTTATTGGGATGCTTGGGCGCATCCTGCATGCCCAAATACAACAGGTTTAAATGGTAGCTCAAGTCCAGCAGTATTGTTCTTCTAAGATTTGTCGCAAAAGTCTTAATTGATTATTAAAAAAAGGATGCCCGCGGGCATCCTTTTTTATTCAGTCTGCACGCTAGTGCTGGGTGATGAGAGTAGTTTGGTCAGCAGTTCTGCTTGTCGACGGCTGTTGGTTTTTTCCATCAGTGCACGCAATTGGCTGCGAATGGTTGAAATTGAAACGCCCATATTTTTAGCACATTCTGAAGGCGTACTACCTTCGCATAATTTAAGAGCAAGACGCGCCTCTGCTTGAGTTAGGCCGTACAGTGATTTTAATTGCGCTTGCGAAGGTAAGGCAATGCGACCAGATTCGTGCAAGATCAAGATGGCGCCGCGACGCCTTTCTACATTTGTTGGATCTTGTTCATTAATGTTGATAAAAGGCGCAATTTGAATCTGCAGCTCGCAACTTTTGCATCGGATGACGATCGTTTCATGTTTATCAAGCCGAAGTTTTTTGAGCGTGGAATTGTGAATGCGTTCTTTTGCTTGAGGTATATCTGATATGGCAGAAATGATGCCGCTACGCGTTAGCATCTCAAAGGCGGCTTTGTTTG
>JBJXDT010000087.1:0-6038 GCA_046153505.1 Methylophilaceae bacterium | reverse complement strand
TGGACGACTTGGTGACGTTTATGAAGAGTCTTGATCACGCTGAGCCCATATTTTTTATTGGCTTGGGCAGTAATTTGCTGGTGCGTGATGGTGGTGTGCACGGTACTGTGATTGTGATGCATCAGGCGTTAGGTGAAATATGCCTGGATGGAGAGTATATCTACGCAGAAGCTGGTGTCACCTGCGGAAAATTAGCGCGCTTTAGTGCGACTAACTCCAAAACTGGTGCAGAGTTTATGGCAGGTATTCCTGGCACAGTTGGCGGTGCGCTTTCAATGAATGCGGGCTGTTATGGTAGTGTCACTTGGAACATCGTGCATCAGACCTTAACAATAGACAGAATGGGGCACACGCACGTTCGAAACGCTTCTGAGTTTATTGCGGGCTACCGTCACATAGAGATGCCAATACCAAGTGAGTGGTTTTTAGGTGCATGGTTTAAGTTGCAAAATGGAGTTCAAGAAGAATCTAACAAAAAAATCAAAGACTTATTGGCAACTCGTCTAGCCAGTCAGCCTCTTAATTTACCAAGTGCAGGTTCCACATTTAGAAACCCACCTAATGATTTTGCAGCACGATTGATAGAAGAAAGTCAATTAAAGGGCTACCAAATTGGGGGAGCGCAAGTTTCTCCAAAGCACGCAAATTTTATTGTGAATGTGGGTGAGGCTACAGCATTGGATATTGAGCTTTTAATACGTCACATGAAAGACACGGTATTAGAAAAACAAGGAGTGGCTCTGCAACAAGAGGTGAGAGTGATAGGTGAATATGCATAATGAATTAGGCAAAGTTGCCGTGCTTTTTGGCGGCAAATCTGGCGAGCGTGAAGTGTCATTGAAAAGTGGTAATGCAGTCTTGGCATCCCTATTGCGACAAGGTGTAGATGCGCATGCATTTGATCCTGCACATCAAGAACTGAACGCACTCAAAAACTACGACCGTGCATTTATTGCTTTGCATGGGCGTTTTGGTGAAGACGGAACGATTCAAGGTGCTTTGGACTTAATGGGTATTCCCTATACGGGAAGCGGTGTAATGGCATCGAGCGTGGGCATGGATAAATGGCGCACAAAACTTTTATGGCTTGCCACAGGTGTGGTTACACCAGATTTTGAGTTGGTGAATGCGCAAAGTGATTTCGCGGCAGTTGAGCAGAAGCTTGGATTGCCGTTATTTGTAAAACCAGCGAATGAAGGTTCAAGCATCGGCATTAGCAAAGTAAAGAAAGCAGGTGGTCTGGAAGCCGCCTATATATTGGCTGCCAAGGCAGATCCTTTGGTTATTGCAGAGAAGTTTGTGGGTGGCGGAGAGTACACAGTTGGCATTCTGGGCGATCAAAAATTGGGGTTCATACCACTGCCGATTATACGCATTGTGCCAAAAAATGAATTTTACGATTATGAGGCAAAATATTTGCGAGATGACACCGAATACCTTTGTCCTTGCGGTTTAAATGAAGAAAAAGAATCACAAATTCAAGAAGAAGCACTAAAAGCATTTCGCACAGTGGGTTGCCGAGGTTGGGGACGTGTAGATTTTTTGATGGATGAAGCCGGCAAACACTATTTCCTCGAGTTGAATACTAGTCCTGGCATGACCGACCATAGCTTAGTTCCAATGGCGGCAAAGGCCGCAGGCATTAGCTTTGATGAGTTGGTAATCAAAATTTTGAGTATGACTTTCGGCGATAAAGAAATGAGTATCAGTAATGTGGGATAAACCGCGCCTATTAAATTGGATTGCCAATTTTCTATACGCCATATTTGTCGTGCTGTTTTTGTACGTAGTGCTTTTTATTGTGGTGCATTTGCCTATTTTTCCGTTAAGAGAAGTAAAGGTAGAAGGTAAATTGGCGCATGTAAATCGCGAGCAAGTAAAGTTAATTGTGGCAAAACATATGAAAGGCAACTTTTTTACGTTGGATTTAGAGCATGCGCGTGATGCGTTTGAAAAGCTTCCCTGGGCACGCAATGTCAGCGTCCGCCGCCGCTGGCCGGATACGCTAAGTGTGGTGATTGAAGAGCATCAAGCACTTGCCAGATGGGGGAATATTGCGCTGGTCAATACACATGGCGAGCTATTTCATGCAGCCTCAGATGCCGATTTGCCAGTATTTTACGGTCCAGGAGATGGCGTAATCGAAGTTACGAAAAGCTATGGGGAATTTAGCAAAATTTTGCATCAGGCAGATATAAATGTGGTGCAAGTGACGCTGTCACCACGTCGCGCTTGGGAGATTAAAACAGACCAAGACATGTTGATTGCGCTGGGGCGTGAGGATATGAATAAGCGGTTAAATAAGTTTGCTCAAGCTTACATAGCAACCTTGAGCCAATTAAATGCAAGCATTAAATATGCAGATTTGCGTTATCCAAATGGCTTTGCAGTGCGCAAGCCAGTGGAGTTCATACAGAAAGAAACGATACAAAAGAGTATGCAACAAAAAGCAACACCAGCGAAGCCAAGCAAGGCGGAAAAATCGGCGCCAATTAAGGCAAATGCATGAAAAAGGGAGTAAGAAAATGAGCAAAGTGCGTGAAGATAAAAACCTAATAGTCGGGTTGGATATCGGCACATCCAAAATAGTGACAATAGTCGCTGAGTTGTTGCCAGAAGGTACGGTAAAGGTCATCGGGCTCGGACAACACATATCGCGCGGCCTCAAAAAAGGCGTGGTGGTGAATATTGATTCCACCATGCAAGCCATTCAGCGCTCGATTGAAGAAGCCGAACTGATGGCAGACTGCAAGATTAAAACCGTATTTACAGGCATTGCAGGGAGCCATGTTAAAAGTCTTAACTCGCATGGCATGGTGAAAATAAAAGATGCTGAAGTGTCGCAGATGGATGTGGATCGTGTGGTGGAAACCGCGCGGGCAATCGCCCTGCCCGCCGATCAGCAAATTCTACATATTCTGACGCAAGAATTCATTATTGATGGCCAAGATGATGTGCGCGAGCCGCTGGGTATGAGTGGCATGAAGTTGGAAGTAAAAGTGCATATTGTTACTGGTGCAGTTGCAGCGGCTCAAAACATTGTCAAGTGTATTAAACGTTGCGGATTAGAAGTAAGTGATTTGATTTTACAACCGCTCGCCTCAAGTATTGCGGTGCTTACGGAAGATGAAAAAGAGCTGGGTGTATGTCTAGTTGATATTGGCGGCGGAACTACGGACATTGCGGTATTTAAAAATGGTTCTATTCGTCACACCGCGGTGATTGGCGTTGCGGGCGACCAAATCACTAATGACATTGCTGTCGCTTTCCGCACACCGACCCAATCAGCCGAGGATATCAAAATTAAACATGGATGTGCGCTACGACAATTAGCTGAAGCGCGTGAGGTGGTTGAAGTGCCTGGCGTGGATGGTCGCGATGCACGCCAGCTTTCTGTACAGACACTGGCTGAAGTAATAGAACCGCGGGTTGTTGAGCTTTATGAGCTGGTCTTGCAGGAGCTACGCAGAAGCGGCATGGAAGAGATGATTGCCTCAGGTATCGTGATTACAGGCGGCTCCGCCATGATGCGCGGCATGATGGAGCTTGGCGAAGAGATTTTTCACATGCCAGTGCGCTTGGGTCTGCCGCGTTATGTGGGTGGATTATCTGAAGTCGTTAGCAACCCGCGATACGCCACAGGCGTGGGCTTGGTGTTAATGGGCAAACAACAGCTAGAGCGACAAATAAACGGACAAATGGAAATGAACTCAGTGACAAGAGTGTTGGATAAAATGAAGTCGTGGTTTCAAGGCAATTTTTAAGCAGTTGTTTTAGAAGTAGAAATAGGGCAGAACTTACGCAAGTAGGTTCAAAAAATTAAGGCAAAAAGGAGAGTAAAGATGTTTGAGATTATGGAAAAAGATTCACAAGAAGCGGTTATCAAAGTGATAGGTGTGGGTGGCTGCGGTGGCAACGCGGTTGATCATATGATTAGTAAAAATGTCAGTGGCGTTGATTTTATTTGTGCTAACACGGATGTGCAGGCACTTAAAAAGAGTGCAGCAGCAACGACTCTTCAAATCGGTATAGATATCACAAAAGGTCTAGGTGCAGGTGCTAAGCCCGAAATTGGTCGAGATGCTGCTTTAGAAGATCGTGATCGTATTGCAGAGATAATCGAAGGTGCGGACATGTTGTTTATAACTGCTGGCATGGGTGGTGGCACAGGTACTGGTGCAGCACCAATTATTGCAGAAGTGGCTAAAGAGATGGGCATTTTGACCGTCGCCGTAGTCACAAAGCCATTTGCTTTTGAAGGCAAGCGTACTAAAGTAGCTGCAGAAGGCTTAGAAGAACTTTCTCAGCACGTTGATTCTTTGATTGTGATTCCAAACGAGAAACTCATGGAAGTGCTTGGCGAAGATGTACCATTTTTAGAGGCATTTCGCGCCGCGAATGATGTGCTACATAACGCGGTTTCAGGTATTGCAGAAATTATCAATTGCCCAGGCTTGGTGAATGTGGACTTTGCTGACGTGCGCACTGTTATGAGCGAAATGGGGATGGCAATGATGGGCTCTGCTGAAGCGAGTGGTGCTAATCGTGCGATAATCGCAGCTGAACAAGCAGTAGCAAGCCCATTACTGGAGGATGTCAACTTGGCAAATGCACGCGGCGTTTTAGTAAATATCACTGCAAGCTCCAGCTTTAAGATGAAAGAGTATTACGATGTCATGAACACCATTAAAGAGTTTACTGCAGAAGATGCAACAGTGATTGTGGGCAATGTCATGGATGAAAGCATGGGCGATAGATTGCGTGTCACGATGGTGGCAACTGGCTTAAATGGCGCCATTGCAAAGCGCGCAGCTAAACCAGAGTTACGCATGATGACCACAATGCGCACTGGCACTGACAATATGCCAATGTTTGCCGAATCAGAAGCAGAAAACGATACGCCAGCGGTATTTAGCCAAAACAACCGCCGTGCGCAAGTTGAAGCAATGAAAATGTCGGGTGTAGAAGAGTATGACATCCCAGCATTTTTGCGCAAACAAGCAGATTAAGGCGTAAATGCAGTAAAAGGCTGTAAAATATGGTCATATGAGTGACTATGTTAAAAAAAGTGGGAATTAAGTGCTGTACTTTTATCATGTAAAGGTAAGGTTTAAATGCTAAAGCAAAGAACCTTAAAAAAGGCGGTGAGTGCTACAGGTGTCGGTTTGCATAATGGCGAAAAGGTCTCATTGACTTTGCGACCTGCTGCAATCGATACTGGTATTGTGTTTCGACGCTCCGATTTGCCCGGAACGCCTGAGATACAAGCAACACCTGATGCAGTTCGTGATACGCGCATGTGCTCTGCCCTAGAGCAAAATGGAGTGCGTATTGCTACTGTAGAGCACTTAATGTCCGCGTTGGCAGGTTTGGGCGTAGACAATATTATTGTGGATGTCAGCGCTTCTGAAATTCCAATTATGGATGGCAGTTCTGGGCCGTTCATATTTTTGTTGCAATCTGCCAGCATTGTTGAGCAAAATGCGCCAAAAAAATTTATTAAAATTAAAAAGTTAATTCAAGTTAAAGACGGCGATAAATGGGTAAGATTCGAGCCATATCAAGGCTTTAGAATAGACTTCACCATAGATTTTGCGCACCCAGTTTTTGAAAATTCAGGTCAAAATGTAAAAATAGACTTCAAAGATAATAATTACATTAAAGAGATTAGCCGTGCCCGCACCTTTGGCTTTATGCATGAGGTGGAATATTTGCGTGCTAACGGGCTTGCGCGAGGCGGCAGTTTGGATAATGCCATAGTGCTGGATGAATTTCGCGTGCTAAACAACGATGGCTTGCGCTATGAAAACGAGTTTGCCAAACATAAAGTGCTAGATGCAATAGGCGATTTGTACATGCTGGGTCATCCGCTACTTGGAACATTTACAGCATATAAATCGGGTCACGGCCTTAACAACCAATTGCTGCGAGCCTTGCAGGCCGATGCAAGCGCATGGGAATACGTTACATTTGATAGTATAGATGAGGCGCCTGCTGGTTTCGAGGAACAAAAAGTGCACTTTTCACCAAATCTAATG
>JBJXDT010000086.1:0-50137 GCA_046153505.1 Methylophilaceae bacterium | reverse complement strand
GACATATTCGCCATATCGGCAATGAAAGATACAAGGTTGATTATTTTCATGATGCAGTTTGCAACAAAGCACTGCGTGCCTACCTTTTAAAATTAGATAAGTCTCAGCCGCTAGCAGCATGCCAATTGGCGGTGCAATAAAATAAATCCAAATGTCAGTCCAAATGCCCGCTGGAAGTGCAGAGCCAAAAGTGCGCGCTGGATTCATGCTCATGCCAGAAATGGGTGCTTCAAATGTGATGTATAGCGTAATCAGCGCACCTACAAATAAAGGCGTGTATGCATTAAGACGTTTATTATTTGAGATGAATAGCACCATTAACATGAGAAAAAACGAAATGACCATCTCTGCAATAAATGCCCATTTAACGCCAGGAATACCAGGTAATGTCACCACATAATTCACATTCGGATCGGCAATCAAAACCATACCAAGTAAAAAAGACGCCACTTTGACGCCAGCAATACCGCCGACAAATTGTGCTACGATATAAAAAAATGCATCCCACGGCGCAATTTTGCCTAAGCGTAAAAAAGTGAGCGTAACTGCAGGGTTAAAGTGCGCACCAGAGTGCTTGCCTAAAGGAGAATAGACAATTGCGATTGCCGTTAAGCCCATGGACAAACCAATTAATACGTGGCGAAGCATGATGCTATCTATCGCCTGGCGTACTGGCGAGCTTGGTAGTTCAATTAAAGCGACAAACAGGCAGGCAGACAACATAAATATGGCCAGTTCTGCGGCTTCCATCAAGTATTCTGGCCAATGTTTTGCAAGTGCTTCACTGCCCTTTTTAATCATATACCCCACCTTTCAATGATCAATGTAGCTTAGGCTTTTGCTATAGGCTTAGAAACTCCTCTTTCTCTTGGCTGATTTTGCCAAAATATTGGAATCTCTTCACGATAACGACGCTCTACCAAGTTGGCGACTAGACCTGTCCAACCTGTTTGATGCATTGCACCTAAACCTAAGCCAGTTTCTCCATGAAAATATTCATTGAATAAAATCAAATCTTTCCAATGCGGATCATGTTGGAATGGGCTATCGTTTGGCATTGCTGGCATACGCCCATTTTCATCACGGCGGAATATATTCACCAAACGTTCTGAAATGAGCTTTGAAACTTCTTTTAAAGTAATCTCTTGATTGTTAAGACAGGGTACCGCGACTTTAAAATCATCTCCCAAATAACGATAGAATTTTTCTAACGCTTGAATCAAAGTATAATTGGTTGGCATCCAGATTGGGCCACGCCAATTGGAATTTCCACCAAACAAGCCAGAGTTAGATTCGCCCGGCACATACTCAATTAATGCTTGCCCAACGCCTTGCACATACCCTAAATCTTGGCGATGTGAATGTACTTTAGAAATACTACGAACTCCATAATCTGAGAGAAACTCATCTTCAGAAAGCAAATGCTTGAGTATATCGGGCAACATATTGTGATCTACCAGGGATAACAAATGTTCTCCACGTGCATTGGTCGAATGCGGGCATGCGCAGATAGTATGTCCATCAAATGTACCACCCGCGTGAGATTTAAGTAACTCGGCAAATCGAGGAACATTTTTTAGTAATCTTTCATCGACAACCTCACAGGCAAATAATGGAATAATTCCTACCCAAGAAAATACATCGATGCGTTGTTTGTTGCCATGCGGGTCGACCACCAAATCTTTGAAAAAGCCATCATTAGCATCCCACAATGAAACTGATTGATGGCTGTGCCCTGCAACGGTATTTGCGATGCCTAGAAATTGGCTGTAACATTGCATCGCCACGCCTTCGTAGTCGTCATTTTCTGCAGCTAGCTCTAGTGCCATGACCGTCATATTCAGTGCAAACATCGCCATCCAACCTGTTGCATCGGCTTGTTTTAGCGAAAAGCCCTCTGGTAAAGGGTGCGAGCGGTCGTAGACCGAAATATTATCGAGCCCTAAAAAGCCACCTTCAAAAATATTTTGACCATCACCGTCTTTGCTATTAAGCCACCATGTGTAATTCATAAGCAACTTATGCACAACGCGTTGTAAAAAACGCGTATCAGCTTTACCGTTTTGTACACGATCTGCGCGGAAAACTTTTAACGCCGCCATTGCTAATACTGGCGGGTTCACATCGCCAAATGCCCATTCATAAGCTGGTATCTGCCCATTCGGGTGTAAGTAATTTTCTTGTAACAATAATTCAATTTGATCTTTAGCAAAATCTACATCTGCTAAAGCCAATGCAGCGGTATGAAAAGCTAAATCCCAAGCGGCAAACCAAGGGTATTCCCAAGCATCTGGCATTGAAATCACATGGGCAGCTTTTAAATGACGCCAGTTTTTATTTCGCCCATATTTATGTCCATCTGGTGGGGTGATCTGGTCGCCATCTTGCCAACGTGCAACGTCGTAGTGAAAAAATTGCTTGCTCCAAATCATGCCGGCCAATGCTTGGCGCGAAATATTATGGTCTTCTTTAGTCGCCTGAGGTAATAAGTCTTTATAAAATGTTTCAGCTTCGGCTTTTCTTTTAGAAAATATAGCTTCGCTATCTTCAAATGGCTTGCTTAATGGGTTTGCTGAAAGCACTAAATTAATACTGGCTGATTGCCCTGCTTCCACAATTAAAAGATGTGCTGCTGCAAACTTTGTGCCTTGCTTAGCAGGGTTAACCGCATCCAGTTCTTTATTTACTACATAACGATGAAATGCATCTTTTACATAGGGTGTTCTATTTTCAGCACCCCATAATTTTTGCGCATTACTTTCATTTTCAGTAAACAAAGTTTCTGCTTTCTGTTGTCCATAAAGATAATATTTACCTAGCGTTTCGTGCTTAGCTTCTGCAGCCCATTGAGCACCTTTCGCAGCTGTTGCTTCTTTTATATCTGGTTTTGTAGGCGTATCACCCCATGACCAAGTATTGCGAAACCACAAGGTAGGTAAGACATGAATTCTCGCTGCCTCTGGGCCACGGTTGTTCACCACAATACGAATATGCGTTTCTTCTGGGCTGGCTTTTGCGTAATGTACCTCCACATCCCAATATTTATTATCTTTAAATAGATCCGTGTCTAATAAATTAAATGGGGGGTCTTGCCTCGAACGGCGCGCATTCTCATCGACTATAGCACTGTAGGGGAACTCAGATTGTGGATACTTATAAAGGTATTGCATGTGGCTGTGGCTTGGCGTCGCATCTTTGTAAAAATAATATTCTTTTACGTCTTCCCCGTGATTGCCTTGGTTGCCTGTTAAACCAAAAGCGCGCTCTTTTAAAATAGGGTCTTTGTCGTTCCATAATGCAAGTGCAAAACATAATCTTTGCTGCTCATCACTAATACCACCCATTCCATCCTCGTTCCAGCGATAAGCGCGACTGCGTGATTGATCATGACTAAAATCCTCCCAAGCCGTGCCACCTTGGCTGTAATCTTCGCGCACAGTGCCCCAGGCACGCTCTGCAAGGTAAGGTCCCCACAAGCGCCAATCCTCTATGCCATCTCGTTGCGCTTCTAAGCGTTTCCTTTCTTCATTAAGCACTGCTTTCATATCCAACTCCTCTTTAATTTTTTTAAAAAAACTAGATCACTATTTAGTTTCTGTTTCTTTTCATTTACTAGCTACGCGTTTATACATTCTGACTAGGATTTTTTTAGTTGTTTTGCTTTTTCTAAACGTACCCAAGCCTCTAGCGTGCATGCGACTGACCAAGCTTGTGCTGGTGCACCTCTTGGAGTGTGTGGTGCCGCGCCATCAAAAATTTCACTTACATTACCCAATGCAGCATCTGTTAAATGGTCTCTAATCGGCTCCAGTTTTGCCTGTGCTGCAGCCGCGTTACCTGTCACGCAATACTCGGCCAACGCATAATGTCCTAGTAAAAAAGCCCATACTGGCCCTTGATGATAAGCACCATCACGTTGCCAAACATCCCCCTCATAGACAGGTCTAAAGCCAGGATTATTGGGACCAAGGGAGCGTAATCCATAAGATGTGAGAAGTTCTTGCCCACATATATGAACCACATTTGCCTTAGTCGCTTCATCTAGTGGACTTGCGAGTAAGCTCACAGCAAAAATTTGATTGGGGCGTATCGAATCATCATTGCCTTGTGGACCATCTAAAACATCATATAAACCATTACCATCTTCTTTAATAAATCGTTTAAAGCCTTCACGCGCTCGCTCTGCAAGATTGAGATATTCTTTGGCTGGCTTTTTAAGTGTCATTGCAAACTCTGCCATGGCAATTAAGGCGTTATACCAGAGTGCATTGATTTCGACTGGCTTGCCAATACGCGGAGTGACTACCCAATCACCAACTTTGGCATCCATCCAAGTAATTTGCACTCCTGCCTCACCAGCATTCAGTAACCCATCTGCCTGATCAAGCTTGATACCATAGCGTGTGCCTTTAACGTGCCAATTAATAATTTCTTCCAATACTGGAAAAACGGCTTTAAGGCTTTCTTTATCATTAATAGCTGCAATATACGCACGCCAAGCTTCTATGTACCAAAGCGCAGCATCAACAGTGTTGTATTCTGGCTTATCCCCTGCACCTGGGAAGACATTTGGCAACATGCCTTGATCTACAAAACGTGCAAATGTTTGTAATATGCGTCTGGCGGTTTCGTAACGTCCTGTCGCCAAGGTTAATCCGGGTAAGGCAATCATAGTGTCGCGCCCCCAATCGCCAAACCATGGATAACCAGCTATCACCGATTCACCATCAGGCACATCTGCTAGTGGGCGCGAAAAAATAAAGCTGCCTGAGGCAAGTATCATTTGGTTAATCCATTCAGGCGCATCTATAAAATGTGGAACTACTACTTGAGCACGTTTAAGCTCGCCAGAGTCATGTGCAACATTACGGCGCATTGCCTCTACAAAATAATGTGATGGTTCACCGTCAACGCTAGCAACAACCCCCACCCAATCGTCGCTGGATAAATTTAATAACGCCTCACCTACACACAAATGACTGTCAAGGTCAGGCAAGCCTCTTTCATACTCCACTGAAAGACCATAGTTGTCATACCAAGTGTGGTCTGAAACGACCTTGCCTCCTCGCGCTTTGATATTAAGCTCAAACCAATTGGGGTACTGCACCGAAAGACCTTCATTTTTGGTTTCAATGTGTGGATTAAAATCCCAAGGACGACCACTACCGTGATGGTCTCTGGCATTAATAAAAAGTTTTATTGCAAGCTTTAATGGTCTTGTTGGTGATGACCCATCTGGTGCTAAGCGGTAAGCAACATAAGTAGTGTTTGCACCATGTTCCATCCAAATGCGTTGTTCAATCAAAACATCGCCAATTGCGAAACGCCACACAGGCATAAGACCATCCAAATAAAAGGATTCAAGATGCACATGACCTGCAGGATCAACAAGGTTATCTGCCCACCGATTAGTAAACAAGGGGAAGTGTGTTTGACCATCTATCAAGGTCGCATCTGCTTTGCTAAACACCAAATAGCGTCCCAGCGGTGGGTTAACAGGTGCAATAAGTAAGCCATGGTAACGTCGAGTAAGAGTTCCGGCAATCGTGCCTGCAGCGTAGCCTCCTAAGCCATTCGCGAGCCACCATTCTCTACGCTCTGCTTGTTTTAAATCGCCGCAAACTTCCCGTCCGAATCGGATGTAATTAGGTAATGCTGATGTCACGATGAGTGCTCCCTGCTAATTAGACTGGCAACGCGCAATGCCCATGCGTAAATAGTCAACGCAGGGTTTACACGAGAGGATCGCGGTAGAACGGAACCATCTACCACGTAAAGATTTTCTAAACCATGTACACAACCATTTGCATTAACAACAGATGTGTTTGGGTTGTTGCCTGTAACTAAGGTGCCACATGCGTGCGCTGTACCAGTAATTGGAATAGGTTTGGTTAAACCAATATAACCAATAGACAGTAATTGTTTTTTTAGCAGACGCACAAATTGTTTATGTTCTGCATGTGCCACAGGCAAACGTGCTTCGTCATAATCAAGTCTTGGCAGTCCTGTACCGTTCACTTGCGCAATGATGCGGTTATCAGGGTGAGAACCATCTTCCGTTTGCAGAAAAAACCCATAAACACGTTTGCCGATAATATTGGAAACAAAGTTAGGCACAAATTTCGGCATCTCTGGTGCCAATAACTCGCCATCCATCCAGCCTAAAGGTTGCACACTTGAATGAGGCAGTGCATCGTGCACTAGGACAGTAGTTTTGCGTAAAACATCGGTTTGCGGGCGAAGATTAAGCATAAGCATGGCAGTTAAAATATGAAACTTGTAATTACGTCCAACTTGTTGGTAACAAGCGAGCTTCTCAGCTAGCCCAGCTTGCTCCATATAACGTTGCAACAACCTTGGGCTGTGCAAGGCACCACCAGCCAGCAATACAGCATCGGCTTCGTAAGTTGAACCATCTTCACACTCAACACCACATACGCGCGCAGCATTGGTTTTGTCTTGTTTAATGGCGACTACTTTTTTACCCGTGATCATCATAAACTTTGGGTTACTTTTGACTCTATCGATGAGCTTTTCCCCATCACCTTTAAAACCACGGGCTGATGCAAAGGCATCAAAATGTTTAGCTTCTTCAGGAAAGTTTAAAATGTCAGCTGCCAAAGCCATAGGCAAAGGCTGTTTTTGCCATTGCGAGTCACGGGTGCGCAAGCCAGTCACAATTTTTTGAAAATCAGGCTCTATCGGAAACGTCATCACACCCATCAGGCGTTCAGCTTGCTCGTAATAAGGCGTCATTTCCTCATAACTTATCGGCCAAGGAAGGCATTGATGCGCTTCATCTGCCTCAAACTCTTGAGGCGAAAACCTTAGCAAGGCCGCGCCATACCACTTGGTTTTTCCACCTACATTTGAGCGCTCTTGCGGAATAATGATTTGCTCAGCGCGATCGAGCCAAGGGTCATCATCGACAAATAGTTTACGCTTAACCACTTTTTCCACATCTAGAGTGCTACCATCTTTAGGCAATATCATGCCTTTTTCAAGCAGCAACACACGCTTGCCCATTTGCGTTAATTGATAAGCTGCCGCCGAACCTCCAGCACCTGAACCGATGATAATTGCGTCATATTTCATGGCAGTATCTTTTATAGCTTTATCACTCATGGTTGCTGTAACACCACAGCATGTCCATCGGGGTCTTTTACCATCAATTGGCGTTTATCATTGACACTAGTAACTTGTGAAGAAACAAATATCACGCCTTGTTTGGTAAGGGTGTCAGTTAATTTCTCAAGGTTATCTACCACCACTACCAGATGTGCGTGAGCGATATCGCTAGTTTTAGAATCTATTGGGGTTGCGCGACCACCAGAAGGTGTTAAATATTGCAAAAACTCTAACCCCGGGCCATTTGTACTTTCTCCACGCAAACCAGTAATGCGCACTACCGCACCAAAAGCATTATCAAGCTGCTCTTGCGTAGCACCTGTATTCAGTCCTTGCCCAGCCACAGTAAAGCCTAATAAATCACGATAGAAAGCCAAGCTGCGATCTGTGTCAGAAATAGTGATAGCCGAATGATCGATACCTTCAAATACTGGTCTATTAGCTTGATGCCAAACAGCTCTACCTTTATCTGCTGGAAAATAAAGTAGTTCAAGCGGGTGTCCATCTGGGTCTTTAAACTTATATGCTTTAATACCAGCTGCGCCCTTATTAGATTCTGGAATGGTCTGCGGCGCACTTGATATTGCCTGATATGACACTTGTTGCAATTGGCGATAGGCTTTATTCATATCGCTCACCACAATTGCAAAATGCTGAAACCACAAATCATTTGAGCGACTATCAACAGGCACAGGTCGTCCTTGCTGCGTTAAATGTTGCTCCAGTTGAATCGTTTCTTGTCCAAGTTGCAATGTAGCCACTTTTACCCGCGTACCGTAAATGCCAGTCAAGGTATCGTAATTGCTATTGGCGATGACCTGCTCTGAAACCTTTTTAAAATCGAGCGCCTTTTCATAAAATGCCACCGATTGCTCTATATTAGACACGGTTAAACTAATCGTCTTAACTTCAAGTATGCGTCCTTCAACAGCAACACTTGTTAATAAGACTAAGCTGCCTAACGTGAGCGCTAGCCAAAGTTTAAGATGTTGATCAAATTTGGTCATTAGCCGCCCTCTCTAAACTCAGGGTAGAGCGTCATACCGCCATCTACATACAAGGTAGCACCTGTCACATAATCTGATTGATCTGAAGCCATCCACACTGCAGCGCGTGCAATGTCGCTTGTTTCTCCCACACGGTAGTACGGAATTAGCTTTAGCAACTCTGCTTCTGCATCTGGTGTGTTCCATGCCGATGTATTTATAGGTGTTTTAATAGCGCCAGGCGAAATAGAATTAACGCGAATTTTTTTACTCGCCAACTCTTGCGCCATGGTTTTCATCAGCATTGCCACGCCGCCCTTGCTTGCCGCGTAGTTGGCATGTCCAGCCCAAGGAATAATGTCATGCACTGAAGATACGCAAATAATTTTTCCCGCCGCGCTAGAAAGTTCTGGCACCACACCACGACGCAAAAACTCGCGCACCGCTTCACGTGCACACAAAAACTGGCCGGTTAAATTCACGTCAATCACCCATTGCCATTGCGCCAAAGTCATTTCGTGCAATGCGGCGTCTTTTTGTAAACCTGCGTTATTAATTAATATATCAATACTGCCAAGCGCCTCACAAGTCTGTTTAAACATGGCTTGCACTTGATCTTCTTTGCTGACATCGGCTTTAATGGCAATTGCCTTGCCTCCAGACTTTTTGATGTCTGCAACAATAGCCTGTGCCTGCCCATCGTCACTAACATAGTTAACAATTACAGATGCCCCTGCTTCTGCTAACCCTCGAGCTATACCTTCACCAATACCTGAACTGGCGCCGGTAACTAAAGCGCGTTGACCGTCTAAACGGATAGACGATTTTGTAGCACTAGTCATTATTTAATCCCATTTTTAAAGAAGTATTTTTTTAGAAAATGATCGATAGATAGTTTTCCTGGGCCATGAACAACCGTCACTAGCATGAGCAAGCCCCATACTTGGTGATCTTTTAAGCCTAGTTCAGATAAATCTGGATATGAAACAACCGCAACAATATTAAAAATAAATAGGGCGATGGCCGCAAAACGTGAGCAGAAGCCTACTAGCAATAAGATAGGCAATCCTAACTCAGCTGCTGTGCCTAAATAAGCTGCAAATGCTGGCGGCAAAAATGCGACGTGATATTCACTTTCAAACAAAGAAAGTGTTAAATCCCAATTAGAAATTTTTGTCAGGCCTGAAGTAATAAAAACGTTAGCTACCCAAAGTCTTACCACTAAATCCACTATTGGACTTAACAAGCACAATTTTTCTACTATCTTCTGTGCGAGATTCACCAGCTTATCAATCAACGACATGCTGTACATATTCATATTGTTATTCATTGCCATAACCAGCTCCTCTTAAATACGGATTACTTTTGCAAGCTTAGACACCTAACCCAATCGACTTGAGTTAAGTGCCTAAATAAAAATGTGACTAGTTATTAGCGCCACCTTTTACTGCATTTTTTGAGATGGTCACTTGTCCACCTGCAATACGGTCACATGTACCTTTAGGCAATAAAATCCATGCTTCTGCATCGCGATCAGTTTTAATTGCGCCTGCGCAAGAAGTTTTGCTAGTGCCACAATCGTTTTTGCCCGCTTTTACAATACCAGAGCATTTTTCTGTTTCAGGTTTGTCGGCTGCTTGTGCAGTACCAACTAGACCAACGGCTACTAAGCCTAAAAATGCGCTACGAATTACTTTATCTGAATGTTTCATGGTGTCTGTCCTTTGTTTAAACGTTACTAAAAATCCAGTTAACTATTAACTAATCTGGTGACGCTAGTTTGATGTTGAAAAGTCACGAAATAATCACAAAAAGCTAAAACTTCAATAACACTTTTTTATGATTATTTAAAAGAATGGAAATACAAGATGTGCCAATTTTGCACTAAGTGATTGTTATATATATAAAATATTATTTTGAATACAGCTTTGCTAACTAACTTCAACAAAAAAACTGACTAAGGTTGCGTTAGCAAGTTGTGTTCTTAAAAATTCAGCCACATCAAAATCTGCTTGAACGTTGACAGCTGATTCATATGCTCCTGCAAAGCAAATATCCTCTGCCAGCGTGCTTAACATGGTGTATTCGCCTAAGCTAAGTTGGCGCATAGCAACCATAAATTGCTCTCTGTAAACCAGGAGCGCCTCACCACCAGCGCTAATGTCAAGGTCAACACCAACCACATCATTCCAATCGGGCTGGTTCACCTGCCATATTTTGGCGAGTGGAAACTTTGATTTGATAAGTCTGCAAGCGGGGTGTAATTGAAACTTCAGGTCGCCATATTGGTCTGGTGCCACTCTTGTAAAAGTTGCGATATCTAATGGGGCATGCTCTGCAGCATGAAATACTTCTTCTACTAGCCACTCTAATCTAGCAACATCAGCCAAATATGGGAGTGATTGTGCTTGCGAAAATGTTTCTAGAAATTGAACAAAATCTGCTCCATAAGAATTAAGGTCACCACTCTTTGAAGGATAAGCCCGTATATATTGGTCTGCAGCGAATTTAAAAAACTGTTCTCCAACTAATCGAGCCACTACTGGGTACGTCGCGCGCAAAGCTTCCCGATAATTGTGAAACACATTGTGCCGATAAATCTCTAACCTACTTGCTTCGTCTATGCCATCATGGCGAATGTAGCCATAGTCACCTTTTGCTTCGGCACTGATTAAATCAGCCGCAAATTGACTTTGAATTTCTAATAACGACATCATGCACGTACCGCCATATTACCTGTTAGCAATGCGTTTGCATGAGCGGCCTCTCCCAACAAGGTTGCCAGTGGCGGTATATCGGTATCCCACTCAATAAGGGTTGGTTGGTTGCCAAATCGTTGAATGGCTTGTTGATATAGTGCCCAGACTGGCTCAGATACTGATTTACCATGCGTGTCAATTAAGCATTCACCATTGCTATCAAAACCTGCTAAATGAATCTCTTCCACAGCACCTTTTGGAATAGCATCTAAATAGCGAATGGGATCAAATCCATGATTAACTGAGTTTACGTAAATATTATTTACATCCAGCAGCAGTCCGCAACCTGCCAAACGAACCAGCTCAGCAACAAACTCCCATTCTGGAATATTTGAATCAGTAAACTGTAAATAACTAGATACATTCTCAATTAAAATGCGCCTGCCTAAAACATCTTGCGTTTGTTGGATGCGATTTGAGATATGGGTCAGCGCTTCTTCAACGTAAGGCATGGGTAATAAGTCATTTAAGTGCCTGTCACCTATTGCACCCCAGCACAAATGCTCTGAAACCAAGCGTGGCTGAAAACGGTCGATTAACTTTTTTAACTTAACTAAATGCTCAAAGTTAAGCGGGTTTACACTCCCTAAGGACAAACCCACGCCGTGAAATGAAAGCGGATAGTGCGCTGCAATACGCTCTAAAAAATACAATGGTTGACCACCTGCGCCAAAGTAGTTTTCGCTATGTACTTCTAACCAACCGATATCTGGTAACGTTTCTAATATTTCGCGATAATGCGGGGCGCGTAAGCCAATACCAACATTACAAGGCATTACAGTAGCTAAGTTCGAATGAGTCATCATGTTTACTTTTACTATTGCGGACGAATACCTGCGATATTTAACTTAATTTTATACAATCCACTTTGTGCAGCTAAATAAAGTGTTTTACCATCTGCATCGCCCCAAGCCATATTGTGTGGGTGTTTCGGGCCAATTATCATACCCAAATTCTTACCTTGCGCCGAAATAATCCACAAACCACCTGGACCAGAAACATATAAATTACCCTGCATATCTACTTTAATACCATCAATCGCATCTTCTCCTTTAGCGCTCGTCATGTCAAAAAATACAGTGCCTTTATCTAATGTGCCATCTGCTCTAACAGGGTAGCGCATTACCACTTTATTTTTATCATCCCAATTACCTATGTACAGATATTTTTCATCCGGCGAAAATGCTATGCCATTGGGGCCTGATAATTCTTTGGTTAACAATTGAACCTTGCCATCTTTGACACGATAAACACCGCTATAAGCCAACTCTTTTCGTGGGTCATCATTAAATTTTGGCAAACCAAATGGTGGGTCTGTTACATAGAGTGCACCATCTGATTTATACACCAAATCATTGGGGCTATTAAAGCGCTTGCCATCAAACTTATCAGCCATAATTGTTTCACTACCATCCGCCTCAAGACGAATCACGCGGCGGTTGCCATGCTGGTCTATGGTGATACGTCCTTGTTTATCCAAGGTAATGCCGTTCGATCCTGGCTGTTTATATTCAGTAATATCGCTACCCGAATATCCGCTTGGCGTTTTAAATACTGTCAGTTTGTTGTCTGCTGAGTATTGATAAATCGTATTGGCATTCGGATCAGAAAACAATAATTTCCCTCCGTCTGATTTCAACCAAATTGGGCCTTCGGTAAACTGAAAACCTTCCGCCAATTTAAATAATTTTGGGTTAAGTGGCACAATATTATCAATGGCAGGGTTACTACGTAACACATCCACATTGACCTCTTGCGGGCTAACTGCATAAGGCGTAGGCGTGCCAGGGTAAAATTCTAACTTAGCATGATGCAAATAAATATAATTTGTGGGCGATGCAGAAATAGGCCCATTTATACCAAATATTGCCAATTGAATTTGCTGCCCTGGTTTTACATTATGGCCAACCACTAAGCGATTTATCGCATTCCAACCTTTAATCACAGAGCCTCCAGATTGTGCTTGCGCTCGTGATAGTTCACCATCTACCCAAATTTCAGCATAGTCATCGGCTGAGGTTTCAAATACCAAAGTGTTACCTGTCGCATTTAAATCACCCACTTTTTCAGGCACGGTGATGTTAATTCGATACCAATTAAACGCAACATGGCCGTTGGTACGACGCTTGCTGAGTGTTGTTGCATCAATCACCTCCCATGCTTTGTCATCAAAATCTTTGCGACCAGCCTTAGGTTCATAATCATAAGTTTTTACTGGTTGGCTACCTGGTTGACCATCTGCACCTGCGGCAAAAAAGCTGGTTTCTATGATTTTGGTATCGCTGTAACGCCATTGTCCCTTAACCTGAGCAACGCCAGCTGGCGTAGCTAAATCTATAGCGGCTAGCGGCTTATCATTTAATATTTCCACCTCTGCAAAACACATGTTCGTGGAAAATATTGTTAATAAAGTCATGAACTTACTTAATAAAATTTTGCTATGTTGATTCACTTTTCTGCTCCTCTAATTGCCGTAATCAAACTATCTACACCTGCTTTGGCAATATCTTCATCTTCTTCTGGCGTGTTACCAGAAACACCAATCGCACCAATAACTTTGCCTTGATAAACCAGAGGCAATCCACCTTGCAATGGCGTTGCGCCAGCCAACGCAAGTGCGGCAATGCGCCCATTTTTAATTTGATCCTCAAACACCTTACTTGGCCTCCTGAATATCGCAGCGGTACGTGCTTTATCTATCCCCACTTGAACACTTGCAACTTGCGTTCCATCTAATCGATGCAACATGAGCGGAAAGCCAGCGTCATCAACGACTACAATCACAACTGTTGCATGGCGTCGCAATGCATCTGCCTCAGCTACAGCTGCCACTTTTAATGCAGCATCAAGCGTGAGTACTTTTTTATCTGGCAACTCAGCATGTGCACTGATCCCACATAGCGCAAACAACACACTGATCAATATTTTTATAGTGGTCTGTTTCATATTGCTAACCTCATAGCATAATTTATTGATCAGATTTACTTGGAAATCGGCTTCACTACAAAATATAAAAACGGGTTGCTTACTTGCTTAAACCAGTGTGGCTGTCCTTGCGGAATCACCACTACATCCCCTTTTGCGAGTTGACGTGTATCACCACCTTCAACGCTCGGTGCACGTATCTCACCTGGCGCAGTGACTTTTGGATCTATAACCTTACCACCAGTGACCAACGTAGCTGTACCTTCTAACACGTAAACCACATCAGTTTCATATTCATGTATTTCTACCAATCCAGACTTTTCACGACGGCTTGCGTGCACTTTGTAATCCTCAGTTTCAAGCAGGGGTTCCCCTTTAGCAAAAGAGGCAGAAACACGGCTACTATCTAAATAAGTCACATCCCCAGCAGGCAATGGTAACGCACCGCTTGCACCAATTGCTTTAGATCCAGCAATTGCAAGCTCTTCATCTTGTTGTGCACTAGCTGCACCAGACACGCCAACGCCGCCCACAACTTGGCCATCTACAATTATAGGAATACCCCCTTGCAAGGGCGTAAAAAATGTATCTGGAAGTGCAGTCATGGCAGTGCGGCCATTTTTAATAATATCTTCAAAGACTTTGGTCGGTTTTTTAAACAGCACTGCTGTTCTTGCTTTGCCAATTGAAATATTTGCACCCGCCGCAAACGTATTATCTAAGCGTTCTAGCGCCATCGTATTACCGCCATCATCTACCACTGCTATCACACCACCTGGCGCTTTAATCCGTTTTGCCTCTGCTACTGCTGCTGCAATTACCTTTTTTGCGCCCTCTAGAGTGAGTACTTTTTTATCCACAACCTGTCCTGCATTCACATTTAAACCAAACAATAAAAATGCAAAGCAGGCACTCATGATTAATCTATTTAATTTCATCTTACTCTCCCTAACGGACAACCAACATAAGCAGTATTGCGTGCGTTTTCAGCCAAAGCTTAACCGCACGCAACTCAATAACTTAAAGCGTTATTTCTTTTTGTACTCAGCCAAACCGCCTGGCGCGTTCCATGGCTTATCCGTCACATAAGCACCAACAAGCTTTTCACAAGTACCTTTTGGCACTTCTATCCAAGCTTCCTTATCGCTATCTACAGTAATTGAACCGTGGCAACCTACTTTTGTTGTGCCGCAATCGTTTTTGCCAGCTTTAATAATGCCTGCGCATTTTTCAGTTTCTCCGTCTGCTGCGTGCGCTAGTGTTGCTGTAGCACTAACGCCTATAGTGATTAAACCTACAAAAGCAGCATTGATAACTCGTTTTGAATTGTTCATATTTCATTCCTTTTCATTTGGTAAATGTAAGTTTGCCTTTAGAAGTTAATTAAATTCGGGAGGCGCTATGACACAATGATTTTAAAATTCTAAAAAAGAATTCAATTTCAGTGTGAATGTATGCAATTTAACTAAAATGTTTCGCGCAATCTTCACGCAAAAATAACATTTTGGTCACAAGCTTTTTATCAGGGAATGTTGCGTTAAATCTAAATAAATAGGAGTAATTTCGCTTAGCGGAATTGATATAGCTACAACGATAAAATTGAAAAAGGCTCTTAATTAAGAGCCTTTTTATTTTTACAGTTTGACCAAATTATTTCAGTTATTCTGTCAATTCAATTTTACTTTCTTGTACAAAGTAAATTTATTTTATCACTCAACATCTTATTAAATATCTAAGTTATTTACACCTAATGCATTAGTTTCAATAAAGATCCTGCGTGGTTCAACATTATCGCCCATCAAGGTGGTAAAAATCTCGTCTGCGGCAATTGCGTCATCAATCTGTACTTTGAGTAAGCGGCGCACTTTAGGGTCCATGGTTGTCTCCCATAACTGCTCTGGATTCATCTCACCCAAACCTTTGTATCGTTGAATATTAAGCCCATGCTTCGCCTCATCCAGCAACCAGTCGAGCGCTTGCTTAAAGGTATAGATTATGGACTCTTTTTCACCTCTTTTAATCATTGCGCCTGGGCCTAGTAAGCCCTGCAACATTGTGGACATACGACTGATTTGACGATAATCGCCACTGCCTAAAAACTCAGCATCTATCACGCAACTTTGCAAGTTTCCATGCACATATTTATTCACCTCTAGGCGATATGCACCTTCTTCTTGATCAAATGCTACCAAAACCTCTGAGCCAGAAGCGCCTAAAATTGGGCGTAATTTTGTAGCAGCGGCTTCGGCCGATGCCTGATCTTTAATGCTGATTTCACCTAAATCTTGCATCGCACGTAATACACTTTCGTCATACAGTGATGCAATACGGCGAATCACAGCTTCCGTTAGCACCATTTGTTTCGCGATGTCTTCTAGTGGCGCGCCAGTAATTTTCTCACCACCTGTTTTGGTAACTAGCTCTGCACCTTTGAGCGCTGATTGCAGTAAATAGATATCCAACTCTTGTTGGTCTTTTAAATAGCGCTCATCACGGCCTTGTTTTACTTTGTAAAGCGGTGGCTGCGCAATGTAAATATGGCCGCGCTCAACGAGTTCTGTCATTTGACGATAGAAGAAGGTGAGCAACAAAGTACGGATATGCGCTCCATCAACGTCCGCATCGGTCATAATGATAATACGGTGATAGCGTAATTTATCGGCGGCAAAATCTGCCTTTCCTATACTAGTGCCAAGCGCGGTAATAAGTGTTGCTATTTCTTGTGAACCAAGCAGTTTATCGAAACGGGCTTTTTCTACATTTAAAATTTTACCTTTGAGCGGCAAAATAGCTTGATTTTTACGATCTCGTCCTTGCTTAGCTGAACCGCCTGCAGAGTCTCCCTCAACTAAATATATTTCACAAAGTGCTGGGTCTTTTTCTTGGCAATCAGCCAACTTACCAGGTAACCCCATGGTATCCATCACCCCTTTACGTCTTGTGATTTCTCGCGCCTTACGTGCGGCTTCTCGTGCCCGTGCTGCCTCAACTATTTTGCCGCAAATAATTTTTGCGTCCGCTGGGTTTTCTTCTAAAAACTCGGCTAATTTAGCTGAAACTACTTCTGAAACGACTGGCTGCACTTCACTCGATACTAATTTATCTTTAGTTTGTGATGAAAATTTTGGATCTGGCACTTTAACTGAAAGCACGCATGTAATGCCTTCGCGCATATCGTCCCCCGTTGTCTCCACTTTCGCTTTTTTGGCCAGTTCCGATTGCTCAATGTAATTGTTTAAGGTTCGCGTCATCGCTGTTCGCAAGCCCGTTAAATGGGTACCGCCATCGCGCTGTGGTATGTTATTCGTAAAGCATTGCACTGTCTCTGTGTACGAGTCGTTCCACTGCATAGCAACCTCGATTGTCATGCCGTCTTTTTCGCCAGACGCGTAAAATGTCTTTGGGTGTAATACCGTTTTACTGCGGTTGATGTATTCTACAAAACCTTTAATACCGCCTGCATGCGCAAAGTTTTCTGTTTTTCCAGTTCTTTGATCTATTAGCTCGATTTTGACGCCATAGTTTAAAAATGAGAGCTCTCGAATACGTTTGGCCAATATTTCAAAGTGATATTCCACCAAAACGAAAGTCTCTACAGAAGCTAGAAAGTGCACTTCTGTGCCTTTTTTATCTGTTTTACCTGTTTGTACTAAGGGCGCTACTGGAACACCGCGGCGAAACTCCATCTGGTGCACTTCGCTATTACGGTAAATTTTTAAACGCAGCCAATCAGAAAGCGCGTTAACTACTGAAACACCCACACCGTGCAGGCCGCCAGAAACTTTGTATGAGTTTTGATCAAACTTGCCGCCAGCGTGCAACTCTGTCATGACAATTTCTGCTGCTGAACGTTTAGGATCGTGTTTATCATCTTCTTTAACGTCTGTTGGGATTCCGCGCCCGTTATCTGAAACACTAATAGAATTATCAGAATGTATCGTGACTTTTATATCGTCACAATGACCTGCAAGCGCCTCGTCGATGGCATTATCCAACACTTCAAACACCATGTGATGTAAGCCAGAACCATCAGACGTGTCGCCAATATACATACCTGGGCGTTTCCGCACCGCATCTAAACCCTCTAAGATTTTAATACTGTCTGAGTTGTAATCTTGTTGCGAATCTTTTGCCATATTTTCTTTTCTTCAGTTTTCTTTGTAAGTTTAGTTGTTGTTTTAAATGCGCATTGGCATTACTACATATTTATAGTTGTCATCACTTGGTACAGTAATTAAGCAGCTACTATTCGCGTCAGCAAAAGAGAAGTTAACGTTATCCTGTTGTGTGTTATTTAACACATCTATCAAATAGGTGACGTTAAAACCAATATCTAGCGCATCTTTTTTGTAGTCTATTTCTAGCTCCTCTTCTGCTTCTTCTTGCTCGGTATTGGTGCTAATCAGCTTAAGATTATTTTCACTTAAGACCATGCGAATGCCGCGATATTTTTCGTTAGAGAGTATTGAAGCACGTTGCATAGCGGTAAGCACCACCATACGATTTACGCTGAATGTATTTTGGTGTCCTGTTGGAATGACGCGATGATAGTCTGGAAATTTTCCATCGATTACTTTTGATATTAAACGCACTTCATTAAATGCAAAATTAACTTGGCCTACGCTAATTTCTATAGTAATTTCCTCTTCGCTTTCATCTAATAATTTAATCAGTTCTACAACAGTTTTACGCGGCAATATTACATCGGTTTTATCATACGATTGATTGAGTTTAGTAGAAGTAAAGCTTAATCGGTGGCCGTCCGTACCCACTAAATTTAGTTGGTTTTCATTTACCTCCAACAACAACCCATTTAGATAGTAACGTATATCTTGTTGTGCCATGGCAAACTCTACTTGTTTTAATAACCTTTTAAACTCAAGCTGACTAATTTTAATCGTCACGCCTCCGCCAACTACTTTCGTCATTACTGGGTAGTCTGTAGCTGGTAATGTTTGTAGATTGAAGCGGCTTTTTCCCGCTTTTACTGTTATTCGACTATCGCTACTTAACATATCGATATCTATACCTTCAGGCAAAGAGCGGCAAATATCTAATAGTTTTTTTGCTGAAATAGTCGTTGAAAGCTCTCCGTTAAACTTACTATCAAAATTAAGAGAAATTTGCATCTCCAAATCTGTCGCAGTAAGTTGAACGTTGTTATTTTTTGCCTCTAATAATAAATTTGAAAGAATTGGTAGTGTGTGACGGCGTTCAACAATACCCGTTACGTTGGTAAGTGGCTTTAGTAAGGTTTCGCGGTTAATTTTAATTTGCATAGTTTTGCCTGATTATGTATTTAATATATATTTAAAAATAATAGTAATAATAATATGTTTATTTTCTGTTGATATTTTAAAGTTAATATTTAAATCATTAACTTAAGTCTAATTTATTACTGTTAAAAAACTTACTTTTTGCTGTGAGTTAATTGTGCTTAAAATCAGCATATATAAAAAAACACAATTTATTCAAATTTAGCCCACAACTTAATATGTCTTTATTCACATACTGGTTAATCTCTGATGACTTGTGTTAAAAATCCAATATCACGGGCAATGGTTTGATCATTTAATCTTAGTTGCTCAATCTCTTCACAGGCGTGCATTACAGTAGTGTGGTGTCGGTTACCAAAAGCCTCACCAATCTCAGGAAAGCTATGGTTGGTGAGTTCACGCGCCAAACACATGGCGATTTGGCGCGGACGAGAAAAATTACGTGACCGCTTTTTACTATACATTTCCGCGACCTTAATTTTATAATAATCCGCTACCGTTTTTTGAATATTCTCCATCGTGATTTGGCGTCCACGCACGGCGATCAAATCGCGCAATGCGTCTTTAGCTAAATGCACATCAATCACGTGCCCCGTAAATTTAGCCATCGCCACAATACGATTTAAAGCACCTTCCAATTCTCGCACACTAGAACGTATTTGCTTAGCAACAAAAAATGCCACATCTTCATGCAAGGAAATTTTAGATTCCTCTGCTTTTTTAAGCAGAATTGCTACACGCATTTCCAGTTCGGGTGGTTCTACCGCCACCGTTAAACCCCAGCTGAAGCGGGTGCGCAAGCGCTCATCAACATCCAATATCTCTTTTGGATAAGTGTCACATGTGATGACAATCTGCTTTTTGTCCTCGATGAGTGAGTTGAATGCGTAAAAAAACTCTTCTTGGGTGCGGGTCTTTTTAGCAAAAAATTGAATATCATCAATCAATAATAAATCAAGAGAGTGGTATTGCTGTTTAAACGCATCAAATGCCTTATTTTCATAGGCTTTTACAACATCAGAAACATATCTCTCAGCATGCAGATAACGAATTTTAGCATCTGGATTTTGTTGTTTTAACTGATTACCAATTGCTTGTAATAAGTGTGTTTTGCCTAAACCAACACCGCCATAAATAAACAAAGGGTTGTATGCTTGTCCGGGGTTATCAGCTACTTGCAATGCAGCAGCGCGTGCTAACTGGTTGGCTCGGCCAGTCACATAGTTATCAAAATTAAAACTAGGGTTTAGGCCGGTGCCACGTTCGCTAATCGTCTGGCTATTTTTAGTATTATTGCCCTTGTTGTTGGTAGATTTTTTTGGAAAATCCTCAAACGGTTGGCTGATCGTCGATTTGTTATCAAACACTTTCTTGGCCACAAGACCATCTTTTGGGTCTGTGTTGCGCACTTTGTTGCTGATAGCAATTTCGATTAGCGTATGATGAGGTAGCAATTCCGCAGCAATCAACTCAATCTTGCTCAAAAAACGTTCTTTTACCCATTGTTGAACAAATTTATTTGGTGCAAATACAAGAATAGCATGTTCACCAACCTCAGTTTCTAGAGGTTTTATCCATGTATTAAATTGCTGAGAAGACAACTCTTGTTCGAAGCGGCTAAGGCAGACAGGCCAAAAATTATCCATCGGTTTACACGCGCCTCAAACTTTTATGGTTAACAGTATGATTTTATTATTTTATTTTTATAATTAAAGGATATTATCATTTTAAATACCCGTTAATTTATCACGCTATTCTAACTGGTTTATGCCGACTTATCCACAGGCAAAACATAATTTATTTATGTAAATATAGATTGACAAAACCACTTAAAATCGGTTCTAATGGCGGGCTTTGTAGCATTTGCAACTGGAGATTTAAATGAAACGTACTTATCAACCTTCAAAAACACGTCGTGCGCGTACACATGGCTTTTTAGTGCGTATGAAAACCAAAGGCGGTCGTGCGGTCATTGCAGCACGTCGTGCAAGAGGCCGTAAACGTTTGGGTTTGTAATTGATTATTTGTGGTTGCGTAATTGTGACTGCATGCTAAAGTAATGCCAAAACTAGAAATGTTAAGAAAAACGGATGAATTTTCATCCGTTTTTAGTTTCAAAAAACGCTTTTCTAAACATTTTTTAGTTATACATTACAGGCCAAGTATTGCTGCGACACGGATAGGATTTGTGGTTGCAAAAAAAATTGCGAAATTGGCTGTCGATAGAAATTATATGCGCCGTGTGTTACGCGAGTTATGTAGGCAAGAGTTACAAGTATTAATCAAAGTGGATGTAATAATACAAGTGCAAAAGCCATTTAAAAACACAGATTTTTTAACAATTAAACAAGAACTTAATATTTTGTTTGCTAAAATTCACAAAAATCTAGCGACTGAATAGTTTTTATGCGTTTTATTTTTGTTGGTTTAATAAAAGTTTACCAGTTAGTTTTGAGTCCTTTTATTGGGTTTCATTGTCGTTTTAGTCCGACATGCTCTCAATATACAATAGAAGCGATAAATAAGTACGGCGCATTTAAAGGTAGCTTTTTAGGCGCAAAAAGAATAGCACGTTGCCACCCATGGTGTGCAGGCGGGCATGACCCAGTTCCATAATTTTCATTCATCACTTAAATTTTATAAAGATTTGTATGGACACCAGACGTTTAATTTTATTTGTCATTTTTTCCTTTTCAATCATGATGTTATGGGATTCCTGGCAACATAAAGACGCGCCTTTGCCGTCTCAAACCACCCAGATATCAGCGCCAAAAGAAGCCAATTCATCGTCAAATTCAGCTACCGTTAGTCAAGCGAGTACTGGCGCAGAAGCTGGCCAATTTAAACTAGATCATGGTCAGCGAATTAAAGTAAGTACTGATTTATATAATGCTGAAATTGACACGAATGGCGGTGATTTGCGTCATTTAGTGTTAAATAAACATTTTGCTGCTAATCAAAAAGACGGCAATTTTGTGTTGATGAATGATGAATCTAGCGGAATGATTTATGTCGCGCAGACAGGTTTGATTGGTGCTGGTTTGCCTAATCACAAATCTCAATTTACTAGTGCTGCCTCAAGTTACACGATGGCTGATGGTGCTGAGAATCAAGAAGTACGGCTCTCCTGGACTGGCGATGGTATCTCAGTGGATAAGATTTATACATTTCATCGTGGTAGCTATGTCATTGATGTCTCGTATCAAATTAATAACGGAAGTGCTTCTGCGATTTCGCCTTCGATTTATTATCAAATTGTGCATGACGATAAGTCGAACCAAGGTTCTAAAATGATGCCGACTTTTACTGGAGGCGCGTACTTTACAGACGAAACAAAATACAAAAAAGTTAAATTTGCCGACATGGCAAAAGAAAACCTCTCTAAGATCAGTAAAGATGGCTGGATTGGTTTGGTACAGCATTATTTTGCAAGCGCTTGGATTCCTCAAACTGGCGTTAATCGCGAATTTTATACAAAAAAATTATCAGAAAACATATTTGCAGTAGGTGTGGTAAGCCCAGCAGGCAATATCAGCGTGGGTTCCAAAGCAGAAGTTAATGCTAAGTTATTTGCAGGTCCACAGACAAAACAAGATTTATTGGCCGCAGCGCCAGGCTTGGAATATACCGTAGATTATGGCTGGTTGACGATTATTGCTAAACCGCTGTTCTGGTTACTTTCTAAAATACATGGTTTTATTGGCAATTGGGGCGTTGCGATTATTTTGCTTACGGTTCTTATCAAAGCTGCATTTTTTAGGCTCTCCGCAGCGAGTTATCGTAGTATGGCTCAAATGCGTGAGCTTGCACCGCGCTTGCAAAGCATGAAAGAAAAATTTGGCGACGACAAGCAAAAACTCCAACAAGCGATGATGGAAATGTACAAAACGGAGAAAATCAACCCATTAAGTGGTTGTTTACCAATTTTGATGCAAATGCCTGTTTTCATTGCGCTTTATTGGATGTTATCTGCAGTAGTTGAGCTTCGTCATGCGCCATTTTTTGGCTGGATTCATGATTTATCAGCACCAGATACTTTTTTTGGCACAATTCCAAGTTCCTTGCCAATATTAGGCGGCATGCCGATAGGTTTGTTACCCTTACTTATGGGCGCCACAATGATTATTCAAACGTCGCTGAATCCTGCGCCAACGGATCCAGTACAAGCTAAAGTAATGAAAATAATGCCGATTGTTTTTAGCATTTTCTTCTTCTTCTTTCCTGCGGGCTTGGTTTTATATTGGCTAGTGAACAATATTTTATCTATCGCACAGCAGTGGTATATCAATAGAATGATACATGCCGAAGCAGCGGCAAAAAAATCTGGTGGTAAGCGCTAACCCAGACGACACTATTGCCGCGATAGCTACAGCAAGTGGTGCTGGTGGCATAGGCGTGGTGCGGGTTTCAGGGCCCATTTGTAGAAGCATCGCCATGCAAGTTTTAGGACATTGCCCTGCCCCACGTCATGCGGCATATCTCGACTTCAAACAATCTAATGGCAATTTAATCGATCGTGGTATTGCGATTTTCTATCAAAATCCACACTCTTATACTGGTGAGGATGTGCTGGAATTGCAAGCACATGGCGGGACAGCATTATTACAAATCTTATTAGCGCGCGGTATTGAACTTGGTGCTCGCCAGGCACAACCAGGCGAGTTTACACGACGTGCTTATTTGAATGACAAAATTGATCTAGCACAGGCAGAAGCGGTAGCAGATGTGATTAATGCATCCACAATAGAGGCAGCACAGAGCGCAGTTCGCTCGTTATCAGGTGAGTTTTCTCTATCTATCCATACACTTTTGCATCAGCTTATTGAGTTGCGTATGTATGTCGAGGCTTGCTTAGATTTTCCTGAAGAGGAGATTGATTTTATTACGCAAGGCAAAGTTGCTGAAAAAATAGCCAATAACCAACAAATATTAGCCAATATTTTTAGTAAAGCCAAACAAGGCGCAATTTTACGTGAGGGCATTCATGTCGTTTTAATTGGGCAGCCAAATGTTGGAAAATCTAGTTTGATGAATGCATTGGCTGGAGACGAAGTAGCTATTGTCACTTCCGTTGCAGGTACTACACGAGACGCCATAAAAAGCGCAATTCAAATTAATGGTGTACCACTCCATATTATTGACACGGCTGGTTTGCGCGAGACCGATGATGAGGTTGAAAAAATTGGAATTGCACGCACATATCGGGCTTCAGAAACCGCCGATATTGCGTTAATTTTAGTAGATGCAGCTCACGGTATTGGGGATGCGGAAAAATCAATTTTAGCGCGCCTGCCGCAAGAAATCGCCAAAATTTGGGTGCATAATAAAATTGATTTATCGCGTGAAGCCTCTAAAATACTAGTTCAGCAGGCAGAGACGCATATTTTTCTCTCAGCAAAAACAGGTGATGGTTTAGATGCACTAAAACAACAGTTATTAAGGCAAGTGGGATTTCAACAAAATTCTGAAGGTGTTTTTATGGCGCGGGCTAGACATTTGGATGCACTAAATCGTGTGGATCAACATTTACAAAATGCCAGCGAAAAAATCAATAATGCAGAACTAGTTGCAGAAGAGTTACGATTATCACAAGTAACTTTAGGAAGCATTACAGGAGAATTTACGCCCGATGATTTATTAGGTGAGATTTTTAGCAAGTTTTGTATAGGTAAATAAAAAGGCGCTTTACGCGCCTTTTTTAACATTTAGAATGGATTAAGCAAACATGCCTAATTTATTGTATTTTTCTGCAAGTAGGTAGTAGAAAGCTAAACGTGACTTCATGCGGTCATCTTTCATGGTCGCGCAAACGCTATCAATGGCAGCATTTAAATCTGCATCCGAATTTGTTAAGCCAAGTTTTTTCTTTAAGAAGTTTGCACGTACGGTATCTCTTTCGCCTTCGTCACCGCAAGCAACATATTGTGAATCTTTGTTAGAAAGCACTAATGCGTATGTTTTAGCCATTTTATCTAACGCTGCAGTATTTACTTTAGCGTATTTTGCTACTGCCGCTTTATGTTCTTGCATATCAGCCATTTTTCTTCTCCTAAAAAATTGTAGATTTTAATATAACAGTTTGAAAATAGTTATTTACTACTAATGTTAATTTTTTTGTGCAAGTTCTGTTGCATGAATAAGTCGCGCACATATTAACTATAGGCGTCAAATTGTAGTTACGTCAATATTTAGTTATATGAATTTATCGATTATTTTTTTAATTTTATATTGTCAGTGTTACCTGATAATAATAAATGCGCTTTGATAGGGTTAGCTTTAAGTGGGATTTTGGAATAAATATCTGCGAGAATAGTTTTATCTGGGTTGATATCAAGATGGCCATAGGCTTGTAATTGCTTGTCTTCAAGCGTTAAATTTTTAAATGTAAACTTATTATTTTCAAGCAAAAGATTGCCAGAAAGCTCAGCAAAGCGTGTTGTACCGGCTATGTTATTAGAGCGCATCGCTTCAATCAGATCTACTTTTTTAAGTTGACCATCATTAATTTTAAAGCGTGTATCTGCCATTTCTAGCTCAATTGCGTTTGCTGTGGTGTTAAATATGAACGTGAAGTTACTGTTAGCGCTTAAGTTGCCTTCTATTACGGAGTCTAATTTGATGTCGTTCGCCATATTGCTTAAATTAAGGCCATTTAGTTCAAAATCACCTTTGCCTTGCCATTCTGTTGATAGATCCATAATCATTTTTCCACTTAGCTTTCCATCATATAAGTAAGCATTAATTTGATTAATCGTTAAGGTGTTGTTTTCAAAAATACCGTTTGCGGTTAATTCACTAAACAATAAGTTAGGAGTCAGGGGTGAGCGCCATTTGCTGCCTTTTAGGTTGAGCCTATACTGATTACTTTGCTTTTCAATATCGAGAGTTAAGTTATTTTCTTCCGTGGATAGACGTGCATTTTTTAACAAACCCTCCGTATTTAGTGCTATTTCGCCATTAATCATTGGCAATTCTAAATCGTTAAGTTTAAGTGCTATTTGCTTAAGTAAAATTTGTTCTATTTTAAGCTGCTTATGCTGATTTATCGACTCAATCCAAGTGCTAGGTTGTAGTAAGTCTTTTTGCGCTATAGTTAATCCATCTATCCTTATTACTTCTACTGCAAAGGGGATTTGCGAAAACGTGCTAGGATTTTTAATTCGTTCAATTAAAGGAGAAATTGCTGGAAAGATTAGTATATTTTTTGCATTTGCAGTATCTTTTTCTCCTAAATTAACATTATTAAGCGTTAGGTGCGGTTTAGGGAACAATGAAGCGTGAACTTCTTCTATTGTTACTGGCGAGTTTAAATTCGTAGTGGCTAATTGCTCAATTGGCTTAACAAGTATACTCAAGTTAATAAACTGCGCAGCGATAACAAGTAGGATAATTATAGCTGTTGCGTAAAAAAATAATTTTTTTAGAAATTTAAGAAAATAAAATTGCCACTGTTTACGCGCCTTTTTTAATTTTCTTATGTTTATAGCTTGATGAAGTTGTTGTAAACTGCCCTCAGAAACTTTTGTAAATTTTTGTACTTTTAAGGAAGTGTCTGCCTTAAATTGGGTCACGGCAGCTTTTCTAGCTGCAACTTTTTTTGCTTTTTCTTCAGCCTTTTCTTTGGCTTTTGCTCGAGCTTTTGCAAGCGCCTCTGCTTTAGCTTCTGCCTCAAGCCTTGACTGTTCGGCGGCTTCTGCTTCTTCTTTTGCTAAAGCTTCGGCTTCTTCTTTTGCTTTTTGCTCCGCAGCTTTACGCGCCTCTTCTTCAGCTAGTGCTTTTGCTTTAGCTTCTGCCTCAAGTCTTGCCTGTTCGGCGGCTTCGGCTTCTGCTCTTGCTAAAGCTTCGGCTTCTTCTTTTGCTTTTTGCTCCGCAGCTTTACGCGCCTCTTCTTCAGCTAGTGCTTTTGCCTCAGCCGCTGCTTTAGCTTTGGCTTCTGCCCCAAGCCTAGCTTTTTCGATAGCTTCTGCTTTTGCTAATAGCTCAGCTCTTGCTAAGGCTTTTGCCTTTGCTTTTGCTTCGACTTTTGCTTGTGCTTCAGCGGCAATTTTATCAGCCTTTTCCTTAGCTTCTGCTTCTATCTTTGCTTGAGCTTCAGCACGTTCACGCGCTTCTGCGTCTGCCTTTGCAAGTGCCTCAGCCTTTTGTTTTGCCTCTATTGCAGCCTTTGCATCAACAGATGCTTTGACTTGCGCTTCAGCTCGCTCACGCGCTTCAGCGTCTGCTTTCGCAAGTGCCGCAGCCTTTGCTTTTACTTCGGCAGCAGCTTTGGATTCTATCTCTAATTTAGACTTTATTTCTGCATCTTTTTGTGCAATAACTTCTGCATTTTTGTGTTCATCGGCCTCTATTTTTGCTTTAGTTTCAGCTTTTACTTGCGCCCCCGCACGCGCGTTTGCTTCAGCATCTGCTTTTGACAGGGCTTCAATTTTTGCTTTGATATCGCGATTAGATTTTTCCTCGCTATCGGCTTTTGTTTTTGAGATTGTTTTAATGGTTTCTAATGGAGGTTGCGTTACAGTTTCTTGCTCGGCGCTAGTTTTAACCAAGGCTTCTATTGCTTCAGCAATTGTCGCTTTGATCGTTTGATTAAACTCATCAAAACTGATTTCCGATACCTGAATAGCGCTTTGTGTGACAGGAGCCCACACGGAATTTGAAAATGCTTCGGTTGTTATAACACGAATATATCCGCCTTCGAGTAACCAAGTAATAGCAAGCTCGAAATCCTTTATATTCATTTTTCTTAACTTCGAATGAAGCTCTGTGCCACTAGAAGTGGTGTTCATTGCGAACAAAATTTGCCCAGCATTAGGAGGCAGTTTTTTAATCTGCGCCCTTAAGCCTCTACCTGTTTTTGTGTAATTTGTAGACAAATCCATAAATCTTATCGAACAATCAATTCTATGTAATTTATTAGACCGAAAATAAAGATTATCACAAATGATATTAACATTGAAACAGAACTTTATGTTTTTATTGATTATTTTAATAATTATTTTTAAATGTTTCACGTGAAACAACAGTTAATTGTTTTTATCGCATGACCTGAACTCAACTTTGCGTTAAACTTTCAACTTTTCTGACTTTTCATTCAACATAGAAATGCATTTTCCTGATATTTTTGATGTGATAATTGTGGGTGGCGGCCATGCTGGGACTGAGGCTGCCTTGGCGGCTGCACGGATGGGTCAAAAAACCCTATTATTGACTCATAATATCGAAACGCTTGGTCAAATGTCGTGCAATCCCAGCATCGGGGGTATTGGTAAGGGGCATCTGGTAAAAGAGATAGATGCACTAGGTGGCGCGATGGCAGCAGCTGCTGATGAAGGTGGTATTCAGTTTCGTATATTAAATTCCAGCAAAGGTCCTGCAGTACGCGCAACGCGCGCGCAAGCTGACCGTATTTTGTACAAAGCAGCAATCAGAAGCCGCTTGGAGAATCAGCCAAATTTGTGGCTATTTCAGCAAGCAGTTGATGACATTATTATAGAGGGTAGCCGTGTAGGTGGCGTTGAAACGCAAATAGGTTTGCGCTTTAAATCAAAATCAGTCGTGTTGACTGCTGGTACTTTTTTGGGTGGATTGATTCATGTGGGGATGCAAAATTACAGTGCTGGTCGTGCTGGAGACCCGCCTGCAATAAGCCTCGCAGCCCGATTGCGTGAATTAAACTTACCTGCTGGGCGTTTAAAAACAGGCACGCCCCCGCGAATCGATGGGCGTACAATTGATTATTCTTTGATGTTAGAGCAACCAGGCGATTCGCCAGTACCTGTATTTTCGTTTTTGGGTAATGTAGCGCAACATCCGCAACAAATATCATGTTGGATTACACATACCAACGAGCGCACGCACGAAATTATCCGTAGTGGTTTAGATCGCTCACCGATGTATATGGGTGTGATAGAGGGTGTCGGTCCTCGCTATTGTCCAAGTGTGGAAGATAAAATCCACCGCTTTGCTGATAAGGAATCTCACCAAATCTTTTTAGAGCCGGAGGGTTTAAATACAAACGAGGTTTACCCGAATGGCATTTCAACCAGCTTGCCTTTTGATATTCAGCTTGCACTAGTGCGCTCGATGAAAGGTTTGGAAAATGCACATATACTGCGCCCTGGGTATGCCATTGAATATGATTACTATGATCCTCGTGGGTTAAAAAGCTCATTAGAAACTAAAGCGATTCATGGGCTGTTCTTTGCTGGACAAATCAACGGAACAACAGGATACGAAGAAGCAGCCGCGCAAGGCTTGTTAGCGGGCGCAAATGCAGCGCTACACGCTCAAGAAAAAGAGTCTTGGTGCCCTGCTCGCGACGAAGCATATTTGGGCGTATTAGTGGATGATTTAATTACAACAGGCGTAACAGAGCCTTATCGTATGTTTACTAGTCGTGCGGAATATCGACTTCAGTTGCGCGAAGACAATGCAGACATGCGATTAACCACCAAGGGCCGTGAATTAGGCTTGGTGGATGATGTACGTTGGGAAGCATTTTGCACTAAGCAAGAAGCCGTCGTGCGCGAACAAGATCGTTTGAAAAAAACCTATATTCAGCCAAATGTTTCACGTGAAACGCAGCTTGCGGTATTGGGCAAAGAGTTAGATCACGAATACAGTGCATTTGAGTTGTTGCGTCGCCCAGAAGTAAGCTATGACGCGCTTATGTCTCTAGCGCCAGCCCAAGAAACTTTAAGCACAGAGGCAAAAGAGCAAGTGGAAATTGCGGCAAAATATCAGGGATATATCGACCGTCAAAAGGACGAAATCGCCAAACAAAAAGATTGTGAAAATATTAAGCTGGACAAACTTGATTATAAGGATGTGCATGGGTTGAGCATCGAGGCCCGTCAAAAATTACAATTGCATCAGCCGGAAACGATTGGTCAAGCTGGGCGAATTTCTGGAATTACACCAGCCACGATTTCTTTGCTCCTGGTCTATTTAAAACGCAAACATAAAAAACAGGCCGCACAGAATAATATAGAAGCTGCATGAGCGTGCTTGCTACAAAATTGGCTGCAGGTATCGCTGAGAGCCACATAGATATTGACTTGCAGGCACAAGAAAAAATGCTGAATTATCTGTCTTTACTTCAAAAATGGAATAAGGTGTATAACCTAACTGCAGTTCGCGACCCTTTAGATATGGTGACGCTGCACATTTTAGATAGTTTGAGCGTGCTGCCCCGAATAAGGTGCAAACGCATTCTGGATGTGGGTGCAGGTGCAGGGTTGCCAGGGATTGTGCTGGCAATTTGTCTGCCAGACTTGCAAGTAACGACAATTGATACGGTACAAAAAAAGGCAATTTTTATGCGCCAAGTTAAAGGTGAATTAGGGCTCAGTAATCTGACTGTGGTACATGACCGCGTAGAAAATTATAGTCCTCAGGAAAAGTTTGATGTAATTATTTCACGCGCATTTTCTGAGATTGGCTTATTTGTAAAATTAACAAAACATTTGCTGAAGGATGACGGAAAATGGTTTGCCATGAAAGGTGTTATTCCGGTGCATGAGTTCGAAAGCTCGGACCTGTTGCCTAGTGAAATAATAGCATTGAATGTGCCAGGATTAGAGGCGGAGCGGCATTTAGTAGTGATAGAAAAATCAGGAAAAAATAGAGAAAATTGATGAAAATACTAGCAATTACTAATCAAAAGGGTGGAGTAGGTAAAACCACAACTTGCGTTAATTTGGCGGCAAGTTTGGCTGCCATGCATAAAAAAGTGTTGCTGATTGATTTAGACCCACAGGGAAACGCAAGCACTGGCAGTGGCATTGATAAAGCGCAGCTAAAGTACAGCATCTATCATGTATTAATAGGAAAAAAAACACTTGCTGAAGTTATTGTAAAAAGCGAAAAGGGTGGTTTTGATGTAGCACCTGCAAATCGTGAATTGGCGGGTGCCGAAGTAGAGTTGGTCAATGAGATTTCTCGCGAGATGCGCCTTAAAAAAGCATTATCAGAAGTTAAAAATTATGACTATGTTTTGCTAGACTGTCCGCCAGCGCTCAATTTAGTGACAGTTAACGCGCTTACCGCGGCCGATACCGTGGTGATTCCCATGCAATGTGAATACTATGCTTTGGAAGGATTGTCCGATTTGGTAAACACGGTAAAAAAAGTACGTGCGCATTTAAACCCAACGCTTGAAATAGAAGGCTTGCTTCGCACCATGTTTGATAATCGTAATATGCTCGCAAACCAAGTATCGGCGCAGCTTGTCAGCCATTTTGGTAAAAAAGTATACGACACGATAATACCGCGCAATATTCGTCTTGCAGAAGCGCCAAGCTATGGCGTGCCAGCGTTAATATACGATAAAACTTCCAGAGGTGCTATCGCCTATTCTGATTTAGCAGAAGAAATTGTTGAAAGAAATAGATAATAAAATCAAATGGTTAATGCCATTTTAACGAGGACAAGGCAATGGTAAAACAAAAAGGTTTGGGTCGCGGATTAGATGCATTGCTTTCGGGTGATATGGAGTCAGCAAGTAGTAATGATGCTCTGCGTATGCTCAATATTAGTCAGATGCAGCCAGGTAAATTCCAGCCGCGTAGCTATATGGATGATGCCGCGTTGCAAACATTGGCGGACTCTATAAAAACTCAAGGCATTATGCAGCCGATTTTGGTGCGCGAAGTTTCTACAGATAGATACGAAATCATCGCAGGTGAAAGACGCTGGCGCGCCAGCCAAATTGCGGGTTTAGACGAAGTGCCAGTGCTAGTACGCGAGATTGCTGATGAATCTGCACTGGCCATGGCTTTAATCGAAAATATTCAGCGCGAGAACTTGAACCCGCTTGAGGAAGCACAAGGTATCAAGCGCTTGATAGACGAATTTAACATGACCCACGAAAAGGCTGCCGATGCAGTTGGGAGGTCAAGGGTAGCTGTATCAAACATATTACGTTTGCTCACACTTACACACCCAGTGCAAGAAATGTTGCTGCAAAACAAGCTGGATATGGGTCACGCACGCGCACTCATTGGTTTGGATGCGGCGCAACAAATATTATTAGCAAATAAAATTGTTAAATTACATTTATCTGTACGCGAGGTGGAAGCGCTCGCTAAGCAAGAACAAGTGCCCAAAGCAAACAAGCAGAAAATCACTACAAATCATGACGTAATGCGCTTGCAAGAGACATTAAGTGACAAATTGGGCGCAAAAGTAAGCATTGCCGCTAAAGCGAACGGTGCGGGAACTTTGAAAATTAGTTACAGCAATTTAGATCAGCTAGACGATATTATTAGCAAATTTTCTTAGCGTTAACTTGCTAAGTGTTTCTTTATTAGTACGAAAATGAAATCTAGTGCTTGACTAAAACCACGTAATAATTCAAAATCGCGGACTTTGCTAAATGCCATTTCAATGCAAGTTGAAATGATAATTAAAACATGAATGATCAAAATAACGTTTTTAGCAAAATGTTGCGTTGGCAACTAATAGCGACCATGGTTGTGGCGGTTTTAGCGCTTGTTGTTTCGGGTTTGCATGCAAGTGTATCAGCAATCGCAGGCGGTTTTTCTGTTGTAGTCGCAGCATTTGTAGCATCGAAAGTCGCGCAGCGTAACCTTAAAGAAGCATCTGCAATACTAATAAACATGCTGAAAGCAGAAGCAATCAAGATTTTGCTGATTGTGATTCTTCTTTTTGTCATATTTAAGGTTTATAAGCAGTTGGTGCCCATGGCACTGATAGCAGGTTTGGCAGCAGCGGCCTTGTTTTCGGGCGCAGCAATGGCAAAGCAGGACAAAAAAATTTAATTTATATACAAAGCTTAATTACTTATGGCAACTGAACATATTGAACACGTAGAACAAGCGGCAATGACACCGGCAGATTATATTGCAGGCCATTTAAGCTTTAATGCAAAGCCAATTGGAGAAGGTGGTTTTTGGACTTTGCATGTTGATACTTTGGTCATGTCGATTATTCTAGGCTTAGTGGTTATGGGTTTGGTGTGGTTAGTTGCTCGCAAAGCTACTTCTGGTGTGCCAACCAAAGGCCAAGCGTTTGTTGAGTTGGTTTTTAATTTTGTGGATGATCAAGTAAAAAACATATTCCACGGTGACCGTCATAGCTTTATTGCTCCAACAGCTTTGACGGTTTTTTTATGGGTGTTCGCAATGAACGCCATGGATTTTTTACCAGTAGACATTATGCATAAATTCTACGGTTTATTCGGTTTGCACCATTGGCGTAGTGTCCCGACATCGGACATCAACACTACCTTTGCATTAGCTTTAGCTGTATGGGTACTAATGATTTTCTTTGCTATTAAAGTGAAAGGTTTTGGCGGTTGGGTGCACGAACTCTTCTACACACCTTTCGGAACTAAAGTTTGGGTGTTGCCGCTCAACTTCTTGTTCAATTTAATAGAATACGTTTCAAAACCACTTTCACATTCATTGCGGTTATTCGGTAACATGTATGCGGGTGAAGTGATTTTCTTGCTTTTAGGTTTGTGGGCAGCTACAGGTGTTTCAGGCACAATCTTTGGTGCGATATTGGGTGCGGGTTGGTCGATATTCCATATATTGATTGTGGCGTTACAAGCCTTTATTTTTATGATGTTGACGGTGGTTTATTTAGCAATGGCGCATGAAGGCCATTAGTAATCTTGTAAGTTTGATTTTAAAAGTAGTTTTGAGTTTAGTGGTAGTTTAATTTTAGAGAGGGTAACAAAATGGACGCATTAGCAATGATTCAGGCCTACACAGGCATTGGTATTGGTTTAATTATCGGTTTAGGCGCTGCGGGTGCTTGTATCGGTATCGGTATTATGTGCGCAAGCTTCTTAGATGGCGCGGCTCGTCAACCAGAAATGATTCCACAATTGCAAGGTAAAGTATTCTTGCTACTAGGTCTTATCGATGCTTCTTTCATTATTGGTGTTGGTTTGGCAATGATGTTCGCATTTGCAAACCCATTATTAAGCGTAGTTGCTAAGTAATTTGTTTAGGTTGTTTTAACCAAACTTAAACAAAGGAGTAAATATGAATATTAATTTCACACTCATCGCACAAGCCATTGCATTTGCCGTGTTGATTTGGTTTACCGTGAAATTTGTTTGGCCACCACTTTTAGGCGCAATTGAAAAGCGTCAAAAAGAAATTGCAGATGGCTTGGCTGCTGCTTCAGAAGGTCGTAGCGCCTTGGAAGTTGCTGCAAAGAAATCTGAAGTGACTTTGAACGAAGCCAAGCAAAAAGCAACGGAGATTATCGGCCAAGCAGAAAAACGCGCAAGTCAAATAGTAGAAGAGGCTAAATCGAATGCCAAAGTGGAAGGCGAGCGCATTATTGCAGGCGCCAAGGCAGAGATTGATCAAGAAGTGAATCGTGCTAAAGAAGGCTTGCGTACCCAGGTTTCTGCACTTGCTGTGGCTGGTGCTGAGAAAATTTTGCGTAAAGAAATTAACGCAAAAACGCATTCCGAAATGCTTTCTAAACTTGCGGCGGAGCTATAAATGGCTGAAATTTCAACCATCGCAAGGCCATACGCAGTAGCTGCATTTAAGCTTGCAAAAGAGCAAAAAGCGCTCGATAAGTGGTCTGAGATGTTAATTTTTGCAACGTCAGTAGGGAATGACGCGCAATTTAGTGCTTACATTGCAGACCCAAAAGTAGACAGTAATGATTTGCAAGCTGCTTTTTTGAAAGTGTGTGGCAACAAGTTAAATGAGCATGGTCAAAATATGATCAAAACTTTGGTTGAATATGGTCGCTTATCTATATTGCCTGCTATATCTAGCGCATTTGAAGAACTCAAAGCACAAGATGAAGGCACCTTAGATGCGCAAATTATTGCGGCAGCAAAACCAAGCGCGGCAGAAGTAAAAGACTTAGTGAAGCGTTTAGAAGCCAAATTTGGCAAAAAAGTAGAAGCCACTGTTTCGGTAGATGAAGAAATTATTGGCGGCATTAAAATTATTGTGGGCGATACCGTAATCGATGCGTCCGTTAAAGGTCAGTTACAAAATTTAGCTTATTCGCTGTCGGCTTAAGCAACAGCCAAAGAAAACATTAGGAGTTAGCAATGCAATTATCTACATCAGAAATCAGTGAACTGATTAAAAGCAGATTAGAGAATTTTTCGGTTAGTAGCGAGGCGCGTACCCAAGGTACGGTAATCTCTGTAACTGACGGTATCGTGCGTATTCACGGTCTTTCAAACGTCATGTCTGGCGAGATGATCGAGTTCCCAGGCAATACATTTGGCTTGGCGCTAAACTTAGAACGCGATTCAGTTGGCGCGGTGGTATTGGGAGACTACGAACACATCACGGAAGGTGATGTATGTAAATGTACCGGTCGTATTTTGGAAGTGCCAGTTGGCCCAGAGCTGATTGGCCGCGTAGTAAACGCATTGGGTCAGCCGATTGATGGCAAGGGCCCAGTAAAAACCAAAATGACTGACAAAATTGAAAAAGTTGCGCCAGGCGTGATTGCACGAAAATCAGTTTCTCAACCAGTACAAACTGGTTTGAAATCTGTTGACTCAATGGTGCCAGTAGGTCGCGGCCAACGTGAATTGATTATTGGTGACCGTCAGACAGGTAAAACAGCTGTAGCAGTTGATGCGATTATTAACCAAAAAGGTCAAAGCATGACCTGTGTGTATGTGGCGATTGGTCAAAAAGCGTCGACCATTGCCAACGTGGTGCGTAAATTAGAAGAAAACGGCGCAATGGCTTACACAATCGTCGTTGCAGCTACAGCTTCAGATTCAGCAGCATTGCAATATTTGGCGCCATATGCAGGTTGCACAATGGGCGAATATTTCCGTGACCGTGGTGAAGATGCTTTAATCGTTTATGATGATTTGACCAAACAAGCGATTGCTTACCGTCAAATTTCTTTGTTACTGCGCCGTCCACCAGGCCGCGAAGCTTACCCAGGTGATGTGTTCTACATTCACTCACGTTTGTTAGAGCGCGCAGCTCGCGTAAACGAAGAGTATGTTGAGAAATTCACCAAAGGCAAGGTAAAAGGCAAAACAGGTTCATTGACTGCATTGCCAGTCATTGAAACTGCCGCTGGTGATGTTTCTGCATTCGTACCAACTAACGTAATTTCGATTACAGACGGTCAAATCTTCTTGGAAACCGACTTATTCAATGCTGGTATTCGTCCAGCTATTAACGCGGGTATTTCTGTTTCACGCGTGGGTGGAGCTGCGCAAACTAAAGTCATCAAGAAATTGGGTGGCGGTGTACGTTTAGCATTAGCGCAATACCGTGAATTGGCCGCGTTCGCGCAGTTTGCCTCAGATTTAGATGAAGCAACACGCAAACAATTAGATCGTGGACGTATGTTTACAGAGTTAATGAAACAAGCGCAATATTCACCACTCAGTGTGCCAAACATGGCAATTACCCTTTTGGCAGCAAATAAGGGCTATTTTGATGATGTGCCAACCAATAAAGTATTGGCGTTTGAAAATGCCTTACATGGTTTCATGAGCTCAAAATACAAAAAATTGATGGATGGCATCGAATCCAGCAAAGACTTGGCTGGCGATAGTGAAAAAGCCGTAGAAGCGGCGATTCAAGACTTCAAAGCGACAAACGCTTACTAATTTAACTATCGGATAACGAAAAATGGCTGGTAGTAAAGAGATTAGAACCAAGATTAAGTCGGTAGAAAATACCCGCAAGATCACCAAAGCGATGGAGATGGTTGCTGCATCTAAAATGCGCAAGGCGCAAGACAGAATGCGTGCCAGTCGTCCTTATGCCGAGAAAATCCGCAATATTGCGGCGCATATGTCTGCGGCAAACCCAGAGTATAAACATGCATTTTTAACAAAACGCGATACAGTTAAAAACATCGGTTTAATTGTGGTGAGCTCAGATAAAGGTCTTTGTGGAGGCTTAAACACTAACATGTTGCGCCTTTCGATTAACCAAATGAAAACTTGGGAAACGGAAGGCAAAAAAATCGCGGTGAGCGCCATTGGCAATAAAGGTTTGGGTTTTATGACGCGCGTAGGTGCTGACATAAAATCGCACACGATTGGTTTGGGTGATGTGCCGCATTTAGAAAATTTAATTGGCACGGTAAAAGTAATGCTGGATGCTTATACAGCGGGCGAAATTGACCAGTTGTTTATTTGCTATACCAAATTTATCAACACCATGAAACAAGAGCCTACCATGCAGCAATTATTACCTTTGACAGGTGAGCAATTGGGCAGTCCAAAAGGCCATTGGGATTACATTTACGAGCCAGAGGCCAAGCCTGTGGTTGATGAATTGATGGTGCGTTATGTGGAATCGTTGATTTATAACGCGGTAGCGGAAAACATGGCGTCTGAACAATCATCGCGCATGGTGGCGATGAAGTCTGCGTCAGATAACGCGAAAAACGTGATTGGTGAGCTGAAACTGGTTTACAACAAAGCGCGTCAAGCGGCGATTACTAAGGAAATCTCGGAAATCGTTGGCGGCGCAGCAGCAGTATCTTAATAGAATTTAATTAAATCTGACTAAATATAGAAGTTAGGGATAGAAAATGGCAAAAGCAAATCAAGCAGTAGTAGGTAAAGTTGTTCAATGTATTGGCGCGGTGGTGGACGTTGAGTTTCCACGTGATCATATGCCAAAAGTATTTGATGCGTTGATTATTGATGACAAAGACTCTCAAGCGGAAGCTGGCTTGACCTTAGAAGTGCAGCAGCAATTGGGTGACGGTATTGTACGTACCATTGCGATGGGCTCTTCGGATGGCCTTGCGCGTGGCACCTCATTTAAAGCAACAGGTAAACAAATTACAGTACCAGTAGGTACTGGCACTTTGGGCCGTATTATGGACGTATTGGGTCGCCCGATTGATGAGCTTGGTGCGATTGACTCTAAAGAACGTCGCTCAATTCATCAAAAAGCACCTTCTTTTGAAGAACTCTCTCCTTCAGTTGATTTGTTAGAAACAGGCATCAAGGTGATTGACTTAGTTTGCCCATTTGCTAAAGGCGGTAAAGTGGGTCTGTTCGGTGGCGCTGGTGTAGGCAAAACCGTAAACATGCTAGAACTCATCAACAACATTGCGAAACAACACTCTGGTTTATCCGTTTTTGCAGGTGTGGGGGAGCGTACGCGTGAGGGAAACGATTTCTACCATGAAATGGCAGAAGCTGGTGTTATTAAATTAGATGACATGAAAGAATCTAAAGTAGCCATGGTGTTTGGTCAAATGAACGAGCCACCAGGCAACCGTTTGCGTGTGGCTTTGTCTGGCTTGACCATGGCAGAAAAATTCCGTGACGAAGGTCGAGATGTGTTGTTCTTCGTGGATAACATTTATCGCTACACTTTGGCAGGTACTGAGGTTTCTGCGCTATTAGGTCGTATGCCTTCAGCTGTGGGTTACCAACCAACATTAGCTGACGAAATGGGTCGTTTACAAGAGCGTATTACATCAACAAAAACTGGTTCAATTACCTCTATCCAAGCGGTTTACGTACCTGCGGATGACTTGACTGACCCATCACCAGCAACAACATTCCAACATTTGGACTCAACTGTGGTTCTTTCACGTGACATTGCATCTTTAGGTATCTACCCAGCGGTGGATCCACTCGATTCAACATCACGTCAATTAGACCCATTGGTGGTTGGTGAAGAGCACTACAACGTAGCGCGTTCAGTTCAACAAACATTACAACGCTATAAAGAATTACGCGATATTATCGCAATCTTGGGTATGGACGAATTGTCACCGGAGGATAAATTAGCGGTTGGCCGTGCACGTAAAATCCAACGTTTCTTATCACAACCTTTCCACGTGGCAGAGGTGTTTACAGGCTCGCCAGGTAAATACGTGCCATTAAAAGAAACTATCAAAGGTTTTAAAGCGATTGTTGCTGGCGAATATGACCACTTACCAGAGCAAGCATTCTACATGGTAGGCGGCATTGAAGAAGCTGTTGAAAAAGCCAAAACTGTAAATTAAGCTAAAGACCAAGGATAAAGTTTAATGGTACACACTGTACGTATTGAAGTTGTAAGCGCCGAGGCTGAAATTTTTTCAGGTTTAGCCGAGTTTGTTGTAGCACCAGCAAAAGCTGGTGAAGTAGGTATTTATCCTAACCATGCGCCAATGATTACCACCATTAAACCGGGTGCATTGCGCATTAAGCAGTCTGGCCAAGCCGAAGAAACGTTGATATTTATTTCTGGCGGCATGTTAGAAGTTCAGCCAGGGTTAATCACTGTGTTAGCCGATACTGCAATTCGCGGTGGTGATTTAGATGAAGCTAAAGCAGTTGCCGCTAAAGCCGCTGCGGAAGAAGCTATGAAAAACAGAACTTCTGACATGGATTACGCAAAAGCCCAAGCCGAATTGGCGGAAGCGGTCGCGCAAATTCAAGCGATTCAAAAGTTTCGCAAAAAAGTGCACTAATTAGCAAATCAAAATAAAAAAACGACCCATGGGTCGTTTTTTTAATGTCAAAAACTTTAACGCACATTGTTTAAAATGGGCATTAAATTAATGGAATTGGGCGGTCAGCAAAAACTAGAATATCCCTATAATCCATTTTAGCAATTTTAATTTGCTCAACTAACTTTGCTGGGTCGCCTTGGCATAAGCGAATAAGAGTTAGCTGAACACGTTCAACTTCGTTTTCATAGGGCTCAATACCGTAAGAATTAAGCTGAGCCAAAATGGCAGAGTGATCCGCAGCGGGAAATGCTTCTTTTACGGCAATTTCTACTGTATTTGCAGTTGGAGACATGTTTTAGTAAGCAATTGTCATTATCTTGAACCAAATATAATAATCGCCATCCCTAGTAAGCATACAAAAACGCCCAATAAATCTGTCGAGTTTGGCTTTATGGATTCAACCAGCCAAAGCCAGAAAATAGCAACTGAGATATAAACGCCACCATAAGCTGCATAAGTGCGACCAGCAGCGCTAGGATGCAATGTTAAAAGCCAAGCAAAAAGCGCTAAGCTAAATGCTGCAGGTAGCAGCAACCAAGGCGAGCCATTTTGCTTAAGCCAAAGATAAGGCAAATAACAACCGACAATCTCAGCAATTGCAGTTAGTACAAAAAGCCCAAATATTTTGAACATATCCATAAAGTCAAAATCAAGTTGGCTGGTAAGCGTTAAACTTTAGCATTATTGACGAATTATTGTTTGGAAATTATTAACTGACTACAATCTATGCACTTAGCTAACATTAAATACCCATCCTATTTGACGCAAAACTTTGCGTCAAATAATGTTTTACAATCCGCATTTCCGCAAGTTAGGCGGGCATAGTAGAATAGCGGAATGATGCAAGCAAAACTTAATATCGTTATCCTCGCTGCTGGCAAAGGCACGCGCATGTTCTCTAGAAAGCCCAAGGTGTTGCACGAAGTAGCGGGCAAACCAATCTTGCGCCATGTGGTCGATTGCGCAAAAGTACTTAATCCCGCTAAAATCATTGTCGTATATGGTTTTGGTGGTGATTTGGTGAAAAATGCCTTTAACGAAGAAATTATTATTTGGGCAGAACAAAAGGAGCAATTGGGCACAGGCCACGCCGTGCAACAAGCTACGCCACATTTAGATGATGACGCAAACACCTTGATTTTGTTGGGTGACGTGCCTTTAATTAATGCTGAGGCTTGCAAAAAGCTGCTGACACACGCAAATCAACAACTTGCGATTTTGTCATTCAATAAAGCTGACCCAACCGGTTATGGGCGAATTATTCGCGATGCAAAAAATTCTGTTACGGCGATTATTGAGCAAAAAGATGCGACAGAAGCACATCGAAAAATCAATGAAATCAATACAGGTATAATGGCGATGCCTGCAAAGGCGCTTAAAAATTGGCTCGCAGGGCTGTCTAATAATAATGCACAAAAAGAATATTATTTAACCGACATTGTGGCACTTGCAGTACAGGATAAATTTTGCGTGACAGCAGAGATTGCAGATGATGAGTGGTCAATTACAGGAATCAACAGCAAGCAGGACTTAGCACAAATTGAGCGCGTTTACCAACAACGCTATGCAGAAAAGCTACTAAAAAAAGGCGTAACACTAGCAGACCCTGCGCGTATTGATGTTCGAGGTACGCTAGAAACAGCACAGGATGTAGAGATTGATGTTGGTTGCGTGTTTGAAGGCAACGTGCACTTGGGAGAAAATGTAAAAATTGGCGCTTATTGCGTGATTAAAGACACGAGTATCGCTGCCAATACAACGATTGCGCCATTTACGCATATTGTTGAGGCAAGTGTTGGTGAAAATAATTCTGTTGGGCCATTTGCGCGATTGCGGCCAGGCACAGCTTTACAAGCTGACGTGCATATTGGCAATTTTGTAGAGCTTAAAAATGCGCAGGTAGATTCGCAAAGCAGCATCAATCATTTAAGTTATGTGGGTGATAGCATCGTGGGTAAGCGTGTAAATATTGGTGCAGGGACGATTACCTGCAATTACGACGGCGCAAATAAACATAGAACAGTTATTGAAGATGATGTTTTTGTGGGTTCAGATACGCAACTGATTGCGCCCGTGACGGTTGAAAAAGGAGCGACGATTGGTGCAGGCTCTACCATTTCTAAAACTGCTACTGCGGGCGAGCTCACTATTTCGCGCGCAAAGCAGATTACCATTAAGGGCTGGAAACGCCCAAGCAAAGAGAAGAAAGTTTAAGTATGTGCGGTATTGTAGGTGCAGTAGCAAAAAAAAATGTAGTGCCATTTTTAGTAGAAGGTTTAAGTCGTCTTGAATATCGCGGCTACGACTCTGCGGGAATCGCCGTTTTAGATGGCGACAGCCCCATAAGCGAGATTAGGCGTGTGCGTGCTGTGGGGCGCGTGAGTGAAATGCAGGCCAAGGCCACTGCGGAAAATCTCACAGGTTTTGTAGGCATTGGCCATACACGCTGGGCAACGCATGGCGGTGTCACAGAATCTAATGCGCATCCTCATGTCTCCAAAAATGAAATTGCCGTAGTGCATAATGGCATTATTGAAAATCACGACGCGCAGCGTGACCGCCTGCAAAAATTAGGTTACGACTTTACCTCGCAAACTGATACCGAGGTAATCGCGCACTTAATTCACTATTATTATTCTAAAGGTGAACACTTACTAGCGGCTGTTAAGCTGTCAATTAAGGATTTAACTGGCGCGTTTGCAATTAGTGTAATCTCCTTAAAAGAAACTCAATTAATGATTTCTGCGCGTCAAGGCTGCCCATTGTTAGTAGGTTTGGGAGATGACGCAAATTTTATTGCATCTGACGTTTCTGCTGTGTTGCAAGCGACGCGACGTGTGATTTATCTTGAAGATGGTGATGTTGCTGAAGTGAAAGCCGAAGGCGTGACAATTTGGGATAAATCCGATGTTGTCGTTAATCGTAAAATACACGTGAGTGATGTTTCTTTGGCAAGTTTGGAGCTTGGTCCTTATGCACATTTTATGCAGAAAGAAATTCACGAGCAACCTCGCGCGCTTACTGATACCATCGAAGCGTTGATTGATGATGCAAGTTTCTCCCCTGCTTTATTTGGTGATGGCGCTACTGAGGTGTTTAAGCAGATTGACAGCGTTCTCATTCTTGCAGCTGGCACTAGTTATTACGCAGGCTTAACTGCCAAATATTGGCTTGAAGGGATTGCAGAAATTCGTACTAGTGTAGAAATCGCAAGCGAATATCGTTATCGCAAATCGGTACCAAACCCCAAGCAACTTATCGTCACTATTTCGCAGTCAGGTGAAACTTTAGATACGATGGAAGCGCTAAAACATGCGCAAAAATTAGGTCAGAATTTAACTTTATCAATTTGCAATGTGCAAGAAAGTGCTTTACCTCGCGCTTCTAAACTTGTGCTATATACCCGAGCTGGCGCTGAAATAGGGGTAGCATCTACCAAAGCTTTTACCACGCAGCTGGTAGCTTTATTTACACTCGCAGCAACATTGTCAAAACAACGTGGCATACTAAGCTCAGAGCAAGAGCATGATTATCTGGAAGCGCTAAGACGCTTACCAGGCAGTGTGCAATATGCACTCAATTTAGAGCCACAAATTCGTGAATGGTCAAAAAGTTTTGGCAATAAACATCACGCGTTATTTTTGGGTCGCGGCGTGCATTACCCTATCGCTTTGGAAGGCGCCTTAAAGCTTAAAGAAATTTCATATATTCATGCCGAGGCTTACCCAGCGGGTGAGCTTAAACATGGCCCATTGGCATTGGTAGATAATTACATGCCGGTCGTGGTGATTGCACCTAATGACGCACTGCTGGAAAAAGTAAAATCTAACATGCAAGAAGTAAAAGCGCGTGGCGGCGAGTTATTTGTGTTTGCTGACGACGACAGTCACTTTATGGAATCAGAAGGCGTGCATGTCATTCGTACACCTCGCCATGTCGGCGTACTTTCCCCTATTTTACACACTATACCAGTGCAATTGCTTGCCTACCATGTGGCGTTACTTAAAGGTACAGATGTAGATAAACCACGAAACTTAGCGAAAAGTGTTACTGTAGAATGAGTTTAAAGTAACTAACTACTCTTCCTTTAGATGACTAATATTATGGATATTTTAAATAAATAAGCTATTGTTTTTATTAAGCTATAAAATTAATTAACTAACAGTTAATAATTGCGGATAATTTATTCAAATATCATTTGATATCAGCGTTTCATAGTTTATTTGACTTAAAAGTAGCTTAGTGAACAATTATGCAAATCTGATGATTTGCATTTTTGAATGTCGGCTAGCTGACATTCAGGGTTGGTGCAAATGGCACACCTGGGGCACTCAATTAAATTATCTAGATGACGTAAAAAATCCCCAAAGCTGACGGTCAACCTTTCCCTATCACAGACAACAGTCGGCCAATTGCTGTCACATACGAGAATTGGAGCTTGATAAGAAGCTGCGATAGGCCATTATACTTTTGCGCTAATGCTATTTAAATGGTTGACAAAATATAACTTAGGTATATACTTTGTATATACTTTTATTTTGTGGGAATCATTATGGCAACTACAGCAAAAATCACATCTTCACATTCAAAGCGTGAGACGCCTTCAACAATGTTGTTGAAGTTTAAACACAAAGACACCGTGATGGGCGTTCAGAAGCAGACAGTGAAGCGTATGGCTGAACTATTGGGTTTTAATGAAACCGACGTGGTGCATTTTGCGCTGTCAAAATTAGCAAGAGAAGTTATTCCTGCTTACGAGATGGATGATGGGCCTTTAACAGAGTCGCAGATAAATAAAATCAAAACATTATCAGGCATCAATCAGAATATGCCGATGACCAGCACTTTGTTTGGTTGATCTGATTTGAAGTATTTTTCTGAGCCTGTTGTTGGCGATATTGTGTGGTGCCTATTTCCTGAAAGGATTGGCAAGCCAGGACCTAAGCCGAGGCCTGCGCTTATCATAGAGCTTGGGTTGGATGCTAATTGCAATCCCATTGTGACTGTCATCTATGGCACTACGCAAAAACTTAATCGATTATATCCATCAGAATTTAAAATTGAGAAAGGTGATGGCGCCAGCTTTACTTTGTCTGGGCTAGCCTATGACACCAAGTTTGATTTTAACCATCAAGTAAAGCTACCATTTTGTGATACCTGGTTTGGAATCCATTCTGGAAAACAAATTGGCAATCAGCCAAAAATCGGCGTCCTTGCACCTAATTTAGTTGCTAGGGCGGCATTGGCATACAGCGCTAGAAAGTAAACTTGATAAGCTATGCCATGTGTATAAACAGGTCGAGAAGCTTGATTTTAGTGGTAGGTATTGAGCGAGCGATACGGCTTTGTGCATATAAGAATGGCGGCCTTAATGCTAGGATTTTGAAAAGTTGTCAGGGCACATTCGGCCAAAAGCAGACTTGGAGTTTAATGTCAAAATATGGGTGGTATTGATGTGCATTCATTCGTCAGCTTAATTTCATATTTAATTATTAATGGAAATGGCCACAGCTATTTGTAGCTGTGGTCATTCAAATTTAATGACTTAAGAAATAATTAGCTGTGTTAACAAAAGAATCGTGATGCTGAAATATAGAACCATGGTTGGAGTCGGGATAAAGGACTAATTGTGCATTTTTAAGTTGCTTATACATTTCAATTGAACCATCTGCTGGCAACATTGTGTCATTGCTACCAGTGACCACCAATACAGGCTGATTGATGGCCTTAAGTGTCTTAAATTCTGGATCTGGTGTACTTGTCCATACAATCAATGCTTTACCGTGTGCATCTGCAATTTCCTTACCGCTTTCAGGATCACGGCCTTGCTGGCGTGCATAAACACGTGATAAGAATTCACTGCCTGCTTTTTTGCCAGCGTCTGATTGTGAGAAGAACAGATAATCACGTGGATCAGATGCGTTCACTCTTGAAAATGCTTCGCCAAGAACTTTCATTAGGTTATTGCCGCCACCTTGATGCGTGGTACCTGCAATGATTACTTTATTGATGAGTTCAGGATGCTTTGCCGCCAGCTCTTGGGCAACGAATCCACCCATAGAAAAACCCAGTAAATCAACTTTTTTGTGACCCAATGCACTAATGAATGTAAAAGCATCATTGGTCATTTCCGAAATGCTATCTGAAACTTTGCCATAAGTTGAGCCAACTCCTTTGTTATTGAAGGCAATAACAGGTCGAGTTCTTGCTAAAGCATTAATAACGGCTGGATCCCATCCATCCATAGTGCCAGTAAAGTGCTGAAGAAGAACTAGTGGTATACCTGAAGCTGGTCCTAGGGTTCGATATGAGAATTTAATCCCATTAGCTTCGATAAATTTAGTGGGTGCAGTTTCTAACTTATTTTCTACTGATCCTTGACCAGTTTCAATGACATTATATGTATTAGAAAAGTTAAATAGGGATGTTAGCAATTTATTCATTTGTAGCTCCTTTAAGTTTCAATATAAACAGTTGAAATTCGCTGAATGCCAACCACTAATAAGGTAGTAATTCGCATGTTTTCATAGCGCATTTCTGTTTTGTCTTTCAATCTTGCATGTAAATATTTATTATTTATATAACAAACGGTACACAAATATAATTTACTTGTACTTGCCTTGTCAACAATTATTTGTAACAATTGGTATATTAATTAAAGAAAGCTATAACTCATGACTACTGTAATTACTAAATTGAGAGGTCGACCAAGGATTTTTGATATGGATGATGCGCTTAATAAAGCCTTGCAGGTGTTTTGGAAAAGAGGCTACGAGGGTACATCCATTGCTGAATTAACAGACGTACTTGGTATCAACAAGCCTAGTCTCTATGCTGCATTTGGAAACAAGGAGGAACTATTCAAAAAAGCTCTAGGTAGTTATGCCTCTGGTCCAGTGGCTTTTGTCATGGAAGTTGTGAATGAACCAACCGCGCGGAAAGTGGCTGAAAGCTTTTTAGAAAAAGCTGCTGAGGCGCTAACAAGTTCAAACAACCATAAAGGTTGTATGATCGTACAGGGTGCATTATCTTGTGGAGAAGAGGCTGAAGGTGTGCGTGAAACGTTAATTAAATTCAGGAAAGGCTATGAGGATTTATTAGCAAAGCGTTTTGAAAAAGCCAAGCAAGAGGGTGATTTACCTGACTCCGTTGTGACCAAGGATTTAGCCAAATTCCTCGCAATACTACACCAAGGTATGTCTGTGCAAGCAACAAGCGGAGCCACGAAAGAAGACTTGTTGGCAGTAAGCAATTTAGCTCTAAAGAATTGGCCCACAAGTTCCTAAAAAATTGACTAAAGGTCAGCTTAGGGTCGGGAGTTTAAGTTTTCAATGTCTTCTTTTATAAGAAGCACTTCTTAGGCTTTCATTTATCATCAAATATAGGCATGATGACCATTTGTAAAAGCTGATTTTCAAATTCATTAGGCAGCTCAATTGAAAATATACTTTGCAGTTGTTGGTGTACTTTTCCTCATTCTTGCGGCTTGGCTTTCATTTCGTCGTTGCCGTGTTCTATTCTTTGGCGCTAAATCAATCGGAACAGTTGTTGGTCATCAAGTGCGTAATTCAGAAGATTCTATTTTTCAAATTCCAATAGTCACATACATGGACGCTATGGGAAAAGAACACCAATTCACTTCAGTTGCAGGTGGAGTAGCCAAAACTCCTGCGACCGGTGCAAGAGTTACTGTTCGATACCTTCCTTCGGACCCAACAATTGTATATATATCTAGCTTTCTACATATGTGGGCAGCCCCATTATCACTGATTATATTAGGAGTTGCGGGTGTTTTGTCTGCTTGGCATATACAGTCTATTTAATTGAATTTACTATGTGGATAAAGTGATTAAATGTCGCTTATGGGTAGGAAGTATAAGGAGCTATTTAAAAAACAACAAATACATCATCAGCCCAAAATACAATAAAGCGAAAATAGCAACTATCCAAAAAACCTTGAGCATATTTGTATTAATCTCGGATAATTTGGCATGGCTTGCCTCAAGTAGCTTTATTAATTGTTCATCGCTTTGCATAGTAGCCCCTTAAACTAATCGTTCTTCAGTTTTCTTTTTCATGAAGTCTGCATAAATATTTCTTTTGCGCATGCACTCATTACTATTTTTATCATGACAATGAGAGCGTAACTTACAAAAACAAACATGCGCTACCATTTCATCTATTGATGATACTTTATGAAAACTTTCTTGATTAGCCATGATTAACCTTATTGTTAAATTTAAATATACGGGTTAAGAGTACGCAAACAGAAAATTGTTCGAATATTTTTGATTGTTGCGTTATAAAAGCAGAAAATTCATTAGGTCTGTTGAACTTGGTAAGCCAATAGATCAATATAGACAGAATGAAAGTCTTCTTTGGGTCGATATATCTCAGTAAGGAGCTTTCTAGGTTCAGCCAAAAAGCGAACAAGTATTTAGCCAGCCTATCTTATTTACTTTTGGATGAGAATTAAAAATCGACCAATATAGTTAATTTTTTTAAGATAAATTTTGCTGTTAGTTTAGTTAAACATAATAATTGATGATTATTAACTTGGTGCATTCGCACCTTGGTAGTGCGTTTATACAAGAATATTTTAATCTTTTATTGTAATTGATTTGATTATTTTATTAATTAATTCAACAAGTTAATAATTTATCCATTTTATGGCACAGCAATTGCTAGTTTGCATTGTGATTAAAGTGTTGCTAGTTGATAATGACCTAAAAAAAATCAAGCCATTAAAGCAATCTTTAATTGAAAATGGGTTTGATGTGGTAGCACACGTAGAAAATGACATACATTTGCAAGCTAAGTGCTTGGAAATGAAGCCAGATATAGTCATTATTGATACTGAGTCACCGAATCGAGACACATTAGAGAACATTTGCGTGATGAGTATGCATGATCCTAGGCCTGTAGTTATGTTTACACATGATGGCGACAAGGAAAAAATTAAAGCAGCAACTAAGGCAGGTGTTAGTGCTTATGTAGTGGGAAGTATACCTAGCGAAAGGTTGACACCTGTCATTGATGCTGCTGTTGCTAGGTTTGAAGAATTTAAAAGTCTACGCTCCGAATTAACGCTAGCGAAGTCTAAACTTGATGACCGTAAGGTAATAGAGCGTGCAAAAGGTTTGATGATGAAACAGCGTAAAATTGATGAAGATGAGGCTTACAATTTATTGCGCAGTATGGCGATGAGTAAGAAAGTTAAATTAGTAGAGTTGGCGCAGCAACTACTAGACGCAGCAGAACTTCTGATAGTTTAATAAAGAGCTTTAATATGTAATAAAGATTTATGTCCAACGGCGGACAAAAAATGAGATAAAAAATCATACCAAAGTAGGTGTGATATATAGATTTAAGACAACGACGTCTTGTTACTTAAGAATAAATTCTTAAGTAACAAGACGTTTTTTTTTGGAAAAATTGTTTAACCAAGGAGTAACCATGAGCGATAAAGATTACAACATTCCGACACTGAATCTGCCAGAAATTAAGCCTGTCGATTCAAACCGTCGTAATTTTTTAAAAACCACTATTGCAAGTGCATTTGGAGCAGCGGCAATGACTAATTTAGTACCTGAAGGATTTCGTAGCACAGCTTGGGCAGCAGGCTCTGATGCTCCAGAAATTACAGAAGTTAAAGTCGGATTTATTCCATTAACAGACTGCGCCCCAATCGTGGTAGCTGCGGAAATGGGTTTTGATAAAAAATATGGTATCAAAATCATTCCTTCGAAAGAAGCTTCTTGGGCCGGTGTTCGTGACAAAGTCGTAAATGGCGAACTACATGCGGCCCATGTTTTGTATGGCCTGGTCTATGGCGTACAAATGGGTATCGGTGGTCAGCAAAAAGATATGAATATCTTAATGACACTTAATAATAATGGTCAAGGTATTACCTTAGCAAGCCAATTGAAAGACAAAGGAGTAACTACCGGAGCAACATTAAAACGATTACTAGACAACGAAAACCGTGACTTTACTTTTGCACAGACTTTCCCAACAGGTACTCATGCGATGTGGTTGTATTACTGGTTAGCCACATACGGCATCAACCCAATTAAAGATGTTAAAACAATTGTGGTGCCTCCTCCACAAATGGTAGCAAATATGCGAATTGGCAATATGGATGGTTACTGTGTTGGTGAGCCATGGAATGCACGTGCAATTTACGACAAAGTTGGTTTCACAGTTGCAACGACCCAAGATATTTGGGTAGATCACCCAGAAAAAGTACTTGGAACAACTGCAGAATTTGTAGCAAAAAATCCAAATACCGCACTTGCATTAACAAAAGCAATTTTAGAAGCTAGCCGCTACATCGATGCTACAGCTAACCGTGCAAAAGTAGCCAAACTCATTGCAAGTAAATCGTATGTAAATGCACCTGAAGAAGTAATTGAAGGTCGCTTCTTAGGCCACTACGACAACGGAATTGGTAAGAAATGGGAAGACCCAAATTACATGAAATTCTTTAATGACGGCAAAGTGAGTTTCCCTTATCTGTCAGATGGGATGTGGTTCCTCACGCAGCATAAACGTTGGGGCTTGCTTAAATCTGATCCAGATTATCTAGCGATTGCTAAAAAAG
>JBJXDT010000085.1:0-2537 GCA_046153505.1 Methylophilaceae bacterium | reverse complement strand
CTTATAGCAAAGCGATGATAAAAATGCGTGGCGTGCGTGGCAAAGGTTTGCTTGGCTGGGTGCTATTGCCATTTAAATTGCTAATTGCATTTAAGCAAAGCTTCTCAGCAATTCGAAAGTATAAGCCCAATGTGGTGCTGGGCATGGGTGGTTTTGCCTCTTTCCCAGGCGGCTTAATGGCAAAATTTTTAGGCAAAAGATTAGTGATTCATGAGCAAAATTCGATAGCAGGATTAACGAATAAAGCACTCAGTTTGTTTGCGAACAGAGTTTTGGTGGCGTTTCCAAATGCGCTAGCTAAATCTGTTTTAGTGGGTAATCCAGTCAGGAAGGAAATCACACAATGCTTACCGCCAAACGTGCGTTACATGGCAAGCTCTGGCAAGTTGAAATTGCTGGTGGTGGGTGGCAGTTTAGGCGCTGCAGCGCTAAATGATGTGATACCAAAAGCACTGGCAACATTGCCAGAAAATGCACTTTTTGAGGTAATTCACCAAGCAGGCGAAAAACATATCGATGCCCTGCAAGCCAATTACCATGCGGCTTGTGTAGAGGCTGATGCGCGGGCTTATATTCAAAATATGGCAGAAATGTACGCGTGGGCAGACATTGTCATTTGTCGTTCTGGCGCATTGACGGTAGCAGAGCTTGCGTGTGTTGGCGTTGCAAGTGTGCTTGTGCCATTTCCGCATGCGGTGGACGATCATCAAACCTATAACGCTCAATATTTGAGCAAACACGGTGCGGCAATGTTGATTCAACAAAGCGAATTTAATGTGGCAAGGGCCAGCGAAATTTTACGCAATTTAACGCGTGAAAGTTGTTTGGAGATGGCACTTAAAGCACGCGAGTTAGCGAAGCCTGAGGCGACTGAAACGGTGGCGCAAGTTTGTATGGAGTTAGCAAAATGAAACATAAAGTTAAAAACATACATTTTGTAGGTGTCGGCGGGGCGGGCATGAGTGGCATTGCAGAAGTGTTACTGAACTTGAACTTTACGGTTTCTGGTTCAGATTTAGCGAATAACGCGACTACTAAACGCTTAGAAAAATTTGGCGCAACTATTTATCAAGGCCACGCCGCCGAAAATCTAGGCGATGCGGATGTGGTGGTGGTTTCATCAGCAGTGAATGAAAAAAATCCTGAGGTGATGGCTGCGCGCGAACATAACATTCCTGTGATTCCGCGAGCACTCATGTTGGCGGAATTGATGCGCTTTAGGCAAGGCATAGCAGTTGCGGGCACACATGGAAAAACCACGACGACAAGTCTTATTGCCAGCATCTTGGCAGAAGCTGGCATGGATCCAACCTTTGTGATTGGCGGCAAGTTGGAGGCCGCCAGTGCTAATGCACGTCTCGGAGCAGGTGAGTATATTGTTGTGGAAGCGGACGAGTCAGATGCTTCATTTTTGCATCTAAGCCCGGTTTTGGCGGTCGTAACCAATATTGACCAAGATCACATGGACACCTACGAACATAGTTTTGATAAATTAAAAAGCGCATTCGTCGAGTTTTTACAACAGCTTCCGTTTTGGGGGATGGCGGTGGTATGCGTGGACGACCCGAATGTTCGCGCAATTTTGCCACAAGTGACCAAACCTGTAATGACTTATGGCTTTAGAAGTGAGGCGCGAATACGTGCCAGCAATGTGCGCGCCGACAATGGGAAAATGCATTTTACGGTAACGCGTATTAACGGCGTCACCACTCAGTTTGATGCCACATTGAATCTGCCCGGCGAGCATTATGTGCTTAATGCGTTGGCCGCCATAGCAATTGCCAGCGAGCTAAATGTACCAGATAACGCCATAGTAAAGGCACTGGCTGAATTTAAAGGAGTTGGGCGCCGTTTTGAACGTTATGGCGAGATAAAGGCTAAAGCAGGCGGAAGTTTTACCTTGATTGATGACTACGGACATCATCCTGTTGAGATGCAGGCGGTGATTGCGGCCGCGCGAGGCGCATTTCCAAATCGTAGGCTGGTCATGGCTTTTCAGCCACATCGTTATACACGCACAAGAGATTGTTTTGAAGATTTTGTGCGCGTGCTTTCCAGCGCAGATGCCGTGCTGCTTACAGAGGTCTATTCCGCAGGAGAGCCGCCGATTGTCGCTGCAGATACGCGCACGCTTATTCGTGCAATTCGAGTCTTAGATAAAGTAGAACCAATATTTGTAGAAACAACCGATGATTTGCCGCAGGCAATTTTGAATGTTGCGCAAAATAACGATGTTGTCATTGTGATGGGCGCTGGCAGCATCGGTCAAGTGGCACAAAAGACAAGTGAGTTAGCAAAATGACAAATATGGAAGTGACAAAATCTAAATTATTAAAAAATGAGCCTCTAGCGCGCTACACCAGTTGGCGTGTTGGTGGGCGAGCGGATCGCGTGTTTATACCAGCCAATTTGGACGACTTGGTGACGTTTATGAAGAGTCTTGATCACGCTGAGCCCATATTTTTTATTGGCTTGGGCAGTAATTTGCTGGTGCGTGATGGTGGTGTGCACGGTACTGTGATTGTGATGCATCAGGC
>JBJXDT010000084.1:0-14848 GCA_046153505.1 Methylophilaceae bacterium | reverse complement strand
TGCAAGCATGTTAATAAATCTTAATGATGTAGCTGAGTATACACAAAAGCTCATCATTGAAAAAAACAGCGCTTCATAATATGACACTATGTCGGCGCGTTGTAATTACTGGCCTAGGCGTGGTTAGTCCCCTTGGTAACACCATTGACGAACTAACTAAAAATGTATTTGGTGGCGTGTCAGGTGTTAAGTTTTTGGTTGCGCCTTTCGCAGATAAATTAGAGTGCAAAGCTGCGGCTCAAGCTAACTTTGATCCTGCTAATTATTTCAACAAAAAGTCCGAATACAATATCCTCGATCGCACTGGCCAAATGGCCTTACATGCTGCCAAAGAGGCTGTTAAGCACTCAAATTTGAATATTGACGAAGCCCTTATGCCTCGTATGGGCGTTTACGTTGGCACAGGCATGGGTGGAGCACTTTCTGTAGAAGATGGGTATCAAACTCTTTTTGTTAAAAATGAAGAACGCCTAAAACCATACACCGTACTTATGTGTATGTATAACAGTCCAGCATCTGCGATTGCAACACACTTTAAGTTATCGGGCGCTAATCAGACTATTTCAACCGCCTGCTCATCCTCAGCTGTAGCGATAGGCACAGCATTAAAAGATATTCGACATGGTTATCTTGATGCAGCGATTGTGGGTGGCACAGACGCTATTTTAAGTTATGCCAGCATACGCTCATGGGAAGCAGTAAGAACGCTCGCGGACGAAGATTTAAAAGATATTGGCGCTTCTTGCAAACCATTTTCTGCTAATCGAACAGGATTAGTTATTGGGGAAGGCGCAGCTATGATGGTGATTGAAACCTACGAAAGCGCAGTCTCTAGAGGTGCAAAAATTTATGCTGAAATTATAGGCTATGGCATGGCCAATGACTTTAAACACATTACTATTCCTTCAAAAGAAGGGCAGGCAGCAACGATGCGAGCTGCAATTATAGATGCGCAAGTTTCAGTAAATGAAATTCAATATATTAATGCGCATGGCACTGGAACACTATTTAATGACGCTACTGAAACTGAAGCGATAAAAGAAGTATTCGATACTTACGCTTACGATATAGCAGTCAGCTCTACTAAATCAATGCATGGACATTTAATGGGTGCGGCAGGCGGATTAGAAGCGATAATCACCGCGCTGGCATTAGAAACTAACCAGTTACCTCCAACAATTAATTTACATGTACCAGACCCTAAATGTGATTTAGACTATGTACCAAATGAAACTAGAAAAGTGGAGAGTCTGCGTTGCGCCATGTCCAATTCATTTGCCTTTGGTGGTACAGGCGCATCACTCATTTTAAGAAAGCTGGTTTAAGTCTGAGCCACTAATTATGCTATTTGCATAACATATCCACAAACACATTGACAGGCGTGTTCTCTAACTTGGCTTGGTCTAAAAACAAGGCCAGAATATCGACTTGTTTTCTCGCGTCAAATTGGCGCGCCAAATTAACTTTGAATTTTTTCACGAGTTCTGGGATGCCTTCTCCACGGCGGCGACGGTGACCAATTGGGTATTCCACGGCGATGTTGCTTGAGCTAGAACCGTCTTTAAGGAACACTTGAATTGCGTTGGCTATAGAGCGTTTTTCTGGGTCGTGATAATCCGTGGTGTATTGCGCTTTTTCCACGCAAGTCATTTTGTCGCGGATGGCGTCAATACGTGGGTCTGCCGCAGCGGCATCTTCGTAGTCTTGCGCGGTCAAGCTGCCTTTTAATAAACCAACAGCTGCCATGTATTGAATGCAATGATCGCGGTCTGCTGGGTTATCCAATGGTCCAGTTTTATCGATGATACGGATAGCTGACTCATGCGTCGTAATCACAATCTTGTCGATTTGGGCAATTTGGTCGAGCGTTTGCAATTTGCTACCGACTTCTTTGTTCAATTGGAATGCGCATTCAACCGCAGTTTGTGCGTGAAACTCAGCAGGGAAAGAGATTTTGAACAAGACTTGCTCCATCACATAAGAGCCATAGCTACGCTGAAATTTAAACGCATTGCCTTTAAATAGCACATCGTAAAAGCCCCAAGTTTTGGCAGTGAGTGCGCTTGGATAGCCCATTTCACCTTGTAGAGTCATCCAAGCCAAACGCACTGCGCGGCTTGTTGCATCACCCGCCGCCCATGATTTACGTGAGCCCGTATTCGGACTGTGTCTGTAGGTACGCAAGCTTTGGCCATCCACAAATGCGTTAGAAACGGCATTGATAATATCTTCTTTATTGCCACCCAATAGTTTTGTGACGACTGCAGTCGAAGCGATTTTGACTAAAATCACATGGTCTAAACCCACACGGTTAAAGCTGTTTTCAAGTGCCAGCACGCCTTGTATTTCGTGCGCTTTAATCATCGCGGTCAGAACATCCTTAATCGTCAAAGGCGCTTTGCCTTCCGCTACATTTTTTCGAGAAATATAATCTGCCACCGCCAAAATGCCACCTAAGTTATCGGATGGGTGACCCCATTCTGCTGCTAGCCATGTATCATTAAAATCTAACCAACGAATCATCGCGCCAATGTTAAATGCCGCTAAAATTGGATCAAGTTGGTAGTTTGTTCCAGGCACCTTCGCGCCGTTTGGTACGACAGTGCCAGCAATCACCGGGCCTAATAATTTGGTACATGCTGGGTAGTCTAACGCCTCAAAACCACACCCTAAAGTATCCATTAAGCAATTACGTGCCGTATCGTAAGCTTCGCTGCTGTTGATGTCGTAATCGGTGACGTAGTTGGCAATGTCCACAATCACTTGATCGGGAGCTGGGCGGACGTTAGAAATATGTGCTGACATGAAAATACTCTCTTAAAATTAACGATTAGCTAAAGGAACAAAAGGACGGTTATCTGGGCCTGTGTATTCCGCATTTGGTCGAATGATTTTGTTATCAATGCGTTGTTCAATCAAATGCGCAACCCAACCAGTGGTACGCGAAATTACAAAGATTGGGGTAAACATCCCTGTTGGAATGCCCATCATGTGATAACTTGATGCGCTGTACCAATCAAGGTTGGGGAACATTTTTTTCTCGCGCCACATGGTTTCCTCAATGCGGGCAGAAATATCAAATAGCGTCATGTTGCCTGCGTCTTCACACAAGCCACAGCTTACCGCTTTAATAGACTCATTGCGCGGGTCGGAAATGGTATAAACAGGGTGGCCAAAGCCGATAATGATTTCTTTGCGAGCCATGCGTGCCATGATGTCTGCTTCTGCTTCATCGACATTTTTATAACGCTCAATAATCTCCATAGCGGCTTCGTTTGCACCGCCGTGTTTAGGACCACGAAGCGCACCAATGGCGGCAGTAATGCAGGAATACATATCAGACAACGTGCCAGAAACCACACGCGCTGTGAAAGTAGAGGCATTAAACTCGTGCTCGGCATATAACACCAGTGAGGTATTCATGGCTTTGATATGTAGCTCTGAAGGTTTTTTTTCATGCAACAAATGTAGAAAATGAGCGGCGATTGAGTCTTCATCACTTTCAACTTCAATCCGTTTATTGTGGTGGCTGAAGTGATACCAATAAATCAAGATAGAACCAAAGCAAGCAATTAATCTATCGCCAAGTTTTTTGGCATCATTAATGTTACGGTCTGCTGATTCTGGCTCTAAAGTGCCAAGCATTGAGCAACCTGTACGCATCACATCCATTGGGTGGGCCGTTTTTGGAATGCGCTCCAACACCTCTTTAAGTGCCTGTGGAATACCGCGTAATTTTTTTAAGCGCGCATGGTAGGCGGCTAATTCGGTTTGTGTTGGTAATTCACCATGAATCAGTAAGTAGGCGACTTCTTCAAAGGTGGCGTGTTTAGCTAACTCGATAATATCGTATCCACGGTAATGTAAATCGTTGCCAGTATGTCCAACGGTACAAATGGCCGTTGAGCCAGCGTTAACACCGGCTAGAGCAACGCCTTTTTTCTTTTTAGGTGCTTCAGCTGCAGTTTCTATAGCAGTATTCATTTTATCCCCCTACTTTTTGTATAGTGCGTCTAGCTTTTGTTCAAAATCGTGATAGCCCAAGTGGTCGTACAAATCCATGCGGCTTTGCATTAAATCGAGCACATTTTTTTGCGTACCATCTTTTTTCACAGCCTTATACACATGCAAAGCTGCTTGGTTCATAGCGCGGAAGGCAGAAAGAGGGTAGAGCACCATGCTGACATCAGCGCCGGCTAGCTCGTCCACTGTAAATAATGGCGTGGCGCCAAATTCAGTAATGTTTGCTAGTACAGGCACTTTCACGGCATCCACAAACTGTTTGTACATGCTTAAGTCTGTCATCGCTTCTGGAAAAATCATGTCTGCGCCTGCTTCTACACAAGCACAAGCGCGATCAATTGCCGATTGCAAACCTTCAACTGCCAATGCATCGGTACGTGCCATCACCACAAAATCATCATAAGGCTTTGCATCGACCGCGGCTTTTACGCGGTCAACCATTTCTTCTAAGGTGACTATCGCTTTGTTGGGGCGGTGTCCGCAGCGTTTTGCAGAGACTTGGTCTTCGATATGTACCGCCGCAGCGCCTGCTTTTGCAATGCTTTTAACGGAGCGCGCAATATTAAAAGCGCCACCCCAACCTGTGTCGATATCCACCAGCAATGGCGTTTCCACAGCATCGGTAATGCGGCGAACATCTACCAGAACATCTTCTAAACTTGAAATGCCTAAATCGGGCAAGCCTAGCGAGCCAGCGGCAACGCCGCCGCCAGATAAATAAATAGCTTTAAACCCGCTTTGGTTGGCAAGCATGGCGTGATAGGCATTAATAGCACCAATAATTTGCAACGGTTTTTCTGCCTTTAACGCAGCACGAAAGCGTGCGCCGGCATTTTGAGCTTGTGTCATGGTCACTTCCTAAAGCTAATAAACATAAAAACTAATTGAAAAATGCGGCGATCGCTTCGTGTGAAATATTGACGCCAGTGAGCTTGGCTTTTTGTAAAATCTCCCAGAAATAGCGATAAGTCGCCCGGTCATGCAACTCGCCTGCGTATTGAATCGGGCCCCAATCCACCGCCTGCGCAGCTAATAAAATATTGGCTGCATCGGATACCTCGTCAAAGTTTGGTTTCATCGCATCTACAATGGCTTGAATTTGTGTTGGATAAATACTCCACATGCGCATAAAGCCAAACTCGTTGCGGGCGCGGTTTGCGTCACTAAAGGTGGTTTCTACATTTTTTAAATCCAGCGTCACGTTGTGGGCAGGTACAACACCATTTGCTAGCGCGGCGGCCACAACTTCAGCCTTAGCACGGGCGAGTAAGCGGTGTTCAAATTGACCTGGGCTGCGCATGGCGCTAGCTGGAATTGCACCATGATGCGCACTGACAAAATCCATCAGGCCGAAATCGAGTACTTGCAACCAAGGTAATTTAGCAATTTCATGCACTTGGTTTAACGCGCCATGCGTTTCAATCAAAATATGTACTGGGATTTGACGCATAATTCCATTGGTAATGGCCGTTTTTTGTATATAGCCAATCATTTCTTGCGCCTGTGCGATGTCAGTACACTTCGGTATCGTGATATAGCTCAATACGTTGCCTGCTCCACCCACCAAAATATCGATATCTTGTTTCCAATGGGGCTCGGTGTAGTCATGAATACGTGCACCTGCCATTTTGTATTTGTTTGCATCTGAGTTAAGCACGCGCACAATCATTTCTGCATGCTCGCGCTCTTGGCCTGCTTGAGCACCGTCTTCACAATCACATGTAATATCAAACACCGCGCCTATGCTATCTTGCAGGGCAAGTGCTTTTAAAATTAACTTTTCACTGCCTGCAAAATGCTCGCATGCAGGAATAAGTGGGAAGGGTTTTTCGCCACCAAATAAAGCTTCATTAGGATGTACCATGCTATTTCTCTCTACGTGGTATAAGTACTGTGTAATCAAGATCTAACACCACATTTGGGTGATAACCTTGTGTATTTTTTACTTCAGTTAATTCATGGCTTGCCATGTTTTTAGTGCCCACCATACGCAAGCGTAAAGCGCCCACATTGGGGTGGTTAAGTATCCATTTATCTAACACCTCTGTCATGCAGTAAATCGTATCGCCTGCAAAGCTAGGGTTGGCGTGAGTACCGCCATTAATGGCTAAAATAGCGATTGCATTTTCTAGGCCTTCGTGGCTAAGCGCACGACAACTGGAGATAACGACACCACCATAAACCAAGCGTTGGCCAAAGTTTGAGGACTTCATCATGTGCTCATCAAAATGCAAACGCGCATTGTTTTGGTATAAATGCGTTGCAAGTGTATGGTTCGCTGGGTTTATCGTCATGCCAGAAGGATGGTTAATACGCTCACCAACTTCATAGTCTTCCCAAAGATAAACGCCGCCTGTGACACTGGTGTCAACGTTATCTGCAACAAAACTTGAAGGCACATTTAAATGCGCTGGCGCAACAAAACTTGGACAATCAGGCACGGTTGTTTCTGGTGCTGGAGCCTCTAAATTGTTTTTGTGTACCATCACCCAACGCACCCAACTTAATACCGGCTCGTTGCCTTGATTTACCGAGGTTGAACGCACCCAAACTACTCCGCTTTTCCCGTTGGAATTTTGTTTTAAACCAATCACTTGGCTAGATGTGCTAAGCGTGTCGCCAGCATAAACAGGCTGCTTAAAGCGCACATCTGCATAACCTAAATTGGCTACTGCATTCACAGAAATATCTGGCACGGTTTTACCAAAGGCAATATGGAACGCTAACAAGTCATCAATAGGCGAGGTTTTATAGCCCAACGATTGCGCAAACGGTTCACTACAATGCAGTGGGTTGCGCTCACCTGTCAGGGCGATATATATGGCGCAGTCACCAGCTGTAATGGTGCGCGGTGTGGCGTGTTGAATCACTTCATTCAGTTTGAAGTCTTCAAAAAAACGACCCCGATTTATTTTTTGGGAGATATTCATTTAGATATACTCTTCTTCAAGTTCTGCAATCATTTCGCTAAGTTGTATCAAACGTTCCGCTGCCTTTACATTATGATTTTCTACCAACCTATCATTCACCACCACGGTGCCCCGGCCTCCCTCTTTGGCTTCTTTCAAAGCTTTAATAATTTCGCGCGCATGCGCTACCTCGGCCGCTTTTGGCGTATATGCATCATTGCTATAAGCAATTTGTGCGGGATGAATAAGCGATTTTCCGTCAAAGCCCATATCTCGCCCCAAACGACAAGCATATTCAAAGGCGTGCATATTTTTAAAATCACTGGCAATGCCGTCAACTACGCAACGGCCGTAAGCACGTGCCGCCAATATCACTAAAGATAACGATGTCAAAATAGCAGAGCGCTCATGATTTTCGTGCGCGTGCAGCTGTGAAATTAAATCAGTTGTGGCCATCAGAATGCAGCTAATACGGTCGGAAGCACTTGCTATTTCTTTCACATTTAACACAGCAATCGGACTCTCAATCATCACCATAATTGGCATATGCGCACCACCCGCCGCATCTAACATTGCCAACGCTTTTAGAACGTCTTCACGCGATTCCATGTTGGGAAACAGAATTGCATCGGCACCAATATTAGCAACCGCCTTAATATCGTCTGCACCCCAGATTGAATCCAAATCATTGACGCGCACGACCACTTCGCGTGCGCCGTAACCGCCTTGTTTAACAGCCGCAGCAACATTATCACGTGATCGAATTTTTGCTTCTATCAAGATAGGGTCACCCAAATCCAAAATCACAGAATCAGCTTGTAAAGTGCGTGCACGTTCGAGATAGTGCAGATTGCAACCTGGCACATACAACATTGAACGACGGGGTCGAAAACAATATTCCATAATATTCACTTCAGTTAAATGTAGCACGATTATGATTGTTATATTTTAAACTGTCAACATATGTCTTATATAAGACATATAACACTAGACTAGTTTATTTTTATATGTTATAAATTTCAATAATTAGTTTTTAAAGTTTAAAAATATGCAAAAACATTTTAACTCGCCTAGCTACCGTCCTTTATATGACCAAATTAAAGTGTTAATCACGCAAAGCCTGATTGCTGGAGAGTGGCGCCCTGGCGACGTGATCCCAAGCGAGCTTGAATTAGCTGGTTTTTATAAAGTGAGTCAAGGCACTGTGCGCAAAGCTATTGATAGTCTTGCTAGCGAGAATATTTTGATTCGCCGCCAAGGGAAAGGCACCTATGTTGCCACTCACGACACCGAAGTAAACAAGCTTAGATTTTTGCGTCTAAATGGCGACAATGGCCATAAAGAAGCACTTAGAAATGACTTTATCTCTTGCAAGAAATCTAAAGCGAATGCCTATATAGCTAAAATTCTTGAAACTAAAGCGAGTGCGGGCACGATTGAAGTGAGGAGATTGTTATCGTTTTCTGGTAGACCGCTTATTTATGACCACATTATTACGCCAGTTGCCCCATTTAAAGGGCTTAACAACGCGAGCATTATGGCCAGCAATGGCTCTATGTATAGTATGTATGAGTCACAATTTGGCGTAAGAATGATACGTGCTGAAGAACGCATTAAAGCAATTGGGGCTGATAAGGAGGTAGCGGATGTGCTTGGGTTAAAAGTTGGCACGCCGCTATTAAGCATCGAGCGCGTGTCATTTACTTATGGCGACAAACCCATGGAATGGCGACTTGGTATGTGTTTAACAGACGACCATCATTATTTAAGTGAGCTTGAATAATGTTAGTAAATCAAAATAGGTGAACATATGAAAGAACCAAATCAACCCAACAGGAGCATCTTAAGCGCAAGTGCGCTCGGAGAATATTGGCCTGGCATACAGCTATATTATCCACCTGTGAAATACGCGCCCAGTTTGGGCATATACGAAGATATGACGCAAGCCGCAGCGCGCATGAAAAAGCATGCGCACAACACCAGCGCTCATACTTTAATTTTTGACTTAGAAGATGGCTGTCGTCAAAAAGAAATGAGCCGAGATTTATTGCGCCAAGAATTGCCTGAACTCAGAAAAGTAAACGAGCGCGTCACTATAGCAATTCGCTGTAACTCCTTTCGCACTGCAGAGTATGAATTAGATATGCTACTTGTACGCGACATGGGTGCTTATATTGACGATATTATGTTGGCCAAGGCTGGCGAGGCTTATGGCGCAGCTGAGGTACGCGATTTATCAAGTTTATTATTGAATATCAACTCAAAAATTACCGTTCAGCCCATTATTGAGCATCCAAAGTCACTCAAAATCGCACCTGAGATTATGCAGTACAACACAGTCAAACATGTCGTATTTGGTATTCATGATTTTTCTAAAGCAATGGGGATACATATTACCCCAGAGCATTGGATTGAAGAACTACAGTTTTTCCTAAACCAGCTGTTATTTGAAGCACGCATTGCGGGTAAAGGCGTAATTGGTGGTGTCGAAACACTAATTGGCGCATCCGCCATGCCTGAAAAATTTGTTGAACCGCATGACGTGCGACGTTGGCTAGACTTACATGGTGATAATGAATCACGCATAGTATATAAACATGCCTGTGCAGAAGCAGCCATGGGTTTAACAGGCAAGCAGGTGATTCATCCTGGCCACATTCATATTTGCAAAACTGCTTATACGCCCTCTCCTACCGATATTGATCAAAAAGTGCGCATCTTAAAAGCGGCTATTGAGGCAGATGCACTTCATGGTGGGGCAATAAAATTTGAAGGTGAGATGCTAGATCCACCCATGTTTGGTAAAGCACTACAAACCCTGCTTCGCGCGCACGCCTTACGCTCGCTAAAAACTAGTGATATGGATTTTGCTATGGAAGTGCTGCAATTACTTCCTGCACAAGTGGTACGCGAAAACTGGCCTTATGGAGTATTACTATAATGTTTAAACCATTCCCCACTTGGAATTGGATAATTCCAGAATATTTTAATATTGGCGAAGCATGTTCGGACAAGCATTTAAAAAGTGCCCAGTCTGACGCAATTGCAATGATTGTCGAAAATGATGTGCTTGGTACTTCTCAAATTACGTTTGCAGAATTAGCCCACAAAACCGACCAGTTCGCACAACTATTACGTAATTTAGGGGTTGAAACCGGCGCTCGTGTGCTCATTCGCCTTCCTAACAGTTTGGAATATCCGATTGCATTTTTAGGCACCATGAAAATGGGCGCCATAGCTGTGCCAACTTCCACCCTACTCACTGCCGAAGAAGTTGCCTATTTAGCAAAAGACTCTGGCGCAACCGTATTGGTGACGGATGTTAGCGCATGGCTTGCTATGGAAGAGTCTCTAGTAAATGACTTGCGTAACCTGCCGAATCTTTCTCATGTCCTGCTCTCACAAACGTCTCATGTACAAGCTCATGGCTGCCTAAATGTTTTAAGCTTAGAAGCAAGTTTAAGTCAAATTAGCGAATTCGACACTTCACATAAAACCAAGTCAGAAGACCCTGCGTATTTAGTCTATACCAGTGGCACCACTGGTTACCCTAAAGGTGTACTGCACGCGCATCGCGCATTACTTGGACGAGCGCCCGCAAGCCAATACTGGTTTAACTTTGATGTAAGTTCGCAAGATCGCATTATGCATTCAGGCAAATTCAATTGGACTTATGTGCTTGGCTCAGGTTTGATGGATCCTCTCTACCTAGGCAAAACCGTGATTGTGCACGAGGGGAAAAATGACGCAGAACTTTGGACGCGCCTAATAGCTAAACATTCCGCAACCATTTTTGTCGGCGTGCCAACCATTTATCGCCAAATTATTCAAAAAACGCAGACTTCAAAACTAAGCGTTCCAAGCTTGCGTCACTGCATGAGTGCAGGCGAGCATTTATCCGACGAAGTGCTGAGCGAGTGGCACACTAGATTTGGCATAGATATTTACGAAGCAGTTGGTATGAGCGAATTCTCGTATTATTTAAGCCAAAGTAAGTTTAGACCAATTCGCCCTGGCTCTGCCGGTTTTCCGCAACCTGGTCATGCAATTAAATTGCTTAACCCTGACACTTTAGAAGAAGTTTCTCAAGGTAGTGAAGGTATGATTTGCGTACCAATGAGCGACCCTGGTTTATTTTTAAGTTACTGGAACTTGCCCGAAGAAACGGCGAAATATAAACATGATGGCTGGTTTTTTACAGGTGATTATGCGCGCTATGATGAAGACGGTTACATTTGGTTTTTGGGACGCAAAGACGATATTATTAAGAGTTTTGGTTACCGCGTTTCACCATACGAAATTGAGCGTGTATACAAAGGACACACTGATGTGGCAGATTGCGCAGCATTAGGTGAAGAGTTAGAAAAAGATAAGGTGTTAGTGGTGGTTTACGTTATTTTAAAACCAGATACACAAACAACCGCCGATGATTTGGCGGCGTTTGGTAAACAATATTTGGCCGCCTACAAGGCACCAAAAACAGTGTATTTGGTCAATGACTTTCCTCGTACCAAAAATGGCAAGATCCTACGTAAAGATATCAAACCCACAATGGCATTAAGCAAAAGTGGCAGATAAATCAACTGGGGAAATTAGCTTTTTACTTTGCCGCTGAGCCCACTAGAACTGGCTTATCTTGATACAGATTAGGAAATATACGTTTTAATTGGCCTATTTTTGGTAAATCATTCGCAACAATATAAGGATGATAAGGATTTAGTGTTAAAAAGTTTTGGTGATAGCCCTCAGCAGGATAGAAGGCGTTATAAGTTTCAACAGTGGTTGCTGTAGCTGCCCTAAATGCTTTCGCCTGATTGAGTTGCTTAAGGTAGGCTTGCACAATATTACGTTGCGATTCGTTGATAGGGAAAACGGCAGAGCGATATTGTGTGCCTGAATCTGGACCTTGGCGATTCAACTGCGTTGGGTTATGTGCCACAGAAAAAAATACTTGCAATAATTGCCCGTATGTAACTTTTGTTGGGTCATAAGTAATCTGTACAGACTCTGCATGGCCTGTATCCCCTTCACTTACTAGCTTATATGCCGCTGTTTCACGTTTGCCGCCAGAATAACCTGAAACAGCATTTGTCACGCCGCGCACATGTTGAAATACGCCTTGTACGCCCCAAAAGCAGCCGCCTGCAACCACCATTGTTTCAAGGTGAGCTCCAGAAGCTTGCACGTCAATAGTGGGCGGAGGTATGACAACTGCTTCTTCAGCAGAAAAAGCGGTGCCATGACTCAATAGCATGCCAAGACCGATTAAAGTTAGCGCATGAAAAGCCTTGAGCCATGCATTTATAGGGAGTGACTGAATTTCATTTTTTAAAATATCCATAATCATGATTCCTTTATCAATTTAAATCGCAGAAGGTGTAAATTTCATTGCTGCGCCATTCATACAGTAACGAAGACCTGTAGGCTTGGGACCATCCTCAAACACATGCCCAAGATGCCCGCCACAGCGGCTACAGCGCACTTCTACACGAGCAATAAATAATGAACGATCTTCTCTAGTAATCACTGCTTTTTCCAATGGTTGCCAGAAACTAGGCCAGCCGGTATGGCTATCGAATTTGGTTTTTGAAGAAAACAATTGTTTAGCACAGCCCGCACATTCAAATATGCCCGCTCTATGTTCACTATTTAGCGGGCTGCTATAAGGCTGTTCTGTGCCTTCGTGTCGCAAAATTGTATATGCGCTAGCACTCAATAAACTTTTCCACTCTGCATCTGAACGTGTAACTTCAAACTTTTCCATTTCTTCCGCCTTGGCTGTGCTAACTGTTGACGGCAGGAGAGCACTCAATCCCAGCAAACCAAAAGACGCTCCGGCAGTTAAAAAATATCGACGTTGTATATTCATTATTCATCTCCAAAAAATTCCCTGTTAAATTTATTGCAACGAGTATCAGTCGGTGAATACGCTATTTCCTTACAAATTATTGCTAGATTTTTTATGGACTCACAAACTCGTTACGCACTTGATACCTTAAACGTTTTAGCAATGATTTGGTTGAGTTTTTGTCATAAAGCGTTTAAGCTGATTCTATTCTAAATTGGTGAGTATGGTTATGTCTAAGGCCGCAAAAATGAAATCCGAATGGGTAAACCGACACACGCCATGGGTGCGCATGATGCACTGGACAAACGTTGTTTGTTTCATCGTGCTATTTATGAGTGGGTTAAATATTTTTAACTCAAACTCTTCTCTTTATTGGGGAAAATCCTCCTACAACGGCACTGCGCCTTTACTACAAATCAAAGGCAAAATAACCGACCAAGGCGAGATGATTGGCACAACTACTGTGCTTGGGCGTAGCTTTAATACCACAGGTATCCTAGGTGCTTCCATGGTTGGGGGCAATCCGACAGTAAGGGCATTCCCTTCTTGGATTACAATCCCAGACAGGAAATGGCTGGCGTTGGCGCGTTTATGGCATTTTTTCTTTGCATGGATATTTGTTATTAATGGCTTTTTATATATTCTATACGCCATTAAAAGCCGCCATTTAGCAAATGATCTTGCCCCCACGCCGAACGATTGGCGCACCATTGGCCAATCGATTAAAGACCATATCCGCTTTAAGCACCCGACTGGTGAAGCCGCTAAACGATACAATGTGTTACAAAAAATTGCGTACCTTGTGGTGATTTTCATTCTTCTCCCCATGGTGATTTTAATGGGTTTAGGTATGTCACCAATGGTCAATACTGTGATTCCAAATTGGGTAGATTGGTTTGGGGGAAGACAATCAGCTCGCACACTGCATTTTATCGCAGCTTGGGCCCTGGTAGCATTTGTGCTTGTTCACGTATTTGAGGTAATTATCACTGGGCTATGGAATAACATCCGCTCCATGATTACTGGCCGCTATGAAATAAAATTGGATAATAGCGAAACTGGAGCCCCAACATGAAGCTCATGCGCAGAACGGAACGCGAAAGTATTAATCGCCGCCAATTTTTAACACGCGCACTCGCTGGAGCTAGTGCAATGTTACTTGCTGGCTGTGATAGACTTTCCAACACGAAATGGTTTCCTAATATACTAGATAGCGCGGAAGGACTGAGCAATGCCGCGCAGCATTTGGTTACATCACGAAAATCCATGGCACAGGAATTTACCGAGAAAGATTTATCACCACATTTCCGTAGCAACGGCACCTCAAAACCGAATAGCGAAACTTACACCAAATTGGCTGAGAACAGCTTTAATGATTGGGCGCTTCAAATAAATGGTTTAGTTGAACAACCAATGCAATTTACACTTGCACAATTGAAAGCCTTGCCTAGCAGAACACAAATTACTAGGCACGATTGCGTTGAGGGCTGGAGTGCCATAGGCAAATGGAAAGGTGTTCCGCTACACGAAATAATGGCTTTGGTTAAACCTCAAACACAAGCACGCTATGCCGTATTTCACTGCGCTGATCCTATGGAAGAGGATGGTAGCAGCCCCTACTACGAAAGTATTGATATGGAGGATGTCTATCATCCGCAAACTATTCTGGCATACGAACTAAATGGAGATACGCTACCTGTGGCCAACGGCGCGCCGATTCGTTTAAGAGTAGAACGTCAATTGGGTTACAAGCAAGCCAAATACATTATGCGGATTGAATTTGTAGAAAGCTTCGGCCATATAGCGGGTGGCAAAGGTGGATATTGGGAAGACGAGGGCTACACTTGGTACGCAGGCATTTAATTTTTACTATTTCAGTTAACTAAGCATCTTGATTCTGCATCAATCATTAGCACTACAAATAATAAAGCCAGCATAGCTGGCTTTATTTTCAAACTACTTATTTCTTACCTGTGGCTCTTGCTAACCACTCTTGTGGACTAAGGTCGCCACTACCATCTTTGTCCATCACTTCAAATATCTTTTTATGATGGCCGATAAACTCATC
>JBJXDT010000083.1:0-2662 GCA_046153505.1 Methylophilaceae bacterium | reverse complement strand
GCTATTAAATTCGATATTTGGGTCTAATATAAATTTCTCTGTGTTAATTATTTTTTTTATAACGAATCATAAAAAGGATATTATGATGAACTTGAAAATTGTAGATATGATTGAAATTACAGGGAATCCTGCATTTAACAAAGAATTCCCTGATTTTATTACAAGACAATTAGATTCTTCACCAGAGATCGTTTTGGATTTATTAATTTATTATATGAAAATTCCTACAGAAGACCGCTATCGAGAAAATATCAGTCTAAGGTAAGCGTTCGGGGATCAGCATACCCCTTGCAAATTAATTAAACCTGGATGAACTGCGGCAGCAGTTTAAGATAATCATCCTCGCTACCACATTCACGAATACGATTCAGCATTGCGCAGAAGTATTTATACGGCTCAATGTTGTTTGCTTTGCAGGTTTCAATCAGAGAGTAAAATGTGGCGCCAGCTCTAGCACCTGATGGGCTGCCCATAAAGAGCCAATTCTTACGTCCCAGCGCAAAGGGTCTGATGGCGTTTTCTATTAGGTTATTGTCAATTTCAATACGACCATCTTTGAGATAGTTATTCAGTAACTCCCAATTTGATAGCGTGTAGCGAATTGCCTCGCCGATTTTGCTTTGTATCGGTGTCTTTGTGAGATAGTTATCAAGCCATGTCTTGAATGATGTTAATATTGGTTTTGCTTTTTCCTCGCGCAATGCGAGTCGTTTATCTGGCGATAAATTCGCTTCATGAGCCTCTTTTTCAATTTTATATAGCGCTTTAAAGAATTTGATTGCCTCATATGCTAAGCCATTTGTTTTTGCTATTTTAGCAATATCAGCAAATTTCCTACGCGCATGCGCCATGCAGCCAACTCTAATGATGTCATCATCTTTATCGGCAAAGTTATAACCAGAATAAGCATCAGACTGTAAATATCCTTTAAATCCCAATAGAAATTCTTCAGCATGGTAACCACCACGCGTCTCCTGATATTCATAGACAATACTAGGTTGAACACCGCCCCCACGATAACACCAGATGTAAGATTTGGTTTTGTTATTGCGACCCACTTCATCCAATACTTGAACAGTGGTTTCATCCGCCTGAGCATAGTCATAAACAATGATGCTTCGTTGAAGCAGTTTGACTAAAGGCTCACATAAGTCAGCTACCTTGAGTAACCAGCCGCACAAGCTACTACGCGGCATGTCGATGCCTAATCGATCCCAGATACCTTGCTGTCGGTACAAGGGAATATGGTCACAGTATTTTGCGATAATCGTATAAGCCACTAACTCAGGAGTAGCTAAACTCTTTGGGAGCAAGAGCGTTGGCATTGGCGCAATCTTCACGTTTTCCTGGCATGGTTTGCAAGCATACTTAGGGCGCACATGCTGTATCACACTAAGCTTTGCCGGGATATATTTAATCTGTTCACTTACTTCTTCACCAATACGCACAAGGTGAGCACCACAGCCACATGTTTTTTCATGCTCAGCAATATCATATATAATTACTTCTCGAGGCATGTCTTTTGGAATGGGTTTTCTAACCGGATGCATTTTACGTTGATAACTCGCGACATCGATTGTGTCATCAATCTGGTCTTTTAGCTCACCTACGGGTTCGACTCCGGCTTCATCAAATAAATCGGATTGAAAGATGTTCTTTTCGGATGATGCGCCAAACCGACGGGATTTTTCTAGCTTAAATTCTTCTAGAAGGCGAATGTAGCTTTCCTTGTATGAGAGAATTTCAACTTTCTGTTTTTCTATTTTCTGATCGCGACTATCAATTTCTTGCTGCTGAAGCAAGATAATCTTTTCTAATTCTTCGACTGATTTAGGCAATCTTTTTAGGTTTATTTTCATGCGCATATCATACTAAATTAGCGCATGAAATTCGATATATTTTTAATAAAAATGACTTATCTCTTGCGGCAAAAACGCATCACGATATGAGTATTTGTCGCTGGCTAACAACCAGCGGAAATGCTCTTTAGACATATCAATGTGACCTTGAAGATTTCGCTGAAAAACATATCTGCCTTTTTCTAATCGCCGGTACCAAATAGTAAAACAATTTGTTTCATAATAAATAGCTTTAAGCTTATTACCAGATTTATTACGAAACAAAAATAATGATCCATTCATCGGGTTGCATTTCAGGGTTTCTGTGATAAGCACGCAAAGCGTATCTACGGATTTCCTCTTATGTGGAGCACCACATAAGAGGAATTATGTATAGCTTCCTATTATGTGCACTGACTAGCTAAACATTGATCAAATACATGCGTAACTTGCTGTAAATTCGTTATCACCTCGCTAATATCACTCCACATAATTATTCTTGCTACGACCCTGTCATATCGACAGCAACATAGAGGAATATTTATGAAATCACAATACAAAGATGACTCTAAAAATCGATGTTTCTTATCTATTAAATACCTTAAACCACTCTCAGATAATTTCATAAATGAACTTTCAGTGAATGGTTATACAGAATTTACAATTAAATCTTATAAAAACTCGGTTGCACATTTTGCTACGTGGCTTAAGGATGAGTGCATTTTAATACGCGAAATTGATGAAGAAGTGATTGAAAAATTCGCCAAACACAATTGCTGTTGTCCTGGCGGTAGAAAATCAAGCAAGGTATCTCGCGTGTACAT
>JBJXDT010000082.1:0-2877 GCA_046153505.1 Methylophilaceae bacterium | reverse complement strand
AACGACAGCTTCGGCTACGGGCGCTTCAATACTAGCTACAACTGGAGCCGCTTTAATCATGAGACCGCCAGCATCTGCAAGTGATTTAAGCACCATCTTGACATTAGCCACTTGCTCTTGATCGACTGCTGTAGCTAGGCGATGGCCATCTAACTCCATCTTCAGCACGTCTTTTGCGGAGAGAAACGCATCGACATGCTCTGCGGTGAGCGCCATTTCATTTTTACGTATTTTATCGAGTAAATTTTCTAAGACATGGGTAATTTCTGTCATGTCCATAAAACCAAAAGTCGCGGCGCCCCCTTTGATGGAGTGTGCAGCGCGAAAAATTGCGTTTAAATCTTCGGTATCTGGGTTTTCAATTTCGATACCCAAAAGTAAGCGTTCGGCCTCAGCCAAGAGCTCCTCTGATTCATCGAAGAAGACCTCGTAAAATTGACTCATATCAATTGACATTGTTGTGCTCCGTACCAGTTCGTCTTTTCAAAGTTAATAGTTGCTAAAGGTTGAAATCAACCAATTACTTTTTGTACAACTTCGATTAATCTTTTTGGATCAAAAGGTTTTACTAGCCAGCCATTAGCACCAGCTGCCTTGCCTTTTGCTTTCATCTCATCACTGGATTCAGTGGTTAGCATTAAAATTGGCACTTTTTGATAGCTGCCCAATTCACGCAGATTTTTAATGAGCGTAAGCCCATCCATAATCGGCATGTTTTGGTCTGTGAGTACCAAATCCACTGTTTTCTCTTTGGCTTTGTTCAAGCCATCTTGCCCATCAACAGCGGACACAACGTCATAACCAGCGGCCTTCAGACTGAAAGCCACCATCTGTCTCAGCGAACCTGAGTCATCAACTGCTAATATTGTTTTTGCCATCTTTTTCTCTCACTTTTGGTTAAATTAGGTACTGCCTGTTTTACTAAATCAACTCAACACTTTCTAGATTTGTTAACTAAAATCGAGCATCTAGAACAACTCTATATCACCCGAATCCATATCTTTTTGTGCAACCGACTTGCGTAATCCGCCCATTAAGGCATCGTCACGTTTGTTTAAACTTGCGCTCATCTCATCGAGCAGTCTTGCGATTTCTTCATGCTCGTGATCTATTTTCATACCACTGCCATGCAACGCCAAGGCATCTAAAGATTCCCTCAAGCCTTCTATACGCTTAATCGCACGCATGATGAGCTGACTGGTCATATCCTGAAATTGCAAACCAGTTACTGCTGCATTGACCTCTGCACCAATTTTCTCGCGACTTTCTCTAATGCTATTTCTCGTGTCTGGCAGTACATCCGTGCTATTTAGAAAAGCATTTATTTCAAGCTGCTGCGTCGTAACTGCTTCATGAATCGCCATAAAACTTGCGCCAAGTTTTTCGATTGCACCACTCAGCAAAAACGTGGTTTGCATCAAATCCGCCTCTACTTCTAATAGGTGCTGCTTTCCGTGCTCTGATACTGCTGTCAGAAGGCGTCTTAACTCAGCTACGGGAACTGTCTTAGAATTCAATTTATTACCTCTCTTATGCTCGTTTAATACCTAATATTCGTTTTGGTGTAGGCTGGCTAATACCATCAGCTTGTCGCCTCTTGACTCACTCACATAGGCAAGGCATATATTTCTTTTTTCTGAAGAATTAACTCGTTTGAGATTTTTTTGCGCTGACATTCTTGCCATAACTGGCGTTGAATTTTGAGTTGACTTCTCAAGTCATCAACGACTTGTTGCTGTTTAGAAATCTCTATATCCAATTTGGCAAAGAAATCCTGAAACCCTTTCCGCGTATCTTCAGCAATAAATTGCTGCATTTCATTATTTACACGGTCAACATAATCCTGACGGAATTGACGTAACTTATCGCACTTAAGCTGCGCCGCATTGAACTCTTTAGCCGCATTGGCTAAATTGCTAGATACGATTTTTAATTCCTTTTTAATCATTTCACTGATGATGATTTCATCTACGCTTGAATGTGCAATCATGATGTTCTCCATTTTCCAATTAAGTAAAACGTTGTTTCATTTAGTTTCCGGCTCATAACACGAGCAATCTATAACGCTAATTTACTCGTATATTTTTTTTTGCAAGGGTGGAATAAAAGGAGTAAATAGGCCTATTTCTAAGATTTCATTCTCTGCACAAAATAAAAGCGCGCATGCTCATCACATACGCGCTTGTTTATATTGCTAACTTGTAATTTAGCTTGACATCAAATGGCTATGCAAAGGTATCTACCAGGCCATTATTAACCCGCATGATTGGGCGCGATGTTACTGGTACATCTGTAGTTTTTGCAGTGTTGTCTGTATTAAAGCTCGAAGTCGAGCGCCCTTTTGCCGATTGTTGAAACTCTTGCTGTTGTTGACTTGTGCTCACGTTGGCTTGACCTAATTGAACACCAGCCTGGTCTAGCAAACCACGTAATGCAGGCATTCCGTTTTCCAAGGCTCTTCGCACTTCTGGGTTTTCTGAAATAAAGGTTGTATCGGCTTTGTCATTGTTAACATTAATGACCACTTGTAATGGGCCCAAATCTGGCGGATTGAGGGTCAAGGTTGCTGATTGCTCTGCCCCGCCAAGCATCCAAACGACCTTTTGACTGATGGCCTGATCCCAACCAGCTTTTCCTGGCGATACCTGAATATAGTTGCTACTCGCGCTTTGTGCTTTACTAAGATCTACCTCAGCTAAAACTGGTGCTGTCGTCTGCGGCACAAGGGTATTGATGACCTCTTTTTTTAGCTTTGTTGAAAAATTATCTGTTAATGGAATACCAGCCTCTGACACTATCTTAGTACCTAACTTCCCTGCTAATTGGTCTTTGTTTTCTAATGATTTATGCATATTCGGCAACATGCTGTCTAACCAT
>JBJXDT010000081.1:0-2900 GCA_046153505.1 Methylophilaceae bacterium | reverse complement strand
GTTCAGACACTTTTCCACCAATTTCTTCCAAGCGCGCATCCACAATCTTACTCAAGCTTTCAATACTTTGCGTAAGCGTGGTAGTGGCTTTTAGCATGGTATCGTTGATTAACGCTTGCTGCGCTTTGCCCTGCTCGCTTAAGGTAGTGTGGAGTTTTTCGAGCACAGTTTCGCGCGTTTGCGCAAGGCTACTATTTTGCGCCAATTGCAATGCCTGCATAGCATCACGCGTAGCCTGCAGCTCGGCAGAAACGCTTTGTTTTAAACGTTCGCTATTTTCTAAGGTGCTGGCATTCATGCGGTCTGCGAGCTTATTTAAACCATCATTTAAATCAAGCAGCATGGCACGATGTTTATCTTCTAAATTTTGGAGTAGCAGTGTGTTTTGCGTGCTTTGCAAATCACGCCAAACTAGCCACGCCAGCGCTAGCAACTGCAAAACAGCAAGAATAATGAAAACTGTGTCCATGCGCGCATTATAACTGAGAGCCACGTGCAAAATCGTGCTTTATTTGTGGACTATTTTTTTGAAGTGTTATTGCGTATCCAGTTGGCAAAGGTGGCCTCATCCATATCACCAGAGGCAATCGCCAACATGGTCAGCGTAGCATCCACTTGCGTTGCACTTAACCTTAATCCATTTAGTGCTAAGAATAAACCAACACTCAAAAACGCTGCTCGTTTATTTCCATCGACAAACGCATGGTTTTTAGCTAACCCCACCCCATAAGCGGCGGCCAAGTCAGCATAATCTGGTTCGCCATAATGGGCTAAATTTGGCGCTCTGCTCAAAGCAGAATCTAACAGGGCAACGTCACGTATACCAGATGCACCACCGTGCATTGCCAAACTCTCATCATGCAAGGTAACAAGCAACCCCTTATCCAGCCATCGCCATGCCATAAGGTTTATTTTGCTAACGCGTTAAATGTATCACGGTATTCACGCATAAATTCGCGCCCAATTTCTAACTGCTCTTCAAAAGTTGGGTCGTTAGGCGTAATTGTTACCCCACCTGGCGCATCGGTTAAATAAACGGTATCACCCTTCTCAAGTTTTAAGCGTGCCAACACCTCTTTGGGTAATATTAACCCCACAGAATTACCAATTTTTGTAAGCTTGATTCCTTGCATGATGCCAATCCTTAAGTTATAACAATTGTTATATTATAACAATTGTTATAACAACGGCAAGTGATTAACTAATCTGGAATCACCGTGCCTTTAACTTCGGCAGAAAGTAGTGGGTAGCTTGGTTTTAGCGCTTTTAAATTGGCTAATAAAATTTGTGATATCGCCAAATTACGCCCAGTTTTACTGTCGGCAGGCACAATATACCAAGGCGCATAATTCTTGCTGGTGGCGGCAATCGCATCCTCATAAGCCTTCATGTAGTCATCCCAAAGCGCTCGTTCATCTACATCCTTAGGGTTAAATTTCCAGTTTTTGGCATTGTCTTCTAAGCGCTTTTGCAAACGTACCTTTTGCTCGGCTTTGGAGATATTTAAAAAGCACTTAATAATCGTGGTGCCTGTTTCAGCCAGCAATCGCTCAAAATCGTTTATCTGCGCATAACGGCGTTTGCATTCTGCCGCATCAATCCAGTTATGCACCTTAACAATCAGCACATCCTCATAATGGCTGCGATTAAAAATCGTAATCTCGCCTTTTTTAGGCACCTCTTTATGGATACGCCACAAATAATCGTGTGCTAATTCCTCCTCTGTAGGTGCTTTAAAGTTCACTGTGCGAATGCCCAATGGGTCACACTCGCTAAACACATGCTTAACAGTACCATCTTTGCCACTACCATCCATGCCTTGTAACACCAGCAGCACCTTATGCTTATTCTCTGCATAAATAACATCTTGCACAGCACTAATTTCTGCTGCCACATTAGCTAACTCTGCCTCTAAATCTGCTTTATTTGCCTTGGTGATGCTTTTATCGTTACATAAATAATCGCCCAACTTAAACTTTGCATTGGGCTTTACCAAATAATCATTTAGTGCCATGTTTACTCCAATTTAAAGTACATCTTACAGACTATCAACGCCGTATTGCTATCAGGTCGAACCACCCCTAATATCACCAAATTTCTAGTGCATGCTACTTGGAATGATACAAATTATATCGTTTAATCTAATCCAAATAAGATTTAACTATCAATACTGGAGAAAGACTAAGCAGTATCTAGCAGCTGCAGTTTAATAGTTAGTCATTGGTTGGCATACTAGAAATTGATAGGCATTGCGTAAATTGAATTGAAGGGATAGAGAAAATGATTTGGATAACATTGCTAGCAAACCCCAACACGCCGAGTGTTCCATTGATGCAGTTTAAAGGGCAAAACCTAGAGCTAGTGCAACAATGACGAGTGACGCCACCTAACCCGCCGCTCGGCTCAAGCGTTAGGCGTTAACTCTAAAAACCCATCGTTTCACTTGCATCAAAACTCAGTTACTCACACAATGTAGCGTTGCAAAATGCTTAAAGCTAATTTTATGAGTGAATCAAAAGTATCCAAGTTAGTTGCCTCTCAGTTATCGGAAGAAGTATATTTTTTGCCTGCCGAAAAGCTGCTGTATGGCAACCCCAAACAGTCCATTTGGCAACATTACACCGACATAACTCAAAAATTTAGCACGGGTATTTGGCAAAGTGAGGTGGGTACATGGAAAATAAGTTATACCGAGGAAGAGTTTTGCCAAATACTTGAAGGCAAAAGCGTGATTTCAGACTTGGCTGGCAATGCTACAACGGTTTCAGCGGGCGAAAACTTTGTGATTCCAAGCGGTTTTGTAGGTACTTGGGAAGTGCTAGAAACAACTAAAAAAATTTACGTGATATACGAAGGGTAAACATGTTACTGAATACTCTGGTCGCGCTCATCGCCCTGCT
>JBJXDT010000080.1:0-24688 GCA_046153505.1 Methylophilaceae bacterium | reverse complement strand
CGCGGACGCACTTCAACCTCTTTTGCGCCTTCGGTTTGGCCCACCACCTCTGTGCTAATCGGTACGCTAGTGGCTTCTGCTGTGATGACGGTCACTGGCATTGGCGGCATTTGTGCGCCCGCTTGACCTGCATCCTGTTTTTTTTCACAGGCAGCAACTACCAGCGCAAGCAAACAAGCAATGAATATTTTTTGAATTGAATTTGCGTTCTTGACCATAAATTGCCCCAACAAGAGTTTTGCTAAATACGAAAATGCTTGCATACATACAAGCTTGAATGTATATTATATACAAACATTCTTGAATGTATATAGAAAATTTAAAAAAATTATGGTGCGCAAAACCAAAAAAGATGCAGAACTCACACGCCAGCAGATTATAGACGCTGCGCGCGAAGTTTTTTTATTAAAAGGCGTCAGCCGTACCAGCTTGGAACATGTCGCAACCAAGGCTGGTGTAACGCGCGGCGCAGTGTATTGGCACTTTAAAGATAAAACCGAAATCTTTCACGCCTTGCGTAACCAAGTCTTTCTGCCACTTATCGACCGCATGGACGATATGCTCAATATCGAAAGCAAAGACGATCCTCTCACGCAAATTGAAAACAACTTGTGCGCAACGATGAATGAACTAAATGAAAACATCGTCATGCGACAAACATATGAAATTATGATGATTAAGTGTGAGTATGTAGATGAATTTGCAACTGTTTTACAACAAATTCTTAACAATTGCTCTAACATCACAGAAAAAACACAACTCGCTTACGAGCGCGCAAAAGCGCTTAATTTATTAGTCGCAAACCAAACGCCAAAAGCCTTGGCGCTGGATACACACATTTTTTTTAGTGGATTACTACACATGTGGGTAAAAGACACTGATGGCACCAAATTTCGTCATCAGGCGATTGATTTAATAAAAGCGCACATTAATTTACGCAGAAAATAACACAAGCCCTTGTTAAACCTTATACAAGGCGCTAATATGCATCAACAACAGGCTCGGAGGCGTTGTGGAAGTACATACTGGCGAAATCTACGGCAAGCAAACAGGCATCAAATTTGTCATGTACAACGTGTTAAAAGTACATAAAGCCATCATCACTCTGCAAAATATTGATAACCCACTCAGCCTTTTTGAAACCACGGCACTAAAACTAAATTCATCAGGCTATGTACGTATTAGCCAAACGCCCTACATTGACTTAACCGCAAGCACACCAAAAAAGCGTAAAGCCGTAAAAAAACCTGCGCGTTGTCCATATACGCTGGATTTTTTAGAAGCGCGCGCGGATAGTGAGCGGCCCATCGCTGCACTACCCGATTTATTTACTACTCCAATACTGGCCTAAAGGTCTAGCTTAAAACTTAGCCGCAAGCTCTGCGACACGTACACCCAATAGGCGCGCGGTTTCTAGGTCAGCTGGGTTCACTTCATCCGCACTTGCATCTGCTGGAGTTGCCATAAGCGCACCACTAAATCCACCTAAAGAGTTCACATCCTGACGCGTGCTGGCTTTCATACTGGCTGGCATAATGCCTGTGCCCACCCAAATACCTGAGTGCTGCATAGCAAGCGTGATTAAATAACTAATCGTAGAACCTTTGTCACCGTTTAAACTAGCAGAGTTAGTAAAGCCTGCAAACAGCTTATTTTTCCATCCTTGCGTAAACCAAACTTTTGAGCTGGCATCTGCAAACTTTTTAAACTGCCAACTCACAGAACCCATATAGGTTGGTGAGCCCATAATAATTGCCTTTGCCGCATCCAGCTTCGTCCAATCTGCTTCGGTAATATCACCGTTTGCATCAATAGTAATTAAATCTGCATTACCGCCTGCTGCTACCGCTTCTGCTTGTTTTGCTGTATGTCCGTATCCGCTATGATAAATCACGACGACTGATGCCATTTTTAAGCTCCTTGATAAAAAATATTGATTGTAAAAATATATTTACGAGCATTGTATGCGCTATAATCACTTAAAGTAAGTAGGCACCAATAAATTGTATAGTAACTTATAAGATACCAAAGGATTTCACCATGGATGGCGACAACATTATTAAAAAGCAACCCGGTGAGAAAATTGCATGTGCATTTCAATCAGAATGCCCAACAAGGCAAATACTCAACCGCATTGCCGATAAATGGACGGTACTGGTCGTGATTTTGCTGGAAAGTGATGTTAAACGCTTTAGCCAATTGCGCAGAGAGATTGAAGGAATCTCACAAAAAATGCTCACGCAAACCTTGCGCGGTCTGGAACGCGACGGATTGGTCACGCGGAAAGTGTATGCGACTGTTCCGCCGCACGTGGAATACGCACTCACACCGCTAGGGCACACGCTGAAAGATATGCTCTATGCGATTAAAACTTGGTCAGAAGCCAATATTGACGCGGTGCTTAGCGCACAAAAAAGTTACGACGCACAATTCGAAAAGTAACCCAAATACCGTCATTCTGAGTCCAATGTTTTATTTTGGGCGAAGAATCCAGCTTTTTAAAACAATCCTAACTACTGGATTCTTCGCTACGCTCAGAATGACGGCACTTAATTGGTTTTGACTTTAAAATCCCCATTGCCGCGCCTTCGGCTTGAGCGGCAGATGCTAGGTGACGAGGACTGTTTGAGGATTGAAAATCCGAGTTCCGCAGTCACCACGCAGATGCGGCGCTAAGACCGAAGGAAACAAGCGGCAGTGGGGTAGCGTTTTCTTTGGTTACTTTCTTTTGAGCAAGCAAAAGCAAAGTGACTCGCCTAAAGGCGAAAAAAATATCAATACAAACCGTTTTCACACGCTATCAATAAGCCAGCATTTGTTCAAGTAGCTTTTCATTTTTTAATCTTCTACTTTCCTTCATATCTTCTTTTGAAAGAACAGATTCAATATTTGAAATATAATCAATCGGTAGCTTATGGAAGCGCGCGCCTGCAATAACAAAATTTTTGTACCAAGTGTATGGAATAAGAGTAGCGTCTACGTGCGAGGAAGAAGCCATGTAGATAAATGAATCATAATCCTGACCATTAAATATAATAGTCATTTTTTCATCTTCATATCCAGAGCCTTTGCCTTAAGCATCATCTAGTGCGCCTTTATCTTTATCATCAAACTCATAAAGTGCAGCAAACACCATACTTGAGTCAGCACCTGTTTTATTCAAAAGACATTTCCCAGACTCATCAGTACTTAACTTATGAAAAGCTAATTCATAACCATAAAGTTCAATTACGCCAATCAGCTTAGCTGAAGAAACACGTTCTTTAAGCCTAACAGGATGTAAATTTGAGCCGTAAGCAAGATAGAAAACTTTAGCCATACTTAATTTCTCGGTGGCCCACCCCTCAAGTCATGTCCATCCGCGCTATAAATCTCAACTTCCACAAAATCCCCAGGCGTTAAGCCTTCCGCATCCTCCATATACACCACACCATCAATCTCGGGTGCATCCGCTTTGGTGCGGCCAACCGCCTCAATATTGCCCTCTGCATCTTGCACAATTTCATCCACCAATACCGTTTGCATGGTGCCAATTTTATGATGTAGCTTAGCCGCGCTAATGCGCTCTTGCACTGCCATAAATCGGCTTAGACGTTCTTGTTTCACATCTTCTGGAACATGGTCTGGCAAATCGTTAGCTTTTGCACCATCCACAGCGCTGTATGCAAAGCAACCCACACGGTCTAATTGCGCCTCTTCTAAAAAGTCGAGCAACATTTGAAAGTCATCTTCTGTCTCACCCGGAAAGCCCGCGATAAATGTACTGCGCACAGTTATTTCTGGGCAAATTTCGCGCCAAGCTTTAATACGCGCCAAGTTGTTTTCGGCATGGGCTGGGCGTTTCATGGCTTTTAAAATGCGTGGACTAGCGTGCTGAAACGGCACATCTAAGTACGGCAAGATTAAGCCATCTGCCATCAGCGGAATCACTTCATCCACATGCGGATACGGGTAGACATAATGCAGGCGTATCCACACACCAAGCTCGCTTAAGCTTTGGCAGAGCTCGGTCATGCGGGTTTTCACAGGGCGGCCGTTCCAAAAACCTGGCCGATATTTCACATCCACGCCGTAAGCGCTGGTATCTTGCGAGATGACTAAAATCTCCGAAACACCAGCATTAACAAGGTTTTCAGCCTCATTCAAAACCTCGCCAATTGGGCGACTTACTAAATCGCCACGCATACTAGGAATAATGCAAAAGCTACAACGGTGGTTGCAACCTTCTGAAATTTTTAAATACGCATAATGACTAGGTGTTAAGCGTATACCTTGTGGTGGAACAAGGTCAATAAACGGCTCGTGCAATTTGGGCAAATTAGCGTGCACGTGTGTCATTACCTCTTCTAGCGCATGTGGGCCAGTGACCGCCAAAACGCTGGGGTGCGCGTTGATTACCACATCTTTTTTTGCACCTAAACAGCCTGTGACAATCACTTTGCCATTTTTATGGAGTGCTTCGCCAATAGCATCGAGTGACTCTTGCACGGCAGAATCGATAAAACCACACGTGTTTACCACGACTAAATCAGAATCTTCATAACTGGCAGAAATTTCATAACCTTCGGCACGCAATTGCGTGAGAATACGCTCGGCATCTGAGCCTGCCTTAGGACAACCGAGAGAAACGAAGCCGACTTTTGGTACTGATGACATAAATAATTAACCTAAAAAATATTCGGTAAGCGCAATGGTAGCAACGCCAAGCGCAATAAGTACCAATTGCGAAATGGTGGCGCGCAACTCGGTGCGTTTGTGTAGACTTGGAATTAAATCTGCCACAGATACATAGAGCAAACTTGCCGCAGCCAAGCCCAAAATATTCGGCACAATACTTTGTACGTGCTGCAATGCAAAGTAAGCAAACAGACCGCCCACAGCCGTCGCCAAAGTAGAAACCAAGTTAAAAATGAGCGCTTGTTTTTTACTATAACCCGAGTGCAAGAGAATCAAAAAATCACCCACTTCTTGAGGAATTTCATGTGCAATAATCGCCATTGAAGTGACGATACCCACTTTGATATCGACCATAAAAGCGGAGGCAATCAAAATACCATCGACAAAATTATGGAAAGTATCACCAATCATAATCATCATGCCGCTTCGACCGTGGTCATGGTCGTGATTGTGAGAATGTGCAGGCCTTGACGTAATGGCAGGATGCTTTTTTGTCACGGGTTTGAATTTGGTAACCGTGTTACCAAAAACAGTCTGTGGCGGTTCCTCTGCTTCATTATCTGGGCAACCCATCTCGTCATGCGGTGCGTGCACCTCGCAATGATCACCGTGACAGTGGCGCCAAATGACTAATTTCTCCAGCGCAAAAAATAGCAATATGCCAAACAAAACCGTAGAAGTCATGCTATGTGGATCATTCCCAGCTTTAATGGCTTCTGGCAGAATTTCGAGGAAAACCGCACCCAACATTGCACCAATGGCGTAGCTAATCAGCATGGGAATACGCACTTTACTTACATTTAGCGCCACAAGGGCCGCACCCAACACACTTAGCGTTCCGCCAAGCAGACTAGAAAGCAGAATCCACGTAAGTACAGAGAAATCAGGAATATTCATAAATTTAATTTTTCTAAGAGGCGAACATTATAAACTAATCAAGTGAGCCAAATAAAAGTTCCCATACGACCTGTATCACCATCGCGACGGAAAGAAAAAAATCTTGCTTTATCGGAGTATGTACAAAATCCGCCACCGTAGATTTGTTTAACGCCAAGCTTAGTTAGGCGCTGCTGGACAATCTTGTATAAATCACATAACCATTTATCGCCGCTTTTAATAAAAGCAGATTCAGCTTGCATATCTTTTTCTATAAACTGCGCGCGCACTTCACCCCCAACCTCAAAGGCCTGCGGGCCAATGGCTGGACCAAGCCAAGCCATGATTTGTGTATCTTGCGGGAATTTTTGCGTTTGCATTGTTTCAACCGTAGCTTCTATCACACCATCACACAAACTTCGCCAGCCGGCGTGCACTGCTGCAACCACCGTCCCTGCTTGGTCGCAGAGCAATACTGGCAAGCAATCTGCTGTCATCGTCACGCAAACAGTTTTGGGCTTTGCGGTATAAGCAGCATCCGCGCTTTCAAGACAACTGCTCAAAGCCGCATCAATTACACGTATACCATGCACCTGATTCAGCCAAACTGGCTCGGAGGGCATATAAGGGTTGAGTAGCTGGCGATTTTTAGCGACGATAATCGGGTTATCTTTAACGTGATCGCCCAAATTCAAGCTGTCATAAGGCGCACTACTAAAACCGCCAAGCCGCGTGGTTTGTATGGCTCTAACATTCGCAGGCGCAGGCCAGTCGGGAATGATGAATGACTTAATCAACCCGCCTTCAGTCATCTTCTAAGCCTTCATCCTCATCAAAGTCTTCACCGTCCCAGTCATCCTCATTGTCACCGATGTATAAACCATTTTCATCCGCACCAAAATCGAAAGGTTCGATTTCTTCGGGGACATCCTCATGTCGCATGGCTTCCAACAAGTCTTTCATATCATCGGCCAGCTCAATCTGCCATTCCATTGGCACATTAGTTTTAGGATGAATCAAGCCCAATTTAATGGCATGAAGCGCTTGCCGCTGAAAACCTGCAATGCCTTCGCGCAATGTTTGCGTCATCAATTTATGCGGAATAATATTGCCGATTCCGTATAAAGGGTCTCCAACTATAGGTGCTTTCAGGTGCGCCATATGCACACGAATTTGGTGTGTGCGGCCAGTTTCTAAATTACAGCGCACATAAGTGTTAGTGCCAAAGCGCTCCAGCACTTCGTAATGCGTAATAGCAGGCTTACCACCTCGCGAAACTGCCATTTTTTTGCGATTATGCGAATTACGCCCAATCGGCTCATTTACCGTGCCGTTTCGCCATAATTGCCCCCAGACAATCGCACGATATTCACGTTTTACAGTACGCGCTTGCAACTGGCGAACAAGGCTCGTTTGCGCCTCTAAGGTTTTTGCAACGACCAGCAAACCTGTCGTATCTTTATCCAATCGATGCACAATACCGCAGCGCGGTATTTCGCCTAATGTTGGCAAATAATAAAGCAGCGCATTTAGCAAAGTGCCGCTCCAATTGCCTGCCGCAGGGTGCACCACCAAACCCGCGGGCTTGTTAATCACCAACAAAGCATCGTCCTCAAACACAACATCAAGTGGAATTTTTTCAGGCTTGAATGCGTTTTCTTGTGGATTCTCTGGCATTGCAATTGCCACCGCCTCGCCGCCCCACACCTTGGTTTTAGCGGTGGCAGCCGCGTTCTCCAGAAGCACCAAACCTTCTTTAATCCAAGCTTGCAGCCTGCTGCGTGAGTGCTCAGGCAGCATGCCCTGCAAGGCAACATCCAAGCGCTGTCCACCCAAACTGCTTGGAATCGTTAAGTGAATCACTTTGTGATTTAAGTTGTTATCTGTCATTTTTTTGAATGGCTTCAGTTATAATGCTTTGCATATTTTGTTATTCATTGCAGGTACTTTAATGTTACAAGTTCGCGTCAACCGTATTTTAACGCTTATTCAAGCTTTATTTTTGGCTTTATTTTTAGGGCTAATGTTTAGTGGCTGCGCGATTTTCGGCGACCCAACCGAACTGGATGACACCAAGGGCTGGTCTGCAGAGAAAATTTACCAAGCTGGCGAAGCCAGTATGGCAGATAAAGACTTTGACAAAGCAGTTGGCTACTTTAAAAAATTAGAATCACGCTACCCGCACGGCAAGTATGCAACGCAAGCCCAATTAGAAATTGCTTACGCCTATTACAAAAAGCAAGACCCAACCTCTGCCGTGGCTGCGGCAGATCGCTTTATTAAGCTGCATCCTGACCATCCGAATGTCGATTATGCCTATTATCTTAAAGGATTAGCGACATTTAACGAGCGCGGCATTATTGAAAGAAACACAGGGCAAGAAATTAGCGACCGCGATCCAAAAGGCCTTAAACAGTCATTTGCTGCTTTAAAAGAACTGACCGAACGCTATCCAAAAAGTAGATACTACAAAGACGCATCGCAACGCATGGTGTATTTGGTAAACACGCTTGCGCAAGGCGAAGTGGCTGTTGCTCGCTATTACATGAAACGTACTGCCTATTTGGCTGCGCTTAATCGCGCCAAATATGTGTTGGAATATTATCCAAACTCTACTTCGATTGAACAAGCGCTCGTCATTGCGGTAAGTGCCTATGACAATATGGGCATGGAAGATTTGAAAAACGACAGCCTACGCGTGCTTAAAACCAACTACCCGCAAAACCCAATGGTCACAGGCAAAATTGTAGAAGATGAAAAAGTGTGGTGGAAGTTCTGGGAAAGTTTGTATAACAACTAAATTGAATTAATTATGGTTTGATTTTAGGATGCACTAAAAATTATAACTATATGATTTTATTAACAACTTTAAATTTTATACGCCACAAAAAAACATCCCTTGACGCAAAGTTTTGCGTCAAATAGGTCACCAATATAACGTTGGGCATGAAGAATGTTAAGACTTAGATTCAAAACATCACAAACCCCAATACAAAATGTTTGCTGGGGGCTAATAAATGTTGGCTACTTTGTTGGTTTTTCGTTGATTGTATTTTTATTAAATCAATTCGATGAAATGCGAATCACATATCCCGTTATTAAAGCTGTCCTTATTCTTTGCTTGCTTATAAATTTCCTATATTTCTGTGGTTATATGCTGTTTGTCAGCGTGAAATATTTTGGGAATCAACATGCCAATCGAAATAACTAAATTGACGAATGTGCACAGCCTAACCTATCCATTAAGCGTGACTACTTGCGGCGCACCTAATGTCAAACGTTAGGAATCAAGTGCTAAGCGCGAGAAAACAACAACTTGCAATCGCTGAACGAATTGCTATAGTTGCCGCCGTAGCATGCATTGTTATCGCGTTGCTTTGCTCTACCGACGAGCACCTTTCACAATTTTCCCTAACAGTGGTCTTGATTGCATTGGGTGCAATGTTTTATCTTGCTCTATTGATTGCAGGGCTCACAACTGAGTTAAACTCTGCTTTGGGTAAGGTGTCGTCAACCAACGACGAGGGGCCTTACTCATCTATTTCCGAGATTAGATGGCAGTTACGTTGGTCGCCCAAGTCTTATAGAGTTGCCGCATTGGTAGCCTTCACGGGAGTTATAATCACAGCAGTTGTGTTTGGGGCGGTGAGCTGGTCTACGAGCGAGCCGTTCACTTCACGTAACGCTTTAGGCTCATCGCTATACCTGTTATGCGTTCTACTAAATTGAGCTGCCATTCATTGCGTCGGCTTCGCGTATGCCTGGTACTTTCAAAGACAATATCTCGCTACTCGGTTAAAGTGACTTCTAATATTCGCATCAATAGAACTCGTAAGGCGGATTAGCTTGGCGTTATACGCTACGCTATTGACGCCCTACAAGCCCCATGGATATTGGCTCGCAGGGCAACTGCTTTAAATTATATTGACTTATCGGGTAAAGATTGGCGTGTAGTTGGGGTCAACTTTGGCAATCCAAATATAGAAAAACTCGCGAATTGCAAGCAAAAAGCGTTGCCTAATATCATCCACATTAAATAGCGGCAAGGTTGCCTCAACTGCCATACGGTATGACACATTGTTTTTAATTGGGATATCACGCAAGCGTATCAATACGAGTTTTGCCAAACGAATCCTTGCTTGCACCAAATCATCTGCCAAATTTTGTTCTTTCATATATTTGGCATATCGGCTTAGCAAATCTTCCTCATTAGCATCAAGTTTGTGGCTGTTGAGCTCGTCTACACTTAATGCTGGCAGTGGTTTGAGTTGCGAAATACTTAAATCATACCCGTAAGTTTCGCTCATTCTTGCAATCATTTTAACGTCGTCTATCCAGAACGGAAAAAACTCGCGAGCTATGTTAAGTTGTTGATGACGCTCGATATTTCCTTCAACTTTTAGCGCGGTTTCTAAAGCTTTACCGTACTCTTCTCTCGTTGATTTGCCTTGTAATAGGATAGCAAGTTTTTCTAAAAATTTAACGCGTAAAGCAATCGCTTCGCTGCTTATATGTCTACCATGCAAAAACTTAGCATAGGCGCTTAGAGCTTTTTGTTCTTTTTCAGCATCCACATTAATTCCCCTTGTTGATTCAATCTCAAAATAACTTAATATCAGCTTGATTCTATTATTAATACATAGGCTATACCGAATTGTTAAGCGAGTAAAGTGGTGGGGCTAGAAAACCGCTTAACGCTTCTTATCTTCTGCGTCTTTTTGGCTTTAAGCTCAGCGCGTTGCGCGGTTTTTCGACGACGCATACTCACAATGCCTTCGCCCGCTTTGCGCTTATCTGGCGCTTCGGCAAATGGATTTTCACCTTGCTTAAATTGTACACGTAATGGGGTACCTACCAGTTGAAATGTCTTGCGGAAAATGCCTTCTAAATAACGTTTGTAGCTGTCTTTTACATCTTTAACATGGCTACCATGTACGACAACGATTGGCGGATTTACCCCGCCCTGATGTGCGTAGCGTAGTTTAGGGCGAATGCCTTTGCTGATTGGCGGTTGGTGTTGGGCAATGGCATCAATAAGCACGCGCGTAAGTTGTGGTGTGGCTAAATTGGCAAATGCCGCTTTAAATGCGCCATCGACGGAATCGAACAGCTCAGGCAGACCCTTTTTACGCAATGCGGAAATATAGTGGAACTTGGCAAAATCTAAAAAAACGAGCTTTCTATCAATTTCATTTTTAATAAATTCGCGCTCGTCGTCTTTCAAACCGTCCCACTTATTCACTGCAACCACTAGCGCGCGGCCTGCATCGAGGATATAAGCTGCAACGTGTGCGTCTTGCTCGGTAATTCCTTCTTGAGCATCTACCACGAGTATCGCGACATTGGCGTCTTCAATGGCCTGCATGGTTTTAACAACTGAAAATTTTTCTATTGATTCGAACACGCGTCCGCGCTTACGCACGCCTGCAGTATCGATAATGGTATATGTTTTGCCATCTTTTTCTAAATCAACGTAAATGCTGTCGCGCGTTGTACCGGGCTCGTCAAACGCAATCATGCGTTCTTCCCCCAGCAATGCGTTGACTAAGGTAGATTTGCCAACATTCGGGCGACCAACAATCGCAATTTTTGGTACGCGATCATCATGGTCTTTATCTTCTGGTGCATCTTCTGGAAAGCGCTCAAGCGCTAGCTCGATAATGTCTTTTACACCTTCGCCATGTGCAGAAGAAATTGACAGAGGATCGCCCAAACCGAGTTCGTAGAAATCTGCACTTACCACCGCTTTTTGCATGCCTTCGGTTTTGTTCACCGCCAGCAAAACAGGGCGTTGGGATTTACGCAGAATATCAGCAATGATGTGTTCTTGCGGCGTCATGCCAGCGCGACCATCTACTAAAAATATCACCAAATCGGCTTCATCTACGGCCAGCAAGGTTTGCTTGGCCATTTCTTTGAGAATGCCACTATCGGCGCGCGGCTCAAAGCCACCTGTATCTATTACCAGATATGGCTTACTGGCGCCTATACCGCGCCCGTAATGACGATCGCGCGTGAGACCTGGCAAATCGGCCACAAGCGCATCGCGGCTTCGTGTTAAGCGATTAAATAGGGTGGATTTTCCGACGTTAGGTCGGCCAACAAGCACAATGGTGGGTAACATAAGTGTTTATTGCGGCTCGGAACTTGGCAGACGAATACCAGGTCCGCTGTCTTGCGTATCTGGTAGCAATGGATTATCTCTGAACAGAATACTACGCTCTTCACTTTTTTGTTCTGCAGGCGCTGGCTCGCTTGGTTTTTTAGCTTCTTCTGGCTTGACATTAGGGCTTGCGCCGACTTCGGTAACAGAAACTGCATACAAGCTGCCACCACGGGTTGCAGCGATTAATTGCGAAGCAGAACTTCCCTGAATTAATGACATCACAGGGTCGCCATCTACTTTTATACGGCTAGCAAAACTTCCATCATCACGATTTAAAAAGTGTACATAACCCTCTAAATCGCCCACAGCAACTAAGTTGCCCATTGGCAATGGCGCAGTAAGTCTGCGATTTAGTAGCGCTGGCTGGCGCCAAAATGTTTTGCTGGTGGAATAGTCGAGTGCATAGACTGAGCCTAAGCTATGTGTAACATAAAGTCTGCCATCTTCAATGTTAATGCCAGCATAACTCGAAATATCTCTGTTCCAAATCACTTTACCGTTTGTGCGATCAACTGCAGCAACTCTGCCTTGATAGGCTACTGCGAAGACTACTGGGCCATCGACAACGGGCAAACTTGTGATATCTGCAATGCGCTCAATTTCAGTAACACCTTTAGGTTGCGCCACGGTAGCTTCCCACAACAATTTACCGTTATCTGCGCGAATCGCTACCATCTTGCCGCCTGAAAAACCAGCATAAACAGCGCCACCATCAACGATTAAACCGGCACTACTGCGAAGACTTAATGCTGGGTTTGTGCGTTCGTAAACCCATTTACGGGTGCCATCCGCTGCATCGATGCCATAAATATGATTATCTCCCGTACGCACAATCACATTGCCATCAAAATAACGCGGGGCACTTAAAATTTCGCTAGAAACTTTTGATTTCCAAAGTTGTTTGCCGTTTAAATCGAAAGCTAACACATTGCCTTTGTTGCTTCCCACCAGCACTAAACCGCCACCTGCACCTACGCCACCACTGATAGGCTCAGTTGCTTTTACTCGCCAAATTTGCTTACCAGTAGGAGCATCTAATTTTAGCAAGTCGCCTTCAGCATCTGCACCATAAACATAGCCAGCCTCTAGTGCCGGCGTGAAATCATACCGATTTGTATCACCAATTTTGCTGGACCAAATTACTTTTGCGGTATAGGTTTGCTTAAACTCCTCTAATACTGCGGGCGGGTTCGGCGGCTCCTTGCCCATCACCTTGTCTTTAAGGTCTGAAGTGAGTTCGGTAAATGTACTGCAAGCCGTTAAAAATAACGCACTCGCCAATAATGTGAATCGCAGGAGTTTAATCATAAATATAATAAAACGACTTAATACTTAACTGCCAAGAGCTTCAAGCTTTTGTTGCGTGTATTGGTGCAATCTACCTTCGGCATCCAGATTCTCTAACGCCGCCTCATAAGCTTTTTTTGCCTCTGCTTGCTTGCCTTGCGCCAGATACACATCACCCTGCAAGCCTTGTTTTAAGCCATCGTAGCCCTTATCCATTTCCGCCGATAGCACTTTTTGCGCGCCATCGTAATTTTTTTCTTCTAACAATATCGAAGCAAGTTGCAAGCTAGCAATTGCTTTCACCGAGCTTTCTTTGGCATTTGCAATCGCCCATTCTAATTGTGCTTTGGCACTTTTACCGTCATTGGCTGCATAGTTGTTTTTGGCAGCAAAAACTGCAGCACGGCCAGCATATGGTGTGCCAGCAAAACTTTCCATTAATTTGGCAGATTGTTTTTTTATATCACTTATTTTAGTAACATCTAATTGCACCAAACTTTGAAACAACTCCGATGCCTCAACTGCTTTTTTCTGCTGTAAGTAGTTATAACCTACCCAAGCACAATAGGCGACAAGGGCCGCCAATACTATACTGGTGGCCATCTTTCCATTTTTATTCCACCATGCCTTAAATTCGTCTAACTGTTCTTGCTCTTCTAAATCTAATGCCATTTTTATGTCCTAAAGTCTATTTCCAAAAATCTTATTCCGTTTATCTTATGCCGCTTTTCTACCTGGAATTGCGTTCAATAATTGTTGTGTATAAGCTGCCTGCGGATTTCGAAATATATCATCCACTGTGCCTTGCTCAACAATTTTACCTTTATTCATTACCACAACTTCGTCAGCGATATGCCTAACTACGCGCAAATCATGCGTTATAAAAAGGTAACTCAAGCCCATTTCTTTTTGTAACTGCTTAAGCAATAACAATATTTGCGCTTGCACCGAAACATCCAACGCCGATACTGGCTCATCACACACTACTACTTTTGGCTGCAACACCAACGCACGCGCAATGCCAATACGTTGTCGCTGTCCACCTGAAAACTGATGTGGATATTTGTTTGCATCTTCTGCACTCAAGCCCACTTTTTCAAGCATCGCAAAGACTTGCTTTTTCTGCTCTGCTACGGAACCTAGTCCGTGAATTAACAACCCTTCGCCAACAATCTCGCCCACTTTCATGCGTGGGTTAAGCGATGCAAATGGATCTTGAAACACCATTTGCAAATGCTTGCGCGAGGCTCGCAAGGCTTCACTATTTAACTTCGTTAAATCTTGACCTTGAAAAAGTACTTCGCCGCTATCGAAAGGATGCAATTGTAACAGACAACGCGCCAACGTGGATTTTCCGCTTCCAGATTCGCCAACCACCGCGAGCGTTGAACCAACCTTTAACTTAACACTCACATCGTCTAGTGCCTTGATTTGTGTTGTTTCAAAACCAAAACGCCCGCTACGTTGTGTGTAGGTTTTCACCAAATGCTTAGCTTGTAAAATTACATCTTTTAAATTTTCTTGCGTCATGCCGCGGCCTTCTTGTCTGTTAACCATGCATAATCAATTGGCTTAAGTTGTTTTTTTCCCTCAGCATCTGGCACACATGCCAGCAAAGCCTTGGTATAAGGATGTTTAGGTTTATTGAGCACTTGTTCTTTTGTGCCAGCTTCAACAATTTCACCCCTAAACATCACAATCACATCGTCAGCAATATCCGCCACCACGCCAAAATCATGGGTTATAAAAAGCATGGCCATGTTCATGCGAGTTTTTAGCTCATCTAAAAGCTTGAGAATTTGTGCTTGCACCGTCACATCCAGCGCCGTTGTTGGCTCATCGGCGATGAGCAATGCAGGTTCGCAAGCAATGCTCATCGCAATCATCACGCGTTGGCGTTGCCCGCCTGAAAGCTCGTCCGGATAACTATTAAAGCGCTCAACTGGAATGCCAACTTGCTGCAAAAGCGCTTCTACCTTAGCTTTCAAGGCCGCGCCTTTAAGTCCCAAATGCGCTGTCAATGCCTCGCCAATTTGGTAACCAACCGTTAGCACTGGGTTAAGTGAGGTCATTGGCTCTTGAAATATCATAGCGATTTTTGCGCCGCGTATCTTTTGCAAAGCTTTATTATCCAACTTTGTAATATCTACCCCTTGAAATTCAACTTTTCCAGCAGGCGCCAATTGATTAGAAAGCAGGCCCATAATGGTAAGCGCGGTGAGACTTTTTCCACTCCCAGATTCACCTACGATGCAGGTAGTTTTGCCTTGAGAAAGCGTCAAAGCTACGTTTTTCACTAAAAAACGGCTGGGGTCGTTTTTAGGGGTGACGTTTAAACGCTCAATTTTTAGAATTTCAGTCATTATTATTCAATGTTGTAAACAATGGTCACGACTACACGAGCGGTTTTATCGATGGTCGATTTATCATTAATTCCACCATAACTGTTATCAGTGTCATCATTATTTTTACCTACTGGCAATATATAAAATGCGCCTTGGCTGGCCGATTTCATTACGCCTACTTTTACGCCATCTTGCTTCACAAATTCAGTGGCACGGGCACGCGCATTTTTGGTGGCATCAGCAATTAAAGACATTTTGACAGACTCTAAATCGCTCACTAAAAATTGTGGCGGCTGCGCTGTAACTGGGTGATTATCGGCTTTTAATTGCAGCAATGCCTTATTGGCCGTGCTGATTTTAGCTAAATCTTTACTTGTAACCGCCAAACTTTGATAGGCATCAAAGCCTTTTTGCACTTGGCGTGGGGTATCTTTAATAAAAATTTCTTCATAATGCGGATTAATTGTTTCCACATCTGCAGTAATATTTTCGGTCGCAAATCCTTGTTTAGTAAGAAATTCCTCAACCACTTTGCGCTCTGTGGCAACGGCTTCTAAGGCCTCGGCTTGAGTTGGCGCGGTGACGCCCACGCTAATTGACCATTCCGCCGAATCTGCCTTAATAGGTTTTTCCGCTAAACCTTTAACGGTGATGCTTTGTTGCCCAGACACCGCGCGTTTGGCTTGCACGCCCAATATAAACGCTGCACTTGCCATACCGATAGCGAGCAACACGCCGAGCACAATAATGGCATTCGAGAATTGTTTATTTTCTGACACGGTTAGCTCCCAATAAAAGCGGCAACATCAACTAGTTTACAACGTTTTTGTTCACCTGCTTGCAATAACGGTTTCAAGCTTAACTCACTCACAACGGCTTCATCGTCGCCCAAAATAGCCGCAAAACGCGCGCCGCTTCTATCGGCTTTTTTCATTTGTGATTTAAAACTACCACCACCCGTGTGCAACACTACGCTTAAGCCCGCGCTGCGCATTGTTTCTGCCATGCCGAACGCTTTTTTCTCGGCTAGTTCACCCACATTCACCAAGTAAATATCAGGAGCATTGCTCGCAGTGACACCGTATTCTTGCATCAGCAAAAATACACGCTCTAAGCCAATACCAAAACCACAAGCAGGCGTAGTATCGCCGCCCAAACGCTCAACTAAAGTATCGTAACGCCCGCCGCCCGCAATTGTGCCTTGTGCACCGAGTTTAGTCGTTACCCACTCAAACACAGTGCGGTTGTAATAATCTAAGCCGCGCACCAAACGATGATTAATGGTGTACGCAATGCCTGCTTCACGCAACAATTGACACAGTTTTTCAAAATGGGTTCGACTCGACTCGCCCAAACAATCCATGAGTTTCGGCGCCGCCTCGCACATGGCTTGCATGCGCGGGTTTTTGGTATCCAAAATACGTAAGGGATTAGTAAGCAAGCGACGTTTAGCATCTTCATCCAGCAAATCGGCATGTTGCTCAAAATACGCAATCAGAGTTTGGCGATATACCAAGCGTTCATCGGCATCACCAATGCTATTAATTTGCAACTCCACATCGGTAATTCCCAATTCACGCCATAATCTTGCTAGCATGATAATCTGTTCTGCATCAACTTCTGCCGCATCATACCCAAAGGCTTCACAACCAATTTGGTGAAACTGCCGTTGGCGGCCTTTTTGTACGTTTTCGTGCCGAAACATCGGCCCCATATACCACAAACGTTGCGGGCCGTTATACGTAAGATTACTCTCAATCACGGCACGCACGCAGCCCGCTGTACCTTCTGGGCGCAAGGTGAGCTTGTCGCCATTGAGCGCGTCTGTCCAAGCGTACATCTCTTTTTCGACAATATCGGTATGCTCGCCGACACTGCGCACAAATAGATCGGTGGTTTCCACAATCGGCATACGGATATTGTTGTAGCCATATTGGCTCAACACGCGCCTTGCGGTGTCTTCCAGCTTAAACCAGAGTGGTGTAGCTTCTGGTAGAATATCGTAGAAGCCTTTGATACTTAGAATTTTATTATTGGAGTTTTTTTGTGCCATGTATTTACTTTGAGAATCTATTTACTTTAAGGCTAGTGTTTATTTAAATTAACCAGCGACGCGTATGGGAATCGTTTTAGGCGTGATGGCAGTGCGCAATTTACCACCTTCAACATAATTTTTTTGTACGTATTCTTCTACAATCTTTTGAAACTCTTGAGCAATGTTGTCGCCTTTTAGCGTTACTGTTTTTTCGCCATCCACAAATACTGGCGCAACTGGCGTCTCACCTGTGCCGGGAAGACTGATGCCAATATTAGCCAGTTTTGATTCGCCCGGCCCATTGACCACACAACCCATCACGGCCACGCTCATGTCCTCAACACCTGGAAAATCTTTACGCCAAACAGGCATTTGCGTGCGCAAATACGTTTGAATTTGCATGGCAAGCTCTTGGAAATAAGTCGAAGTCGTACGTCCACAACCTGGGCACGCGGTCACCAGCGGCGTGAATGAGCGGATGCCCATGGTTTGCAATATTTCTTGCGCGACAATGACTTCTTTAGTACGTGACTCATTTGGCTCTGGTGTGAGGCTAACGCGAATCGTATCGCCAATACCTTCTTGCAGCAACAATGAAAGTGCAGCTGTAGAGGCCACAACACCTTTACTGCCCATGCCCGCTTCTGTTAAGCCCAAATGCAATGGAAATTCGCAGCGTTTGGCGAGCTCGCGATAAACTTTGACTAAATCTTGCACATTGCTAACTTTGCAAGAAATTATAATTTGATTTGGCTGCAAGCCAATATCCACGGCTTGTTGCGCGCTTTCTAGTGCGGATTGAATCAGCGCTTCACGCATCAATTCATCAGCTGACATTGGGTTGGCTGATTTACCATTGTCATCCATCATCTGCGCCATTTTAGCTTGGTCTAAACTGCCCCAATTGACACCAATGCGAACCGATTTTTTGTATTGAATCGCCGCTTCAATCATACTGGCGAATTGTTCGTCGCGCTTGCTGCCTTTGCCCACATTACCTGGGTTTATGCGATATTTAGCAAGCGACTTTGCGCAATCGGGGTAAGCGGTAAGTAGCTTGTGGCCGTTATAGTGAAAATCGCCCACTAAAGGCACATCACAACCCATGGCATCTAGACCTGCACGAATGGCACCTACTTGCGCGGCAGCTTCAGGTGAGTTCACCGTGATACGTACCACCTCAGAACCCGCTTGCCATAATTCATACACTTGTTGAATCGTAGCTTTAGCATCGGCGGTATCGGTATTAGTCATGCTTTGCACTACCACATGGGCAGACAAAGTACCGTTTAAGCCGCCACCGACTGGCACGTGACCAATCATGACTTGTCGCGATGATCTGCGGAATTCTCTTTGCATTTAATTAACTTTTATATGTGCCACATTTACTCGTGTGTGTGGCGCCAAATCTACTGACTTGCCGTTGACAGACAAAGTCGTGCCGAGCGAATTACCTACGGTAATATTGACAGGTGGTTTAGCTACTATTGATTCGCGGTTGCCCTCGAAAAGTGTTTTGTTATAAATCTCCCTCCCACTCGCATCAGTCACACTAATCCAGGTTTCCTGACTGGCCGCAAACTCCAGCTTAGATTGGCCCTGAGCAGGCTCCGCTGGACTTGGTTCAGCCAAACTTCTATCTAACTGGCTAGGTGCAAGCGGGTTTGTTGAAAGCGAAGTGGAAGGAGGATTTTCTGCAACCGGCGGCGCTACTGGTGCTGCAGCGACAGGTGCTGATGGTGGAACATTTGCTGGCGGTGCGGCTGTAGCATCCACAACAGTTGTTGAACTGTTAGGCAAAGTAAGTTCTGTTGAGGCTTGCTCAGCAGGGCGCTCCGCCGCTGGCAACGCCGCTTCAGGCAATGGTTCTGGCGGACCTGATTGCACCAATTCGGCAGTAGGTTTAACCGGACTAGGTTTTTGTACATAATTTTGATAAAACAACCATGCACCCAAACTTAAAGCCAGAAAGGTACCAAACAAAATATTGCGCAACATATTGGGTTTTTGATACTCCGTCACCTTCATATCCACCGATGGATGCAATGTAAATGATTGCGGTGCCTTGTTGGGTACAATCACGCTATAAGCATCTATTAGCGGATTAGCATCAATTTTAAGTTGCTTGGCGTAGTTTCGAATAAATCCTTTAACAATGGTTGCTTCTGGCAAAACAGCAAAATTATCCGCCTCTAACGCTTCAATTTGTTTTGAACTTAGTCTTAATCGACTCGCTATCTCTTGTGAAGTGAGACCAAGTTTTTCACGCGCAGCACGTAGCTCACCGCCGCAACGAGAAGGGTGTCCCGCTACTATTGCTTCTTGATTGGTCACCTCGATAAACGGTGGCGGTTTATGCGTGATTTTTTCAGCATCCATAATCGCTGTCTCACTAGTTTGCTTAGGTTTTCGTGCCATTTAAGTACCCTATTTGCCACTTAATAATAGTTTAGTTTGCTCGGAGTTTGGATACTGCTTACGCAATTGCAAAGCATAACTCGCCTCATTGTCTCTATCGCGAAGAGCACGCGCTATTTTCACGCCTAACCATAAAGTTTCTGGGCCTGGATTTGTTAGCAAAGCATTCTGCAATGTCTTGCTCGCTGACGCCGCATCACCTTGGCGAAACTGAATATCAGCCAACTGCTGCGCTGCAGAATTAGTTAACGGCTCTAACTCTAAAGCTTTTCTCAAGTAAATTTCAGCATTCTTTGTATCTTTTTTTCGATCAGCACAAATGCCAGCATTTGCGTAGGCTAAATTTGGCGTGGCATATAGCGGATTTTTAACCGCCGTTAAAAACTCAACAATCGATTCATCGTAACGTTTGCGCGCGCACAAAAAACTACCATAGTTATTATGCGATTCTGAGCTATTCGGTTGCAATGCAATCGCCTTTTTAAAGCTTGCCTCAGCCTCTACGTCTTCGCCTAGCGCAGCTTGCACCAAGCCTAACCCATTGTATGCCAATGCATAATCGGGCGAGATTGCTACTGCCTGACTAAACTCATCCAATGCAATCTCTAACTTATTTTGTTGTAAATATGCAGCGCCAAGCTCAGTATGTGCTCTCGCTCGCGCAGTAACAGGTTCATTTGCATTTGAGCCTGTACCTCTTGGCTGCTGGTCTGCGCATGCAAGCATAGCGCCTAACACTAGAATCAAACATAGCCATTTAATCTTAGAAATCATGCATTCGCCTCGATAGGAATATTTTTAAAGCTACGCTTGGTTTTATCTAGTACATTGCCCGCCAATTGACCGCAAGCAGCATCAATATCCTCACCACGCGTTTTACGCACCGTGACCACATAACCCGCTTGCATTAAAATATCACGAAACACCCTAATGTGGCTAGGTTTAGAGGTTTCATAACCGCTATTAGGGAATGGATTGAATGGAATTAAATTAAATTTACATGGCACATGTTTTACCACTTGCAATAATTGGTGCGCGTGCTCTTGTGTATCGTTAATCCCGTCCAGCATCACGTATTCAAATGTCACGAAATCTCGTGGCGCTTTGACAAGATAGCGCTCGCACGCTGCCATTAGCGCTTTAATCGGATATTTTTTGTTGATAGGTACAATTTCATCACGCAATGCATCATTTGGCGCATGCAAAGAAACCGCGAGCGCTACGGGACACTCCTCTTTCAACTTATCCATCGCTGGAACCATACCGCTGGTTGAGAGCGTTACACGCCGCCTACTTAAACCATAGGCGCTATCGTCCAGCATTATCTGCATGGCTGTAACGACATTATCGTAATTGGCGAGCGGTTCACCCATGCCCATCATCACCACATTGCTAATTATGCGGTCATTTGCGGCAAGCAAATCATAGCCACTTTCTTGCCTTAAAGATTTATTCGCAATCCACAGCTGTCCAATAATTTCGGATACGCTTAAATTTCGGTTAAAGCCTTGTCTCCCAGTACTACAAAATGTGCATTCTAGTGCACACCCTACTTGACTGGAAATACACAAAGTACCACGGTCATCTTCGGGGATAAACACAGTTTCGACACTATTCGTCGTGCCGTCTTTCTCGTTATCTGCACCAATCAACCATTTACGCGTACCATCGTTAGATATCTTCTCTAAACGCACTTCTGGCAACTTCATTTCGGTTTCAAGAATCAATTTCTCACGAAGTGTTTTGGCAATATCCGTCATATTATTAATGTCGGTTTCACCAAAATGATGCATCCAGCGCATCAATTGCTTCGCACGAAAAGGTTTTTCGCCGATACTGGTAAAGTAATCGGCGAGTTGCGATTGGTTAAAGTCCAGTAAATTAACCAAAGAAATATTTGATCTCAATGGCTGCATTCTCTGCAGAGTCTGAACCATGTACCGCATTTGCATCAATACTTTCTGCAAAGTCAGCGCGAATAGTGCCGGGAGCCGCATCTTTAGGATTCGTTGCGCCCATCAAATCACGGTTTTTAAGCACTGCACCTTCACCCTCTAAAGCTTGAATCATTACTGGTCCAGAAATCATGAACTTAACCAAGTCTTTAAAGAAAGGACGTTCTTTATGTACCGCATAAAAACCTTCTGCCTCTGCTTGTGACAGATGTGTCATTTTTGCAGCAACAATTTTTAAACCAGCGTTTTCAAAACGGGTATAAATTTTACCGATCACGTTTTTTGCAACTGCGTCTGGTTTGATAATGGAAAGGGTACGTTCTACAGCCATGTTAACTCCACAAAAAAATAAAAATTAAATATTAAAATGAACTACTTAGAAAGGTCGTATTCTAGCATTTTTTAAAGTAACTGATACACTAGAAATTTGCGTAAATTGGAAAATAACCATGCTTATTGCCGCTTGATTAAATTAACATCAATTCTTGCAATATGGCAGAATCATCACTTATGAATCAACAATCTCGCAAAGATTTACCCAACATATCCACATGCCCCGCCTGTGGACTGCTGTGCGACGACGTTAACCCGAGTACCATCGGTTGCGCGAAAAGCATTGCGTTTTTTAATCAACCTACAGGTAGGCAAAATGCACAAATTAAAGGCGCTGATGTCAGCTTTGAGCAGGCCATTCAAGCCGCAAGCGCCATTTTAAAGCATGCTAAGCAGCCTTTTTTTGCAGGATTAAGCACGGACATTGAAGGTTTTAGGGCAGTGAATGCGCTTGCCCACAAGTCCAATGGCTCCATGCAACATATGAACCACACTAGCACACAGTGCAATATGCGCGTGTTGCAAACCAGCGGCTGGCAAACCACCACCTTAACCGAAGTTAAAAACCATGCAGATTTAATATTGTGCATTGGTACAGATATTGTGAGCCATAATCCACGTTTTTTTGAGCGGTATGTAGCGCCTGAGGGCATGTTTGCTGGTGGAAAAGTAAACTCGCGTGAAGTAATCTATATAGGCACGCCACATGCTCCGAAAGGCTCAAGCAAATTGCCTTGCAGCGAGGCAAACTTACCCGAAGTGTTGGCTGTTTTGCAGGCTTTGCTCTTAAACAAATCGCTTAAAATGACTGAAGTGGCTGGTATTTCGTTAACAGAATTGCATAATTTGGCTGACAAACTTAAAGCCGCGAAATATAGTGTGCTGGCTTGGGTGTCTAAAGATTTAGGCCTTGCGCATGCCGAGCTTACTATTGGCAAAATCACAGAAATTGTGGCAACACTTAATTTAAGTACGCGCGCTAGCGGCCTTCCTTTAGGAGGCTCCGACGGCGACACCAGCGTCAATTACGCACACACATGGCTTAACGGAGTGATTATCAACAGTGAGGATGTGCATGATTACGATGCTTTGGTGTGGGTAAATAGCTTTAACTCGGACAAATTACCACCTCACTCCAACGTGCCAAGCATTGCAGTGGGCAACCCCAATATGCATTTTGAACAAGCACCTAATGTATTTATCCCCATTGCAACACCAGGTTTAGAGGCGAATGGTAGCCTATTTCGCGTGGATGGCTCGGTCACCTTGCCGCTTAAAAAAATACGCGAATCTAAATTGCCAACATTAGCGGAAGTCTTGCGAGAAATTGAAGGTGCGTTAGCATGATTACCTTGCTTAAAAACTGCAAAATTATCGATCCAGCGCAGCAAAAAAATGGTGTGATTCAAGATATTTATATTCGCGAAGGCAAAATTATTGCTAAACCGAGTGCAGATGCAAAAATTACCCAAATGATTGATTTAAAAAATAAAGTGGTGATGTCGGGCGCAATCGACATGCACAGCCACATTGGTGGCGGCAAAGTAAATATAGCGCGTATGTTATTGCCTGAATTTAGACAATATAGCGAACCTGAAGCGCATATTTGCACACCGCACTGTAGCCACCATGCCACACCCACCACCACTGAAACGGGTTTTCGATATATTGAAATGGGTTACACCGCCGCGTTTGAACCTGCAATGATGCCGATAAACGCGCGTCAAACACATCTTGAAATGGGCGACACACCCATGATAGACAAAGGCGGCTACGCCATGCTCGGCAATGACGATTATTTTTTGCGCATGCTCACCGCTAAGCAAGACCAAAAAGCCATCAATGATTATGTTGCATGGATTCTGCACGCCACACAGGCGATTGGTATAAAAGTAGTGAATCCTGGCGGTATTTCAGACTTTAAATTTAACAAGCGCAAGCTCGATTTAGATGAAAACCACAGTTATTACAACGTTACGCCAAGGGATATTTTAAAAAGCTTGAGCCGGGCAGTAAACGATTTAGGCATTGCCAAACCCTTGCATGTGCATTGCAACAATTTGGGCGTGGCGGGCAACTTTGAAACTACCCTGAACACCATGGGCGCTAGCGACGGCATGCCAATGCACCTGACGCACATTCAGTTTCATAGCTATGGCACAGAGGGAGATAAGAAATTTTCTTCCGCTGCAGCACAAATAGCTGAGGCATTAAACAAACACAAACATATCACGGCCGATGTGGGACAAATTTTATTTGGGCAAACTGTGACCGCCTCTGGCGATAATATGATTCAGCACTTGAATGCCAAACACGCCAACCCAAAAAAATCAGTGATTATGGACATTGAATGCGATGCAGGTTGTGGTGTAGTGCCATTTAAATATCGCGACCAAAATTTTGTGAATGCCTTGCAATGGGCGATCGGTTTAGAACTGTTCTTAACTGTTGAAGATCCTTGGCGTATTTTCCTGACGACCGACCACCCAAATGGTGCGCCATTTACTTGCTATCCACATTTAATACGTTTATTGATGGACAAAACATTCCGTAACGAATCCTTTGCTAAGTTAAGTTTAGATGCGCAAGCCATGAG
>JBJXDT010000079.1:0-28645 GCA_046153505.1 Methylophilaceae bacterium | reverse complement strand
AACGTCTTGGCGTAATGCCGTTGGTCATATTGGTTAATTTTTTTGGATATATTTTATGAAAGTCTGCAAACAATGTAGTTTTCAGTAACTCGCTATGCAGCTCCGCCACGCCGTTTACTGTGTGGCTTCCTACAACAGCCAAATGCGCCATGCGCACTCGACGACCGCCATTCTCATCAATAATTGACACACGTTTGAGCAAATCGCTATCACCAGGGAAGTGATGATTAACCATTTGAAGAAACTGATGGTTAATCTCGTAAATAATCTCCAAATGGCGTGGCAACAAATTGCCAAAAAGCTCAACAGACCATGTTTCAAGTGCTTCAGGCATTAAAGTATGGTTGGTGTATGCAAATATTTTGACAGTGAGCTCCCATGCAAAAGCCCATTCCAAACCATGTACATCAACTAACTGGTACATCATTTCTGCCACGCCAATTGAAGGGTGCGTGTCATTGAGTTGAATCGCAATTTTATCTGGTAGGTCACGCCAGTCAGCTTTAGTTTTCAGTAGGCGCGTACTAGTAAAACGTCTCAAAATATCTTGAATAGAGGCTGAAACAAAAAAGTATTGTTGTTTTAACCTTAATTCGCGCCCTGATGCAGAGGCATCATTTGGGTACAATACTTTTGAAATCGTCTCTGATTCAGTGCGCTCGACGACGGAACCTTCGTAGTTGCCATCATTAAAATGTCGCAAATCAAAGTCACGCGTAGCTTTTGCAGACCACAACCTTAAATTATTCACAGTTTCTGTGCCGTAGCCTGGCACTGGCACATCATAAGGCATCGCTACGATATCATCGGTATCCACCCAATGGCGCTCTTTGCCAGCTTGCAGAACTTTTCCATTAAAGCGAATGGTATATGTTGCTTCTGGTCTCTGAAACTCCCAAACATTACCGTAGCGTAGCCAATTATCGGGGCTTTCCATTTGCTGGCCTTGCTCTAAAGTCTGTTTAAACATGCCATATTCATAGCGAATGCCATAACCCGTTGCAGGAATATCCATGGTCGCCATAGAATCCAAAAAACATGCGGCCAAGCGACCTAAGCCGCCATTACCAAGCGCAGCATCGTTTTCCATTTCCACTGCCGCTTCCAAACTGTGTCCTAATGCACCTAAACCGCCACTTAAATCCTCTTTAATGCCCAAATTAAGTGCAGCGTTAGATAGCATGCGGCCAATTAAAAACTCAAGCGAGAGATAATAAACGCGCTTCGGATCTTGATCATAATAGGAAGAAGAGGTTCGAATCCAACGTTCTACAACATGGTCGCGCACCACATAAGCAGTTGTGTGATACCAGTCTCTAGGCGTAGCAACCTTATTAATCTTAAAGCATGAGAAAACTAAATGGTTCTGCAACGCCTGCTTCATTGGCGTGAGTTTGGGCAATACGATATTGTCTTTTTTGGGCGTGTCCATTTTCTGTTTCCTTTTAACTCCAATAGTGTAGTTTATTTTAGCAAATAGCAAGCCAACATTAAGCCAAGCAATAAAAAGCCTGCTACAAATTTCGCAGCAGGCTGATAGATTAGCTTTGAATCATTACGAAATTAATGCATTCATACGTCTTACAAAGCTTGCAGGGTCTTCTAATTGGCCACCTTCCGCCAACAAAGCTTGATCAAATAACACATGGACATAATCAGAAAATTTAGCCTCATCCGCTTCAGTTTTTAAACGTATCACCAAGCGATGCAAAGGATTCAGCTCCAAAGTCGGCTTACTTTCGGGTGCATTTTGGCCTGCCGCCTTTAATATTCGCGCCAAATTGCCGGATAAATCGTGCTCGCCCGCTACCAAACAAGCCGGCGAATCAGTTAATCGATGCGTCACGCGTACTTCTTTCACTTTATCACCCAGCGTGGTTTTAATTTTTTCAATTAAGTCTTTGCTTTCGTCCTCAACTTTTTTCTGCGCTTCTTTTTCGGCCTCATCTTCCAATTTGCCCAAATCCAAATCGCCTTTGGCAATCGATTGTAGCTTTTTACCTTCAAACTCATTAAGACTGCCCAACAGCCACTCATCGACCTTATCGCTCATCAACAAAACTTCAATGCCTTTTTTACGAAAAATTTCGAGATGCGGCGAATGTTGCGCCGCAGCAAAAGTGTCTGCCGTAATGTAGTAAATAGCCTCTTGACCATCTTTTATGCGACTCACATAATCACTTAAGCTCACATTTTGCGTATCGGAATCTGTATGCGTCGAGGCAAAACGCAATAGGCTGGCTATCTTTTCTTTATTGGCAAAATCTTCGCCCGGACCTTCTTTTAACACGCGGCCGAACTCGCCCCAAAACTTCGCGTACTCCTCAGGCTTATCTTTAGCTAAGTCTTCTAACAAACCAAGCACTTTCTTTACTGAACCATTTTTAATAGCTTCAACATCGCGACTATCTTGCAAAATTTCGCGCGAAACGTTGAGGGGCAAATCGGCGCTGTCAATTACACCGCGTACAAAGCGCAAGTATTGCGGCATGAGCTTTTCTGCGTCTTCCATAATAAAAACACGTTTCACGTAAAGCTTAATGCCATGCCTGCGCTCGCGGTCATACAAATCAAATGGCGCTTTACTTGGCACATAAAGCAGCGAAATATACTCTTGCTTGCCTTCAACACGGCTGTGCGTGTAGGCAAGTGGCACTTCAAAATCGTGCGACACGTGTTTGTAAAACTCTTGATACTCTTCAACAGTGATGTCGTTTTTGCTGCGCGCCCACAGTGCTGAGGCGCTATTAATAGTTTCCAGCTCATCCGTCGTCACCATGTCGCCAGGTTTGTCATCCTCGCCTTCTTTCCACTCTGTTTTGTTCATCACAATCGGCAAGGTAATATGGTCTGAATATTTGCGAATAATAGATTTGAGTTTCCAGTCGTTCAAAAACTCGTCTTCACCTTCACGCAGATGTAAAACAATATCCGTGCCTCGAGTTATTTTATCTGCGACTTCAAGCGTGTAATCGCCTTCACCTGACGATTCCCACTTGGTCGCATCCTTGTTACCAGCTCGACGAGTGATTAACGTCACTTTATCGGCAATTATAAAGCTTGAATAAAAACCCACACCAAACTGGCCAATTAAATTGGCATCCTTCGCCTGATCTCCCGTCAAGGCATTAAAAAAATCTTTGGTGCCCGATTTAGCAATCGTGCCAATGTTGCTTACCACTTCGTCACGCGTCATTCCGATACCATTATCTGAAATGGTCACCGTACGTGTGGTTTTATCAAAAGCCACACGAATCTTTAAATCACTATCATTTTCATACAAACTACCGTCTGCCAAGGCCTCAAAGCGCAGCTTATCTGCCGCGTCGCTGGCATTAGAAATCAGTTCGCGCAGCACAATTTCCTTATTGCTGTAGAGCGAATGAATCATCAATTGTAAAAGTTGTTTGACTTCAGCCTGAAAAGCTAATTTTTCGGTTTTATTTTTTGCCATCATCATCCCTTTATTGCGTTAAACTTAAATGTGTTAATCCTAGGCTTAATTTTGGGTTCAATTTGCAAATTTCAAGTACTGGAAAGGAACAAAAGTGGTAGAAATTCAGGTAAAAGAAATGAGCACAGAAACCTTTCAAGTGACCGTGCATGCTGGCAACACAACCACGCACGAAGTCAATGTGCAAGCGACTTACGTGCAAAAACTCACTGACGGAAAAATAAGCACAGCAGATTTGGTGAAAAAATCGTTTGAGTTTTTGCTTGCGCGAGAATCCAACACCAGTATTTTGCGCCGCTTCGATTTAAGCGTGATAGCGCATTATTTTCCAGAATATGAACGTGTGATTTTGAAATAGTTTATTGGAGCGCCTTCACTATATCTTCCACAACTTTTTTTGCATCACCGAATACCATCATAGTTTTTTCCATATAAAACAAGTCATTATCTACGCCAGCATAGCCGCTAGCCATGGTGCGTTTGTTCACGATAATGGTTTTTGCTTTGTACGCTTCTAAAATCGGCATGCCGAAAATTGGGCTTTCGGGGTTTTTCACGGCGGGGTTTACCACATCATTTGCACCAATCACAAACACCACATCGGTTTGGCCAAATTCGCTGTTGATATCTTCCATTTCAGCCACTTGCTCGTAAGGCACGTCCGCCTCGGCCAGCAACACGTTCATATGACCCGGCATACGCCCTGCCACCGGGTGAATAGCGTATTTTACTTTAATGCCTTTGTGGATAAGTTTTTCGGTGAGCTCTTGTAGTGAATGTTGCGCACGAGCAACCGCCAAGCCGTAACCTGGCACAATAATCACTGAATCGGCGTTCGACATTAAAAATGCGACGTCATCGACCGAGCCAGATTTAGCCACTTTTTGCTCTCCACCTATGGCTGAAACAGCCGCTTCTGCGCCGAACCCACCCAGCAATACCGCAACAATCGAGCGGTTCATGGCCTTACACATAATATAAGACAAAATTGCGCCAGATGAACCAACGCAAGCGCCGGCGATAATCAGCACGGGGTTGTTTAGCGTAAAGCCGATGCCTGCAGCCGCCCAGCCAGAATAGCTATTGAGCATGGAAACAACGACGGGCATATCTGCGCCGCCAATCGGGATAATTAGTGTGACGCCCAATACTAGCGCCACCGCGCACATGGCTAAGAACGCAGCGTGGCTTTGATAAAGATAAAAATAAATGCCGCATGCCAGCATGAGTAAGGCGAAGATAAGATTGATTAAATGTTGCCCCTTAAACACCACAGCTTTTGCGCCAAATTTCCCAGAAAGTTTGCCAAACGCCACCACGGACGCGGTAAATGTAATTGCGCCGATAAATGCGCCGATAAACAGTTCTATGCGTTGCACGGCGGTGTGCTGCTCAGCGGCGTTAAAAACAGCGGCAATGGCAATAAGCACCGCGCTTAAACCCACAAATGAGTGCATGAGCGCGACAAGCTCTGGCATATTGGTCATTTGCACTTTTTTGGCCGCAGTGGTGCCAACAATAGCGCCCAAGCCAATCGCCGCAAGTATCAGCGGAAAAATTAAATTATGGCCAACAAAAAAAGTGGTGGCTACAGCCAGCACCATACCCACCATGCCGAACGCATTGCCGCGCAGCGCGTTATTGGGAGACGAAAGCCCTTTGAGCGAAAGGATAAATAAAACGGCAGAAACGAGATATGCCGCAGCGATGAAATTTGGGTTCATTTGGTCTGCTCCGCTACTTGTTTCTTCTCTTTTTTCTTGAACATTTCCAACATTCTGCGCGTCACCATAAATCCACCAAAAATGTTGATGGATGTGAGAAAAATCGCAATTGCACCTAAAATACTAGTGAAATTGAGCGTGTTGCCCTCAATGTCCACCGTTTGCAACATCGCACCGACGATGACAATGCCCGAAATCGCATTGGTGACCGACATCAGCGGGGTGTGCAGCGCCGAAGTCACGTTCCACACCACATGGTAGCCGACGAAAATCGCCAGCACAAAAATTGTCATATTTTGCATCGTGAGTAAATCAGTCATTTTTATCCCTTAATTTTCAATAATGCTGCCGTTTTCGCAAAGCAAACAGGCTTTTACCAATTCGTCTTCACTTGGCAAATTAAATTTACCTTCTGCGACAAACAACTTCATGAATTCAAACACGTTTTTGGCATAAAGTGCAGATGCATCTGCGCTTACCATGCTTGGCAAATTGGTGTAACCCACCAGCGTGACTCCGTGTTTGACGACTACTTTATTGGCCTCGGTAAGCGGGCAATTACCAGAACCATTGTCGCCTAGTCCTGCAGCCAAATCTATCACCACAGAGCCAGGTTTCATTTTTGCGACGGTATCAGAATGCAGTAAAATTGGCGGTGCGCGACCGGGAATGAGCGCGGAAGTGATGACAATATTCGACTCTGCAGCGCGTGAGGCGACAAGTTCAGCCTGTCGTTTCATCCAGCTTGCAGGCATTGGCTTTGCGTAGCCACCCTCACCTGCCGCAATCTTGGCCTCTTCTTCAGTCTCGTAAGGTACATCTAAAAACTTCGCGCCTAGCGATTCAATTTGCTCTTTCACCGTAGGACGTACATCCGACGCTTCTACCACCGCGCCCAATCTTTTTGCTGTTGCAATCGCTTGCAGGCCAGCAACACCTGCCCCAAGCACCAATATCCGCGCGGCCTTCACGGTACCTGCCGCAGTCATTAACATCGGCATAAAATGTTGATAAAAATGACTGGCGAGTAAAACTGACTTATAACCTGCAATATTGGCCTGCGACGACAGCACATCCATGCTTTGCGCACGCGTATTACGCGGAAGCGCCTCTAGTGAAAATGCTGTGATTCCTTGTTTGGCCATGGCTTGCAAATTGGCTTGATTAAACGGCTCGAGCATGCCAATCAGCACTGTGCCTGCTTTCATTAGCTTCAGTTCTTTGGCTTCTGGCGCGCGCACTTTTAAAATCAACGGACACGCAAGCACATCTTTTGCCGCTGCGAGCCGCGCGCCTGCTTGCTCATAGGCGGCATCTGTCATGTTTGCGCCGACGCCAGCCCCTTTTTCCACAATCACTTCGCAGCCTAAGGCAACTATTTTTTTTACGGTTTCTGGTGTTGCCGCAACACGCTGCTCAAACTCGCGAATCTCGCTAGGAATACCAACTTTCATTTTTAACCTTTGTCTGATTTAACTTGAAGTTATGTTGCTTTGCAAATGCCGACGAATGCATTTGCGTCTAACGAGCATCGTCCTACCAAGCCACCGTCGATATCAGGCATATCAAATAAGGCTTTTGCGTTGCTTGGGTTTAGGCTGCCACCATAGAGTATTCGCACGTGCTTGGCAATTTTTTTATCACATCTGGCTATACGTTTTCGAATAAAAGTATGCACCTCCTGTGCCTGTGCGGGGGTCGCGGGCTGGTCTGTACCCACGGCCCACAAAGGCTCGTAGGCGAGCACCGCTTTGGCGACGGATTCTGGACCAAAACGGCGCAAGATAGAATCTAGCTGGCGACCTACGACATATTCTGTCCAGTCGGCCTCGCGCTCTTCTAAGGTTTCGCCCATACAAAAAATAGGCGTAAGACCTGCATTGATAGCCGCTTGAAATCTGGCAGCGGCCGTATCGTCTGTTTCGTGCGATAGCATACGACGTTCGGAGTGACCAACAATCACATGGCTACAGCCGTAATCTACTAACATGCTTGGAGAAACCGCGCCAGTCAGCGCGCCATCTTCATTCGAGCTCAGGTTCTGTGCGCCCCAAGCGACGTTTGTACCTTGCGCTAAGGTCTGCGCCTGTGCGAGGTAAGGATACGGCACACAAACAACAAAGTCGCCATGATGCAAATCGTGCACCCCCAAAATTAAGGCTTCCAGCAATGCCTTGTTCTTGGCGATGCTGCCGTTCATTTTCCAATTACCTACGACCAGTTTACGACGCATTTTCTTACTTCTCTTTTTTATATTGGTGCTTATTTGACTATCGGGCTAAGTTCACCCTTTGTATATCTTGTGGCCATGGCATCCATCGAAATGACTTTAATTTGACTGGCGCGCCCAGCGCTACCAAAGGCTTCAAAGCGCTCTTTACAAAGTTGCTGCGCGGCAGCGATAGCTGCTTTAAAGTAGACGCGCGGGTCAAATTCTTCTGGATGCAAAGCCATGCTTTCACGAATGGCGGCGGTCATCGAAAGACGAATGTCAGTATCGATGTTCACTTTGCGCACGCCGTGCTTGATTCCTTCAACAATTTGCGACACAGGCACCCCATAGGTTTCTTTGATTTTCCCGCCATATTGGCGAATAATTTCTAGCGATTCTTGGGATACGCTAGATGAGCCATGCATCACCAAATGCGTGTTAGGGATGCGCGCGTGAATGGCTTTTATGCGGGTGATGGAAAGCGTATCGCCAGTCGGCGGTCGGCTGAATTTATATGCGCCGTGACTGGTACCAATGGCAATGGCAAGCGCATCAACTTGCGTAGCTTTCACAAACTCTGCCGCTTCGTCTGGGTCGGTGAGTAGTTGTGACTCGTCTAGCACACCAACCGCGCCGCTACCATCTTCTTCAGATGCCATGCCCGTTTCTAGCGAACCCAATACACCCAGCTCACCCTCCACCGAAACGCCAACTGCATGCGCGAATTCTGTCACACGGCGCGTCACATCGACATTATAGGCATAGTTAGAAGGTGTTCTAGCATCTGCTTTCAATGAACCATCCATCATCACGCTGGAAAAACCGCTTCGAATCGCTGATTGGCAAACTGCTGGCGATGCACCATGGTCTTGGTGCATGCAAATGGGAATATGCGGATATTGCTCTATGGCAGCTTCGACCATTTTGCGCAAAAACGGCTCCCCCGCATAGCCACGCGCGCCAGCAGAAGCTTGCAGAATGACTGGGCTATCAACTTCATCCGCCGCCTTTAATATAGAGTGAATCTGCTCCATATTATTAATATTAAAGGCTGGAAGGCCATAGCTGTGCTCTGCTGCGTGGTCAAGTAACTGCCTAAGTGAAATAAGTGCCATAGTTGTCCTTAATGCCCATTTTTGATGTTCATAATCCTTAGAATCATTGAATTGTCATCCTCCCTATGAATAAATTCAGGGGATTCCTACAGTTAGCGATTGATTTCCCAATCGGAGAATGTTCTTTGCTGCATAAATATCTCTATTATGTATAGCATTTCACAAATCACAAGATCATTCTCTTATTCCAAGACCTGCTCTACCTTTCGGACTACTTGCGGAGATTTCTCCGCAGCACGAACAAGTTTGGGAAGTGTACTTTTCGTTCACTCTCCCTTAAGTGCTTTTATAATTGTTTTATGGTTTATTGCAATACTTAATCAAATGATTATTTTTGGTGAAACATCTTACGCTCGGCAAATAATGGTTAAAAACCTTTTTGTACATCACCAGATTCAAATGACTGTGTGTAATGCTCCACCAAGCTTACTTCTTGTGAAGTGCCAATAATAATAGGCGCGCGTTGATGGATCTCTTCGGGCTCCATCTCCAATACGCGAATTTTGCCTGTCGAGCTTTTACCGCCAGCTTGTTCGATGAGCATGCTCATTGGGTTTAACTCATACATCAAGCGTAAGCGCCCAGCTTTTATCGGTATTTTTGAATCTCGTGGATAAAGATAGATGCCGCCACGCAGTAAGATGCGATGCACTTCTGCCACCATACTCGCCACCCAGCGCATATTAAAATCACGACCACGCACGCCAGCTTCCCCAGCCTTGCATTCATGAATATATCGCTCAACAGGCGGCTCCCAAAACCGCTCATTACTTGCATTAATCGCAAACTCTGACGTGCTTTCAGCAACCTGCATATTGAGATGCGTTAATAAGAAAGTGTGCGTTTCTGAATCCAAAGTAAATCCATGCGTTCCATTTCCAAAGCTTATTACCAGCATTGTCGCAGGGCCATATAGGGCATAACCTGCCGCCACCTGATGCTTGCCAGCTTGCAAATAGTCTTGCTTTGTCGGCAAACGATCTATTGGTGCTTTTAAAATTGAAAAAATTGAGCCTACCGTTACATTAATTGCCACATTCGAAGAACCATCAAGTGGATCAAACAACACCAAATATTTTGCCTGTCGGATATTACAAACTTCATCCTCCTCCTCCGAAGCCAAGCCAGCAACCAACACACACTTTGTGAGTTCATCAATAAATATATCATTGCAAATCACATCTAGCTGTGTTTGCGTTTCGCCTTGAACATTTTGAGTCTGCAACTTTTCCGTGATGCTTGCCAACGCACCTTTCGACGTCATTTCTGCAATTGCGATACAAATATCAGACAGCTTAAGAAGCAAGCATTTAAGCGGCTCTCCAACCTGTTGCTCTGAGAGGAAATCTGCTAAATTTTTAGGCGTTTTGATCATTATTTTAACTTTTTGAAGTCTCGGTTTTGTTAAACACGCGCGAAGCGCGAATATCAGATTCGGTAATTGTGGATAAATCCTCAATAGAAGCATTGCCAGAAGCCGTTTCTAACACGCGACTAGCATGACGCAAACGTGCACGATCTAAACCATTTATAATAGAGCGCGTATTGGCAAAATGTGGTTTGGATTGCCACTGTGCGATGTATTCATTCATCGCAATCTGCGCCTTTTGATCCAGCTTAGAATGCATGTTAGCGAGCATTTTATTGGCAATCTCCATCAATTCAGAACGGCTGTAATTTGGAAAATCAATATGTTGCGCAATGCGAGACGACATGCCAGGATTAGATTAAAAAAGCTATACATTCTGTCTTTATAGCCCGCCAAAATCACGACAATGTCATCCCGATTATTTCCCATCACTTGCTGCAAAATCTCAATCTCCCCTTGTCCTTAATCACGCTCATTTTTAAGTGCGATAAAGATAGTACGTCTCATCAATGAACAATACACCACCCATGGCTTTTTTCAACACTTCTTTGGTCTTTGGTGCGGAATGGTCAATATATTGGCCGACCAAGTCATCGTGTGTCACACTCACTTTATGGCCTTTGCGCACATAACCAAGCCGATGCAACATTTCTGCCATTCGCATGGCCAATGTCGCTTTTCCCGCACATGGCATGTGGTGGCACTCAATAAGTGAAACGTCTCTCAAGCGGCCAAAGCTTTTTGCTATTTTATGTTGGGAATGGGATGTGAAATTTTGAAAGAAATGTTCTCGCCTGCGTAGCTAAACTCAAACTAGCAACTGGCTTAATATTAAGCCCGCTGCTGCAAAACCAAACGTCGCAGTGACGCACACGCTAGAGCCATAGCCCGCACAATTTAAACCCATAAGTGAAATACCCAAATCACAAGAAGTTAATTCAGCATTGCTGGAAAGCTTGTCGCTATTGGCTCGCAGAGGCATGGCCGCAGGCTCGTCGGAATAAACACACAAAACATGCATTTTAATCTGTTTGGCGTTAATGCCATCTTTGCCTTTGGCAAAGGCGTAATCCTTGCGCAAAATATTGCGCACCTTTGCCAGCAATTTGTCGTTTGTTACATTCGCTAAATCAGCCGTTTTAATGCGCGTCGCATCCAAGCGACCGCCAGCGCCTCCCGTCATAATAAGCGGAATTTTCTTGGCTTTACAAAATGCAGCCAGCGCGGCTTTGGCTTTGGCGTCGTCTATGCAGTCTATAATGCCATCTATTTTAAAAGCGAGCATTGATGCAATATTTTCGGGTGTCACAAAATCTTCAATTTCACGCACCACGCAAGTGGGATTAATGCTTAAAATCCGCTCACGCATTGCCGCAATTTTAGGTTTGCCAATATTGCCATCCACCGCGTGCAATTGGCGATTAAAGTTTGATTCAGCAATATTATCTAAATCCACCAAAGTAATTTCGCCAACGGCGTTGCGCGCAAGCGCCTCAGCTGCCCAAGAACCCACACCGCCAATGCCTACCACTGCAATATGCGCGGCCTGAAATTTAGCCAATCCAGCATCGCCGTATAAACGGCGCACACCGCCGAATCTACGTTCAAAATCTGGTGCTTCGGTCATGATTCTAAAACAACAAACGCGGCAGCTAAATTTTTCTCATCGCTGATACTAATGTGTGTATTTTGAATATTCTTTGCCGTCATAAATCTCTGCAATTCTGGCGCTAATACCAATATGGGTTTGCCTAAATTATCATGCGCAACTGCGATATTTTGAAAAGTTGCCGGCGCGCGAAGTCCCGTTCCGAGCGCTTTGGAAAAAGCCTCTTTTGCTGCAAAACGCTTGGCTAAAAAACGCGCTTTGATATGCGATTCTTGAAAACTTGCGACTTCGCTTTTTGCTAATATTTTTTCTGCAAACGTCTCACCAAACTGCGTAAGGGAGGCTTCAATTCGCGCCACTTCAACAATGTCGGTGCCTATCCCAAAAATCACTTAGAGGCTTCTCGCATCAAAGTTTTCATTTCACGCACCGCATTATCCCAACCCACAAACAGCGCGTGCGCAACAATAGCATGGCCGATATTCAACTCTTCAATACCGCTCAAAGCCGCAATTTTATGTACATTGTGATTATTTAAGCCGTGACCCGCATTCACTATCAAACCCAATGCCAGCGCATGTTTCAAAGCAGATTTAATACGATTCAACTCATGCGTTTGTGACATTTCATCTTCCGCATCAGCAAACGTACCCGTGTGCAACTCTATTACAGGCGCACCCACTTTTTTGGAAGCATCAATTTGCGCAATATCCGGGGCGATAAAAAGTGAGACGCGAATGCCAGCATCGCTCAATTTTTTAGTCGCTGCGGCGACTTTGTCAAAATGTGCAATCACGTCTAAACCGCCTTCTGTGGTGCGCTCCTCTCGACGTTCTGGCACTAAGCAAACATCTTGCGGCGCAACTTGTAGGGCAATGCCAATCATCTCGTCCGTCACTGCACACTCGAGATTCATTTTAGTTTGTAGCAAAGGCCTCAAGGCAAAAATGTCCGCATCTTGCATGTGGCGGCGATCTTCACGTAAATGTAGCGTGATGCTATCTGCGCCCGATTGCTCGGCACGCAAAGCGGCTTGAACCACGCTTGGATACTTGGTACCACGCGCCTGACGAAGTGTTGCAACGTGGTCGATGTTGACGCCTAATTTAATCATTTATAAACCTTGTAAATCTATGAGTAGCTGCCTTGTATGTAACGGCTTATCGCCCAAATAATGCGCCAGCAAATAACGCATCAACAGCTTGCTTTGTTGTTGCGTTTGCGAAGCTACGTAATCGTCATTCGCCATATCCAGCAAAGTTTTGCCGCTCAATTGTACGCCATTTTTAGATTTATTAAATGCACTCGCGCCATACTCCGCTTCGTAAAGATAAGTTTTATCCACCAAAATTGGTTCTCCATTTTCATCCATATTTAGCGGAACTGCGTAACCCATTTCTTGCAATAATTTCAGTTCGAATCGGCGTAGATTGGTAGCCAAATCTAGCCCTGTCGCCAGGGTTTTGAGTGTTTTTTGATAGTAATCAAATAGCGACTCGTGAGCATCTTCACGCGGTAGCAAGCGCAGTAATAGCTCATTTAAATAAAAGCCGCACATCAGCGCTTCACCAGACACTGAAACCAAACTATCCGCCCATTCAAGGCTATGTAAGGTTTTCAGCTCATTCTTACCAGACCACGTCGCGCTGAGCATTTGAAAAGCCTGTAACTGGCCGCGCATGGCAGAACGTGGCCTGCGTGCGCCTTTGGCGACCATCGCCACGCGCCCAAACTGCTTGCTGAATAACTCCGCCACGAGGCTAGTTTCTTTGAATGGATAGGTGTGTAACACGTACACAGGCTCATTCTCTTGACGACTGGATAGCACAGCCACCATAAGTTAAGCGCCCGTCTCTGCCAAGCTTTTTAGGGCTTCATCCTGCGCTTTTTCTATCAAAAGTGGCACCAACATTTCGTCGCCAGAGAACAAAATCATGCCGTAGTGAATGCCCATTTCGGCGCTCTGTGGCGTAAATTTGCCAAAACCATACCTCGAGTTACGCATGAGTTGCCAAGTACCTTTAGGTTCTAAATATTCAGATTTTGAAAAGTAGCGTTCCACTTCCTCAAGCGCCACCAATTTAAGCGGGTAATCCCCTTGATCGGCCAAAATAACCCAGCCCATTTCACCCTCTATATTGAGATTTTTGAGTTGATACAAGTACCAATCTTCTTCTTCGCACACCAAATTAAATACATTGTTGATGCCGCCCGTTTTGCGATTTATTGCGTAATAAACGCCTTGATCATTGAGATTGATCGCATTGCCTACAAGAGGCACAGAAAAAGCATCTGACATTTAGTATCCTAAACTTTTGAGCGCACGTTCGTCATCCGCCCAACCGCCTTTAACCTTAACCCAAGTTTCCAAATACACTTTACTTCCAAACAATTTTTCCATATCCTGCCGTGCTTCGGTAGAGATTTGTTTTAATTTTTCGCCACCTTTGCCAATAATCATCGGTTTTTGGCTGTCTTTATCCACAATAATGGCAGCAAATATACGCCTAAGATTTTTCACAGTTTCAAATTTTTCAATTTCTACCGCAACAGAATATGGCACCTCGTCACCGAGCAAGCGAAATATCTTTTCGCGTATCATTTCTGCCGCCAAAAAACGCTCATTTTTATCGGTCAATTCATCTTCACCGTAAATAGCGAGCTGCTCTGGAAGCCTTATGGATATTGCCTCCAAGAGCTCATCCAAATGTAGGTTTTTCTTTGCGCTAACAGGAATAATTGCAGCAAAATCGTGCATTAAATCGAAATCCTGAATTAGCGGTAACAAATTATTTTTGTCGCCCATTAAATCCGCTTTATTGACCACTAGCAAGACTGGCTTATTTTTTGGCAAGAGCGCGAGCACTTTTTCATCTGCTTCGCCCAATTTCATTGGCTCAATCACAAACAACACCACGTCAACTTCAGTGAGCACTTGTGTCACTGTTTTATTCAAGCTTTTATTGAGTGCATTGAGGTGTTTTTGTTGAAAGCCAGGTGTATCGACAAACAAAAATTGTGCATTTTCAGTGGTGTGAATACCCAGCAAGCGATGACGCGTAGTTTGCGCTTTACGCGAGGTAATGCTGAGCTTTAAGCCCAAAATATGATTGAGCAAAGTAGACTTGCCGACATTTGGCCGCCCCACAATGGCTACCGTACCGCATCTAAAATTTTGCTTCATTAAGTTTTTTCTAGTTCTGTTAATGCTAGCTGAGCCGCATTTTGCTCAGCTGCACGTCGACTCGTACCTTCGCCGACTGTTTGGATTTTTAATTTAGAAACACTACACGAAACTTTAAATGTTTGCGCATGGGCCTCTCCGTCTATATTCACTACTTGGTAATCTGGAAGGTCAATTTTTTTGCCTTGCAAAAGTTCTTGTAACAATGATTTGGCATCTTTATCAATGAGTTTTGGGTCGATGATTTCCAGTTTTTCTGCATATAGCTTCAACACTAATGCCTCTGTCGCTTCATGACCACCATCCAGATAAACTGCTCCCACAATAGCTTCTAGCGCATCCGCTAAAATGGAGGGGCGACGCCAACCAGCGCTTTTTAACTCACCTTCACCTAATTTGAGCGATTCGCCTAAATCTAGTTTTAGCGCAATTTCGAACAAGGTTGACTCTTTTACCAAAGCGGCTCGCAAGCGGCTTAAATCGCCTTCTGGTAGCTTTTGAAAGCGCATATAAAGCTGATGCGCAATAATGTAATTAAGCGCTCCATCACCTAAAAATTCTAGGCGCTCGTTATTATTGCTGGCAAAACTTCGATGAGTGAGCGCCTGCGAAAGAAGCGCAGGCTGCTTGAACTGATAGCCAAGCTGCTTCTGAAGACCATCAACAGACATCAGTTATTTGGCGGTAGTTGCTTTAAAGTCCATCAAAGCGCTTAAATTGAAGGCAAGGTGTCTAACAACTTGATACTCTGCTGTAATGACTTGCCTACCGTCGGCATCCTTAGTAATTAGTAAATCGCTACCCTTCACGACGGTCACATAGCCTGCGCTAGCACCTTTATCAAACATGGTAACGATATCAGTCTTGGTCATGTCAGCGAAATTAGGCTCGCTGCCAATATGTTGAATAATCTTTTTTACACCGAAATACTCAACATAGTCAGGCACAACAATAATGCCAGCCATGACAATAGAGATTAGAAATGCTGCGACGATCACAAAACCCATAAAGGTCATGCCAGCCTGTTTTTTTAGATAATATTGCTTCATGATATTCTCCCTTACCATTAAGTTTACTTAACCGAACTGCCAATTCTGCCAAACTTGTCAAAATTAAACCAGATGAAAAATGCTTTCCCGACCAAGTTTTTATCTGGCACAAAACCCCAAACACGACTATCTGCGCTGTTGTCGCGATTATCGCCCATCGCATAATAATGATCTTCAGGCACTATAACCGTCTCGCCATTCATCAGCTTTTCTCCTAAAGAACCTGATTCGTAGCGGTTAGGAATATCATGAATGAGAATATCATGTTTCAAGTCACCTAAAGTTTCATTTAAACGTTGCGCGCTAATAATGTTCGCTCCTTCCATTTCATAATCATAGTTGTCTTCTGCAACCACATCCAGCAATTTTCCATTAACTGTCAATCGCTTATCTTGATACTGAATTTTATCACCAGGTAGACCAACAATTCGCTTGATATAATCAACTTTTGGATCTGGTGGAAAATGAAACACAATTACATCCCCACGTTTTGGGTGGCTAATTTCGTAAAAAATATTATTAGCCAACGGTACACGCAAGCCATATGTGAATTTATTGACCAAAATGTAATCGCCAGCCAATAGCGTTGGCATCATTGAACCTGATGGGATTTTAAATGGCTCAGCCACGAATGAGCGAATTAAAAATACCAGCAAAATAACTGGGAAAAAGCTTTTTGCATACTCAACAGTCACGGGTTCTGGCGTGATTGCATTGCGTTTCTTCTTTAAAACCAGTGAATCAACCAGCCAAATAGCGCCTGTTAATAGCAAAATTAAAATCATGAACAGCGGGAAACTGATGATGCTTTTGTAAACACCCACTCCGCCCAGCGCAATTAAACCTAAAAAAAGCCATTCCATTATTTTTCCTTTAATTACTTAACTTCTAATTACTTATCTTCAACTCTTAAAATTGCCAAAAACGCTTCTTGTGGAATCTCCACATTACCCACTTGTTTCATGCGTTTTTTGCCTTCTTTTTGTTTCTCTAGCAGTTTGCGTTTACGCGTAATATCGCCACCATAGCACTTTGCAATCACGTTTTTGCGCATGGCCTTAACCGTTTCGCGGGCAATAATGGTTGCGCCAATCGAGGCCTGAATCGCTACATCAAACATTTGGCGAGGTATTAACTCGCGCATTTTTTCTGCTACCTGACCACCTCGGTAGCGGCTATTGGCACGGTGCACAATCAAACTCAAGGCATCAACGCGCTCGCCATTTACCATAATATCAAGCTTTACCAAATCTGCGGCACGAAACTCCAAAAACTCGTAATCCATACTGGCATAGCCGCGTGACACGGATTTTAATTTATCAAAGAAATCCAACACCACCTCATTGAGCGGCAGTTCATAGCTCAGCATGACTTGCCTACCCATATACTGCATGTTTTTTTGGATGCCACGCTTATTGTTGCATAAGGTCATGACGGGGCCCACGTAGTCTTGCGGCATCAGCAAATTCACATTAATGACAGGCTCTCTAATTTCCTCTATGCGCGACATGTCAGGCAAGCGCGAAGGGTTTTCGATTTGCTGTACGGTGCCATCTTTCAACAATAGCTCGTAAACCACCGTAGGTGCGGTGGTAATCAAATCCATGTCGTATTCGCGTTCTAGGCGCTCTTGCACAATTTCCATATGCAACAAACCCAAAAAGCCACACCTAAAACCAAAACCTAATGCCGTTGAGTTTTCTGGTTCAAACAACAAGCTTGAGTCATTTAAACTCAATTTTTCCAGTGCTGTGCGCAAGGCTTCAAATTGGTTGGATTCGGTTGGATAAAGGCCAGCAAACACCTGCGGCTTCACCTCCTTGAAGCCTGCCAATGGTTCAGCAGCAGGTTTGCCCGCAAGCGTGACAGTATCGCCAACTTTGGCAGCAGCAAGTTCTTTAATGCCAGCAATCACAAAACCTACTTCGCCTGCCGACAATTGCGTTCTTTGCAGTGATTTTGGGGTAAACACCCCAACTTGCTCGCACAAATATTCGGCGCCAGTAGCCATTAAGCGAATTTTCTCTTTTGGCTTTAGCGCGCCATCAATCACGCGCACCAACATGACCACACCCACATAGTTATCAAACCATGCATCTATGACCAAGGCCTTAAGCGGTCCGTCTATATTGCCTTTTGGCGGCGGTATTTTAGCTACAACCGCTTCCAGCACATCGCGCACACCCAACCCTGTTTTGGCGGAACACAGCACGGCCTCACTGGCATCGACACCAATGACATCTTCAATTTCTTGTTTAACACGTTCTGGGTCTGCTGATGGCAAATCAATTTTATTGAGTATTGGAAACACTTCTACGCCCAAATCTAAGGCGGTATAGCAGTTGGCAACGCTTTGCGCTTCAACGCCTTGACTGGCATCCACCACCAACAACGCACCTTCGCATGCTGAGAGAGAACGTGAGACTTCGTAGCTAAAATCTACGTGACCTGGGGTGTCAATCAGATTCAATTGATAGATTTGCCCATCGTCAGCTTTATAGCTCAAGGCTGCTGTTTGGGCCTTAATGGTTATGCCGCGTTCACGCTCAATATCCATGCTATCTAGCACTTGCGCTTCCATTTCACGATCTTCTAAGCCACCACATAAATGAATAATGCGATCCGCCAAGGTAGATTTACCATGGTCAATATGGGCGATAATGGAGAAGTTGCGTATATTTTTCATGTATTCATTTAAGGCAATTTTACAAAACAAGAAAGGCGCATTTCGCGCCTTTCTTACACAGCCGGCATTTTACAACAAATGCCGCTTATTTAGTAAGTTGCTATTTAATTACTTTTATGGGCACATAAAGCGTATTGTCACCGCGTTGCACTAGCACTGCTACGGTTTTTCCAGCTGGCACGGCATTGATCTGCTTGTTAAACGCTTCTACGCTTTGCGTATTACTACTATTTAAGCCCAAAATCACATCGCCCGGACGAATACCCGCTTGCGCTGCAGATCCAGTGCTTTCGACCACCACTAAGCCATTCTTACCATTCAACTTTTTCTTTTGTTGAGGCGTTAGGTCTTTCAAAGTTAGCCCTATTTTATTGGACTCAGCCTTTGCAGGCGGCTTGCCAGTTGCAGGAATCGCATCAGGTGCATCTGCAGGTACTTCGCCTATGGCTATGTTCAAGCTCTTTGGCGATCCTTTACGCAATATTTCTACTACCACAGTTTTGCCTGGTTTAACTGCGCCAACTGCACGCGGCAAATCACTTGAGGTCGTGATAATCTTGCCATCAAACTTGGTGATCACGTCACCGGCTTCCAAGCCGCCCTTTTCTGCTGGGCCGCCTTTTTCAACACCAGCAATAAGGGCGCCGTTCGTGTTTTTCATGCCAAATGATTCAGCCAACTCTTTGGTAAGCTCCTGAATTGCAACGCCTAACCAACCACGCGATATTTTTCCGCTCGCCTTTAATTGGTTAGAAATGTCAATCGCAACATCAATCGGAATACTGAACGACAAGCCCATGCTTCCGCCACTTCGGCTATAAATTTGTGAGTTAACCCCGACAACTTCTCCCGCTAAGTTAAACAACGGGCCACCAGAGTTTCCTGGGTTAATCGCAACATCAGTTTGAATAAATGGCACATAGTTTTCTTGTGGAAGTGCGCGTCCTTTAGCGCTCACAATGCCCGCTGTCATAGTGTTTTCTAAGCCAAAAGGCGAGCCAATCGCAGCCACCCATTCGCCCACTTTCAATTTGGTTGGGTCGCCAATGGTGACTTTTGGCAAATTAGTCGCATCAATTTTAATCAATGCCACATCAGTGCGCTTATCTGCACCGATAATTTTGGCTTTAAATTCGCGCTTATCAAATAACTTCACTAACACTTCATCAGCCTCATTCACCACGTGCGCATTGGTTAAAATATAACCATCTGCGCTAATAATAAAGCCTGACCCTAAAGACTGAGTTTTATAGTCTTGGCCACCCTGGCCACCGCCTTGGTCAGGCATTCCGGGGAACCCAGGGATACCAAAGCGCTTGAAAAATTCTTGCATATCCTCATCTGGCATGCCAAGTGGCGAACCATTTGGATGCACCGTAGAAGTGATACTAATATTCACAACTGAAGGGCCTTGCTTTTCTGCCAATTCGGTAAAATCTGGTAGTGCGGCTTGTGAGATTTGGCTTATGCCAAATAAAACCAAAACGGCTAATTTTGAAACCCATTCTTTAAAGATTAAATCATTAAACATCTATTCACCTCGATTGAAATTGAACAACTTTTTCACTACTGATAATTTCTAAACGCAAAATCTTTGGTTGATGATTTTGGTAATAGGCATGTCCAGTCGTATGGCCTTTTACCCACAACAACCCCACCAACAAACCACCTACAGCGCCCAATATCGGTGCGGCTTCTGAGCTGGTTGCCAGTGATACTAATATGGCGCCTAAAAACATAGTTGCAAGTGGCAACATATACAAAAGAAACGCACTTTTAAGCAACGCGGCTTCGTCAATCCCAACAATTACGCTGTCACCTACTTTGGCATCGATATTATTTTGCGCAGTAAAGTTGACAGATTTGTGATTAAGTAACTTGCCCCAAATAGAATTGCCACAGCCACGCGTTTGACCGCACAAACCGCAAGCGGTTTTACGGACAATTTCTAAGGTAGCAATGGATTGGCTTGCAGATTGCCTGTCAAGCGCAAGAATAACGGCGCTTTGTTCTATCATTTGGTTTCTAAGATCAAATTAACAATACTATGACTTTGGTTTATTTCTTAAATGTTACAGCTTTGGCGATTTGCTGCACTGTTTCTTCAGGCACTTCGCCCACCACCATAATTTGGTATCCTTCAATGACGTTGGCGCAAATGTTTGTAGACCCCACCAACATATGTCCCGTTTTAGGACGCATTCCCTTAGCGATTGGTTCAATAAACAAAGAAACCGAAGCGATGCCATCCGAAAAAATAATCTGATTCACTGGTGCAGATTTGCCCGGCACCATACGCTGTACTTGATCCACCTTACGATAACCTGAAGGTAGCTGCGCAACAATCCAGTTACCATCTACATGGGTCACTTGCGCATTGTCTTCAACAACATAACTTTTGCTTACATCTAATTTGGGTTGAAACCAATTAACGTCCTGCGAATTTAGCATGCTCAATTGATTAAAATAGATTTGCTCTAGCGTCTCATTTTTACTATTAAGCAGCGTCATTTTTAATAGCAAACCAAACTCTGTATCTGTCCAAATTTTATAACTGTAGCGATACGCATCGCTAGGCATCAACTCGATAATTTGTGCATTCCGTCCAGCAACTGTTTCTATTGCGCCTAAGCGAGCATTGTAGCTTGATTTGATTAAACGCAAATCTGTAGGCAACATCGCTGGGAAAAGATTTTGGCCGCGACGTTTTTCAATCATCACTTTTTCGTTTTTTGGCTGAAAAATGACAATATCATTGCCTTGACTATACACCTCGCGCGGTCGACCTTCTAGCACAACGTTACGCGTCAATTCGTGGCCATCTTGATTCATGTGCGTAATATCTATAACGCGCGTTTGATTACCACTTTGATAAACAAACTGACCTGAGTAATTTAACTCACGCGCCGCATATGCTGTTTTTTCTAGCATTTGCCATGCATCATCAGCAAAAGCGCAAATACTAACAAATAGTAAAAGCAACCCTGACACAACACGAAACATTATTTTTGTTGCTCAGGGTTGTAGCTAGCAGATTGAATGTAATATGAAGCACTACTTGGTGCCGCTGCTTGATGGGCTTCTAAGTATTCCACTGGTAAATTTTGTGCGATTTCAACAGGTGCTAAAGTTTGGGATTGCCCTAGTTGCTGTTGTAACAACATTAAACCGACAAACATTACTGCCGCAACAGAAGCCGCAATTGACCAAAATTTAGACGTTTTTACTAGAGGTTTCTTTGAAGATACTGCATGAGAAGCAGCATTTTTGTTGATTGCGAGCACGGTTGGCTCTGTGTCTAGGGCTAGCATTACTTGCGAGCAAAAATCATGGCGCATTTCACAATTGCCTCGCATGACATCTCCTATCAAATGATAATGTTGCCATGCTTCATTTAGTTCACCGTCTGATTTTACCGATGTAATAATGTGTTCTGAGCTTTCAATCTCAAACTCACCGTCAATCAGTGCTGATAATTGGTCTTTCATTTTGTCACTCCTAGCATTTATGTAACTACTGCATTTATCAAAACATTAAATTAAACTGTGTTACCAGCGCTTGCCATCTGGTGTATCAAGCAATGGTTTTAACTTTGCTGCAATCGTCTCGCGCGCTCTAAATATGCGCGACCTCACCGTGCCGATCGGGCATTGCATCACTTCTGCAATCTCTTCATAACTTAGCCCTTCCATCTCTCGCAAAGTAATCGCTGTACGCAACTCCTCAGGCAAGCTCGCAACCGTATCATTCACTGTTTGCGCGATTTCCTTTGTCATCATCGCGGTTTCTGGCGTTTCCATGGTACGCATTTCGCTACCATCTTCAAAATTCTCTACATCCTCAATCTCAACTTCTTGCAACACTTGCGGTCTGCGGCCTTGAGAAACTAGGTAATTTTTCGCGGTGTTGATGCCAATTCTGTACAGCCATGTGTAAAACGCGCTATCGCCTCTAAAATTGTGCAATGCGCGATAAGCCTTAATAAAGCTCTCCTGCACCACGTCTTCCACCTCGGCTTGGTCGCGAATCATGCGGCCAAGCAAGCGTCCTAATTTCCGGTGATACTTTTCCACCAGCATGCCAAACGCTTTTTTGTCGCCAGCCTGCGCACGCTCAACCAATACTTGATCAAGCTCACGGTTTACATTCACTGGGCTATCGTTTGCCTTATCCGCCATCGAGGCACTGCTCCCTGCTTTCGTTGTCTTTATATTGCTATTATACGACGATAGCGCGGGCGCTACGAAACCTGTACGGCTTAATTCCTCAATATTTCTTGTTTGTAACATCTTCTCTCCCAGCTAACGTTAAAATTTTCTTTACTAGCTTAAGGTTAAAGACACGGCTAAACTATGTAAGTTCACAAAGATTAAACATGAAATGACCAAGCAATTTGATATTTTGATTATTGGTAGTGGTTTGGCGGGCTTAACGCTGGCCTTGCAAGTGGCTGATTCCAAAAATGTTTGCCTAGTCAGCAAACGTGAAATTACCGATAGCGCTAGCAGTTGGGCGCAAGGCGGTATCGCCGCTGTGCTTAATAGCGAAGATTCGATAGAAGCGCATATCCATGATACGCTTATCGCAGGTGCAGGACTTTGCGACGTTGCCATTACGCGCATGGTGGCAGAGCAAGGCCGCTCGGCTGTGGAATGGCTGATTAAACAAGGCGTTGGCTTTACGCGCGAGGCCGATAACAGTGCGTTGCATTTAACGCGTGAAGGCGGTCACAGCCACCGGCGTGTTGCGCACGTGGCGGATGCAACGGGTAGCGCCGTACAAAAAACGTTGGTGCAAAAAATACGCGAACACTGCAATATCACGATATTAGAAAACCATATCGCAGTCGATTTAATCAGCACAAAAAAACTCAAACTCAAAGGTGATAATGCATGTTTGGGCGCTTATGTGCTGGATAACGATACTGGCAAAGTGATGACGATAGGCGCTCAGAAAACCATTCTTGCAACAGGCGGCGCAGGCAAAGTGTATCTCTATACCACTAATCCCGATGTCAGCACTGGCGACGGCGTTGCCATGGCTTGGCGCGCTGGGTGCCGTGTGGCAAACATGGAGTTTATCCAGTTCCACCCCACTTGTTTGTACCACCCGCTTGAGAAGTCATTTTTGATTTCCGAAGTGCTGCGCGGTGAAGGCGGCTTGCTCAAGTTGCCCGATGGCACGCGCTTTATGCCAGAACATGATGCACGTGCTGAACTGGCACCGCGAGACATCGTCGCACGCGCGATTGACTTTGAAATGAAAAAGCGCGGCCTAGACTGCGTCTATTTAGATATCACGCACAAAGGCAAAGCGTTTATAGAAGCGCATTTTCCCAACATTTACCAGCGTTGCTTTGAGCTCGGCATTGATATTACCAAACAGCCCATTCCAGTGGTGCCAGCCGCGCATTACAGCTGCGGCGGCGTGATGACAGACGACAAAGGCCTGACTGATATTGCCAACTTATACGCCATTGGCGAAACTGCCTGCACTGGCCTGCATGGCGCAAACCGCTTAGCCAGCAATTCGCTTTTGGAATGTTTAGTTTTTGGGCGTGCTGCTGCACAACATATCCTGCAAGCCAACATCTATGGGCTTCCCAGCCTGCCTGTTTGGGATGAAAGTCGCGTATCAGACGCAGACGAAGAAGTTTTAATTACGCACACTTGGAACGAGCTGCGGCGTTTTATGTGGAACTATGTGGGCATTGTGCGCACTAACAAAAGGCTAAGTCGCGCCCTGCATCGCATTAACATGTTGCGCGACGAAGTGAACGAATTTTACAAAAACTTTAGAGTAAGCAACAACTTGATAGAACTCAGAAATTTACTGCAAGTGGCTGAATTGATTGTAATAAGCGCGATTGAGCGCCATGAAAGCCGCGGCTTGCACTACAGTAAGGATTATCCCGAACTATTGCCCGACGCTATCCCCAGCGTAATGACGCAAAACATGGACAAACCGCGTAACTTTAGCCTGTTGGATAACTAAACCTGCAGAATAATTGAATCATGGTAAAAATCTTGCGCACATTTTTTCTTTCACTATTATTGCTCAGTTTCAATGCCACTGCTGCCGTCATCAGTTACATTTACGATGGCGACACCGTTAAAATTATGGATAGCGGCATCATTTACAAACTTAGGCTAAAAGATATTGACGCCCCAGAGCGAAGCCAGATTTACGGTTTAAAATCGCGCCGCGCGCTGATGCAACTTTGCAATAAAGCCAGCGTGCAAGTCTTTATCACAGGCGTGGATCAATATGATCGCCACCTTGGCAAACTAGTTTGCAACGGCATTGATGCCAATGTGTGGATGATAGAACACGGCCACGCTTGGTTTTACAACAATTATTCCAACGACGATTCGCTTTCGCGCCTGCAACAAACCGCCGTAAAAAACAAATGGGGGCTATGGGCATACAGCAACCCCACGCCCCCGTGGATCTGGCGACAAAAGCACCCACGCAATCCGCTAAAATAGATTAAAATTCAGCTTTACCAATTATCAAGCCTTAGGAAATCTTATGCAAATCGCCATGAACACCGTAGTAACAATGACTTATGAACTTAAAAACGCAGATGGCGAAGTGCTAGAAAGTAGCACAGAACCTGTTGCCTATCTCCATGGCGGCTACGATAATATATTCCCAAAAGTAGAAGAAGCCATGCACGGCAAGAACGTGGGCGATGAGGTAACTGTGAATTTAGAGCCTGCCGATGCATTTGGTGAATACGACGAAGAATTGGTGCAAATTGAGCCTGCAAGCGCCTTTCCGGCAAAAGACTTAAAAGAAGGCATGCAGTTTGAGGGTGAAGACGAAAGCGGCGAGGTGATTTTATACACCATCACCAATATTGCCGATGGTAAAGTGGTGGTAGATGGCAACCACCCTTGGGCGGGCGAGCGCTTGGTGTTTAAAGCCACTGTTACTGGCGTGCGCTCAGCCAGCGGCGAGGAAGTGAGTCACCAACACGTACATGGCGCTGGTGGGCATCATCATTAAAATGACGTAAGCTTGGTTTAATTTTAGGAAGCACTAATAAAATGCAGTTATATGTTTTTATTGAATAGATTAATAAATTATTTTTTAAGCAAAAAGGCACATTTGACGTAAAACTTTGCGTCAAATTAGGATGCCTACTTTACGCTAGTTGTTATATGTCAAAAAATTGTTGTGAATCTATGGTTTACTGGGCAAATTTCAAATGCCCAGAGCTTTCGAATATTTTTTGAGTGTCCCGATAATCTCGTAACATTTGATAGCAGGTCAAAAAGCTATGGTCTAATAATCCATGACGGTGGTTCATCATCAATCGAAATGATGTTTTGCCCTTGGTGTGGTAAAAGTATTGCCACAGAAAATGTCTAGCAAAAGAACTCGTACGGCGCAATAACTAAAAGGCATTGCGCCGCATTGAGCATGTCAAATCGTCTCACAAATCATACTAAAACCTTCCTTCGGTGCAATATGCTTAGCTATTGATGCCCTACATTTTGACTCATCTATTCACCACCAAACTTCATCAATTACCCATAAATTTCTTGTAAGCAACCAGTAAGCTGTGGCGAGTACTGTAGCGCCTGTCAGGCTAGGCGCTACTTTATACTTGGCAAAATTTTAAACTACTTTATAAAGTGTTTTATTTAAATGAGGAGCAAATATGGGTGAGGAGTTTGAGGTAAGTGGCCCGCACGAAGAAGCACTGGAGAACGCAACAGAACATGCACATAAAAATAGTGATAATTTTGCAGGAAATATTGCGGTGATTACCGCCATTTTAGCTACACTAGGCGCATTATTTAGCTACGAGGCAGGCAACACTCAAGCCACGGCGGCAATGTACAAGAATGATGAGGCCATTAAAAAAACTGAGGCTGCCGACAAATGGAATTATTATCAAGCCAAATCGACCAAGCAAAGTTTGGCAGAGTTGGCAATAAGCATTCCTGGCATTGATAAATCTAAATTTGAAGCCGATTTAACCAAATATAAAATAGAAAAAGAAAGTATTAAAAATGAGGCTGATGTATTAGAAAAAGAATCTAGCGCTTTTGGTGAGATGTCCGAAGCGACTCTGCATCAACATCACCGCTGGGCATCGGCTATGACTGCACTACAAATCGCCATTTCCTTGGCAGCTATTTCTTTGCTAACTCGCAAAAAATGGCTTAAAAATGGTGTCTATGCCGTTGCTAGCATTGGCATTGCATTCGCCACTTTAGCTTTACTGCATATTTAGTAGTCGATTTCTGCAAAATCGGTTATTGTTAATCATGATTTCAGGACTGAAGCGCAAATATCCTCACTACCGATTGATATTGGCATTTTTGCTAGGTTTATTGGTAGTGGCCATTTCGCCTACACACTTACGCTGGGTGACATTGGCACTATTGGGTTGGAACACCAGTATTTGGAGCTACATCTTTATTACTATTTTGATGATGATGCGCACAGACCACGCCAAAATTGCGCGTATTGCCAGCCAAGAGGATGAGCGCGGAGTTATTGTCCTCATCTTGCTGTCAATCGCAGCGCTCGCCAGTCTCGCGGCAATTGTTTTAGAACTTTCAGGCGCAAAAAACCTTAATACCTTGCACCTGATACACTACTTATTTACATTTAGTACCATCTTTGGTTCTTGGTGCTTTGTGAACACTATGTTTACAGTACATTATGCTCATATGTATTACCGCATGCCAACTAAGCCACGCCCGCTTCAATTCCCGGGGGAAGATTTACCTGATTATTGGGATTTTTTATACTTTTCGTTTACGGTTGCTGTTGCGGCGCAAACCTCTGACGTGACAATAGCTAGTCGCAGTATGCGCAAAGCGGTTCTATTTCAATCTATTTTAAGTTTTATTTTTAATGCTGCTATTATTGGTTTGTGTATCAATATCGCTGCTGGCTTAATTAGCTAATGATTTTTGCTTGCCGCGCGCTGCTTAAACATCAAAATACACACCACTATAAACACAAAAAGCGCTAAAGATGCGCTGTAACGGCTTAAATTCAAGCCGCCTTTAGCAATCGGTTTATCCAAGAAATCGCCCACCACTGCGCCTAGTGGACGTGTGAGTATAAACGCCGCCCAAAATAGCGCAGTGCGCGAAATTTTGCTCCAATAATAGGTAGCCACAATTAACATTAGCAAGCCACCAAACAGCACCATCGCCCCCGTGTAGCCCATGCCTGCAGTATCTGCAGTCCAATCGCCCAGCGCCGTACCCAGCGTTTGCGAAAACATAATCGTTACCCAGTAAAACATCTCGGCTTTGGGCGTACTAATACTATTAACAGCGACCGACCCCATGGTGCGATGCCAAACAAAAAGTGATGCCATTAGCAGGGCAAATAACAGTGTCGAGCCGCCCGTATAGCCAATTCCCAGCGAGCGCGTAGCGTAGTCAGCCATGGTGGTGCCAACTGTTGTCGTGGCAATAATGGTAGCCCAATACAAAAATGCGTGGAATTTTTTGGCCTTAATTTGCGCAAATACAAACGCGATAAACACCACTGCAAAAATAGCAGTACCGACCAAATAACCCAAATTCATCGACATCGAAACCGCGTCCCCACCCGTCTCGCCCAGCGTGGTCGCCGCGATTTTAATTATCCAAAACAGCAATGTGACTTCGGGTACTTTGCTAAGGTTTTTGTCTAAACTCATATTGTTTCCTGTATAAATGATAATGATAATTATTTATATTAAATCCTTCAACTTATAAAGTAGCTCCAACGCCTGCTTGGGCGTTAAATCGTCTGGCTGAATGGATTCCAACTCACTCACCGCAGGGTGTTGCGGCGTTTCGGCTTCCACGGGCGTGGCAGCGAACATATCGGGTTGATTTGAGTTTTGCGAAATTTGGCTGTTTTCTAACTGCATCAGTTTGCGCTTGGCAGTAGAGACCACGCTTTTGGGAATGCCCGCCAGTTGCGCTACCTGAATGCCGTAACTTTGGTTCGCCGCACCCTCTTCCACCTTGTGCAGAAACACAATACCTTGCCCATGTTCAACCGCGTCTAGATGTATATTCGCCGCTTGTTTGTAGTCATCTACAATGCGCGTGAGCTCAAAATAATGGGTAGCAAACAAGGTAAGTGATGTATTCTTATCCAACAATTGCTTAGCCACTGCCCAAGCCAGACTTAGTCCATCAAACGTGCTCGTTCCGCGTCCAATTTCGTCAAGCAATACCAAGCTTTTTTCGGTGGCATTATGTAAAATATTCGC
>JBJXDT010000078.1:0-7559 GCA_046153505.1 Methylophilaceae bacterium | reverse complement strand
GAAATGGACTTTGCGGTTTCATTTTTTGTTTACTACTATCAGCAATAGGGTTTCTGCGGTTTGTAAATAATTGTTCAGATCATAGCTTAGAGGATCAATATGGCATTCTAACCAAACGCCATAAATAAAAGCATCTAACATCATAGCTCTGCGTCTAGCTTCTACTTTATCATTTAACAGTAGTGATAATTGCGATGCAATTTCATCTCGGTATTTATGATCAATCGGTAGCAAGCTAAGGCGATACTTCTTAGTAACACGTACTTCGCCCCATGCCGCAAACCATAGAGAAAGAAGCTCTTGATGGGTGTCGGCAAAATGCATGTCATGAATCATACCCGCTTGCAGTTTTGCTAAGGGCTCGTTATTTACAACTGCCAGTGCATTTTTAAGGCTTTTGTCATAGGTTTCAAGTGCATTTTCGAGGGCTTCGTCAAGTAGTTGTTCTTTCGACGAAAAATGAAAGCCTACCAATGCGCGTGATACACCAGCAATTGCTGCAACGACATTTAAAGTTGTACCTGATAGGCCATTTTGTGCGACTGCAGTTATGGTTGCTTGAATCAAGCTTGCTCGAGTTTCCTCGCCGCGTTGAATTCTTAAATCTATATTTTTTGCGTGCATCATCATTAAAATATTAACCAATTTCTTAGCTTGACAAAATAAATAACATGAAATTATACTGACTGTACGTTCAGCTAGTTTACATATATATTAATTATTTGCCACATATATCTCGGGGGAGTGTACAGAAATGAGTAAAAAATTTGACATTGCCATCATTGGTGGTGGTCACAATGGCTTAACTGCAGCTGCATATCTTGCTAAAAAAGGACTTAAAGTCGGCGTTTTCGAGGCGCGCGAGATTGTCGGCGGTGCGGCAATTACCGAGGAGTTTCATCCTGGATTTAGAAACTCAGTGGCCTCTTACTTGGTGGGTATGCTTAGCCCCTACGTGGTTAAAGAGTTGGGATTAATTGAGGCGGGACTCAAGATTGTTGCGCGACCGTCTAATGATTTTATGCCTTTGCCAGATGGCCGATATTTGTTGAATGTGACTGGTGATGATGATGGTTATATTAGGCAGTTAGACAAGCTATCGCCCGGTGATGGTGAAGGTTTTCGCAGAATGGATGCTGACTTGTCAGAGGTTGTAGGCGAGGTGAGTGAGCTCATGCATCGCACACCACCCAATTTGGGCGGTGGAATGAGTGATTTGATAACTGCGATAAGTGCGGGACTGAAATTGCGTCATTTTTCAGCGCATGCACAGACGACGCTTGCTAGATTGATGACGATGTCAGCAGCGGAGTTTTTGAACCAATACTTCAAAGGTGATGCAATTCGGGGTGGCTACGGTTATTTGGCTTCTGTGGGGAGTTTTCAAAGCCCATATGCGCCAGGCAGTGCTTACGTCATCTTGCATCATAGTTTTGGTGTTACAAATTCCGAGAAGGGATTGTGGGGACACGCAATAGGTGGCATGGGCGCCGTAAGCGACACTATTGCAAAAGTTGCAAAAACGGCGGGAGCGGAGATCGAAATAAATGCACCCGTTGCTTATGTAAATACGCGTGGAGGCGTGGCATGTGGCTTAGTGTTAAAAGATGGGCGCGAAATTGAAGCAACACGTGTTGTAGCAAATACCACAGCTAAAGTACTCTTTGAAAAACTAGTTGCACCTGAATTGCTGCCTGATGAGTTTAGAAATACGGTCGCCCGTACGCGCTACCACTCAGCCACTTTGCGCATGAATGTAGCATTGTCCGAATTACCCGATTTCACTTGCTTGCCTGGTAAACAGCTGGGAGTTCATCATGCTAGTTCTGTAGTAATTTCACCTTCACTTCAGTATTTAGAGGATGCCTATGACGATGCTAAAAAAGGCGGATGGTCAAAAAGTCCTGCTATTGAAATGTGGATTTCATCGACTGTTGACCCAACTTTGGCGCCAAAGGGAATGCATGTGGCCAGCCTATTCTGTCAGCATTTTAATAAAGATTTGTCGGATGGGCGGGATTGGAATGACTTTCGAGAAAAAGCAGCAGATGATGTAATTAAAACAATGTCGCAATACGCGCCTAACTTTGCTCAATCAATTATTGCAAGACAAGTGCTCACACCAAAGGATTTGGAGCAAAAAATTGGCTTGAGTGGCGGTGACATATTTCATGGCATGCTACAAATTGACCAAATTTTTTCGATGCGTCCAGTGCCAGGCTATGCAGACTATCGCACGCCAGTGCCTAATTTGTATTTGTGCGGTTCTAGTGCACATCCTGGTGGTGGTGTCACTGGAATTCCAGGTCGCAGTGCTGCACGTGAAGTTTTGAAAGACATTAAAAGCTTTAAAAAACGCAATACAACTAACAGCATCTACAAGTAAACAGCTTAGATAAAGAGGAGTATTTGTATGGCAAATCCATTTTTGCATATTGAGTTACAAACGAATGATGTGACCGAAGCCAAAAAGTTTTACACAAGTTTGTTTGACTGGAGTTTTGAAGAGCTGTCTGTGCCAGATGGTGAGCCATATCCTGTCATTAAAACAGGTGAAGCACCCAATGGCGGTATATTTGGTATTCCTAGTGGTGGACGGCCATATTGGTTAACTTATATCAAGGTGGATGATATTCAGGCAACTGCACAACAAGCAAAAAAACTGGGTGCAAAAGTTCTTGAAGAAATTTCTGAGTTTGGTGAGTATGGCTGGATGTGCGTGCTAGCAGACCCAGCAGGCGCAGTATTTGCGATTTGGCAGTATAAAACTGAGCAACATTAAAAGTTAACTGAGGACGGTTCTATGAATACCCCAATCATTCCTATTCACGAAAACACAGTGGCGCCTTTGCCGATCAAGCAGCTTGAGCAATGTTTAAAGCCGTTTGGTGAATCTCGCATGTTGCCAAGAGAAGCGTATGTTAATCAGGCCGTGCTGGATTGGGAGCGCAAACATATGTTTGACGCTGGGTGGGTTTGCGCGGGGAGAATAGCTGCAGTAAATAAAGCAGAAACACAGGCTGCTATCATGGTTGGCAATCGAGGTGTCTTGTTGGCGCGTGATGAAAAGGGTGAGTTGCGTGCCTTTGAAAATATCTGCCGCCACCGCGGTCACGAATTGCTGGCTTGTGGTAGCCATGCAGATAATGCCAAAATCGTTTGTACTTATCATGCTTGGACTTATGATTTAGACGGTTGCTTATTTCATGCGCGCGATACAGAAAATATTAAAAATGCAGTTTATGATGAATTAGGATTAATCCCAATCCGCTTAGCAGAGTGGGGTGGTTGGGTTTTTGTTAACTTTTCTGGCAATGCGCCAGCATTCAGTGAGTATATCGGTAGTTTGGACGCTCTGATGAAAAACTGGGATTGTCAGCGTCTGGTCGTTGCAGATAGCCACAATTATGAGCTAAAAGCCAATTGGAAAGTAGCGATTGAAAATTATCATGAATGCTATCACTGTAGTATGATACATCCTGCGCTATGTGCTGTCTCCCCGCCAGATTCAGGTGGCATATATTCGGGTGAGAAAGGTTTGTTTACCGGAGGTTGGATGACATTAGAAGACCATGCAGCAACCATGAGTTTTGATGGGAAATCTGAAGCTGAAGCCTTCTCATTGCTCACGCCAGAGCAGCGTCGCGAGGTGCATTACATCACACTCTTTCCAAACTTTCTGATTAGTTTACATCCTGATTTTGTAATGACTCATCGATTAGAACCAACCAGTCCAAGCACAACGTTTGTAGAGTGCCAGTGGTTATTTGCACCAGATGAGGTCGCAAAGACTGATTTTGATCCAAGCTTCGCTGTAAAGTTTTGGGACACAACTAACAAAGAAGATTGGGGTGCGGTAGAGTCTGTGCAGCGAGGCCTGGCTTCTGAGCAGTTTGTGCCTGGTATCCTTTCTGCAGATGAAGAGTCGGTATATCAATTTGTACATTTGGTAGCTAGCGCGTACTTACAAAAACCTCTTTTAGAGACACATCGATTTTAGGCCATTCAAAATTAATCTTAGCTTGGAGAACGTTATGAAATTTAAGGCACTTGTAGTAGCAATGGTTAGTGCGGTTTGTGTAGCGAATATTAATATATCTAGTGCTGCTTCGGATAAACTTAACGTGATGAATTGGTCAGAATTAATTGGTAAAGATACTGTTGCCAAGTTCTCAAAAGAATACAAAATCAAGGTTAAGTACGACTTGATAGACAGCGATGAAACTATACAAACCAAGCTTCTAAGTGGCAGAAGTGGGTATGATGTCGTGTTCCCGTCCGTCAACTACATGGAAAAGCAAGTGGCAGCGGGTGTGTTTGAAAAGCTCGATATGTCTAAAATACCTAATGCCGCAAAAATTAGCCCACAGTTATTGGCCAAGGCTAATATGCCTTATGGAGTTATTTACACATGGGGCACTTCAGGCTTTATTGTGAACGCGACCAAGGCACGTCAGTTGTTAGGTAAAGACGCAAAACTTGATACTTGGGACGTGCTATTCAACCCCGCTATAGTAAGCAAACTTAAAGGTTGTGGCGTATCTTTATTGGACTCCAGTAGTGATGTATTTGCCAATGCACTGGCTTACATGGGTCGAGACCCGAATAGTAAAAAATTAAGCGACTATCAGGATGCATACAACATGCTGATGAAAATTAGACCTTATATAACCCAATTTACTTCCACCACGATGCGTACTGATATTGCTGGCGGTGATGTGTGTGTTGCAGAAGCATGGAACGGAGATGGTGGAGGTGCTATCCGTGGTGCAAAAGAAGCCAAAAAACCATTTGAAGTATTGTATGTCACGCCTAAAGGCCAGACTGGCATTTGGATGACCATGATGGGGATCCCTAAAGATGCGCCGAACAAAGAAAATGCATACAAATTTATTAATTATCAATTACGCCCTGAGATTGCTGCTGCGTTTAGTAACGAAACCACATACGCAACTGCTGCGCCATCCAATCAAGTGAGTGCAGAACTGTTAAATGACAAGTCTGCTTACCCAAGCGAAGCAGACTTTAAAGATTCTTTTGTCTTCGCTAATTTGGATCCAAAAGCTTATAAATTGATGAACAAGTTGTTTCTGCAATTTAAGGCAGGCAGATAATTATAGCTTTAGCGCTTTTAGTTGAGATTTATGCAAAACACTCGAAAAACCTTACCCGGTCGTGACTATGTAGACATGGATATTTTTGCTAGAGAGCGCGAAAATGTGTTTTTCAAGTCATGGTTTTATGCTGGACGTGCTGAGCAAGCAGAAAGTATAGGTCAATGGTTTACCATTGATGTTGTAGGAGAGAGCGTTATTGTGATGCGCAATGATGCAGGTGATATACAAGCCTTTTATAATGTTTGTAGGCATCGTGGCTCTAGATTATGTGACGAGGTGCAAGGTCATAGTAAAGGCCGCATAACGTGTCCTTATCATAACTGGTGCTATAACCATCAAGGCGAATTGATTGCTACACCACGTGTAGAAGAGAGCGAGTTAGATCGGAGTCAGCTTTCACTTTGGCCTGTTTTTGTTGATGTTTGGCAAGGTTTCGTGTTTGTAAATTTGAGCAAAGAAAAGCCAATTTCATTGCGCGAGTCACTTGCTAGCCACTTTGATGAACCACTTCGCTTTGAACGCTGGAATCTAGATCTTTTGCGTATAGGACATAGGGTAGAAACAATTGTCAATGCCAATTGGAAGATTCTCATGGAAAACTATTTGGAATGTTTACATTGCCCAAATGTACATCCTGAGCTGGTGAGAACCATAGAGACCTATCAATCAGGCTGGGTGATAGAAGATGGGCGTGATGATGGTGGAGTGAGTTTGCCAGCAGGCGGCACAGGTTATACTCAAGGTGGCAAATCACCCCTATCTGTGATGCCAAGCATGACTGAACTAGAAGTAAACTCAATATATGGTGGTGCCATTCCACCAAATGTAACGCTGGATATTGGCGCGACAGGTGTAATGGTGATACAGCTTTTGCCAATTAGCCCGCAACAAACAAGGGTGGTAGACACTTATTTGTTTAATGCAGTAGACGTTGCTAAGCCAGACTTTGATCCGAGCCCACTTTCTGATTTTAACGAACTGGTCGCAAGACAAGATTTTGAAGTATGCGAGCGCGTGCAGAAGGGGGTATCTTCGCGTGCCTTTAACTACGGCGCTTTGGCTGAAAAAGACATTTACGTGTATGAGTTTGTGCAGAGATATTTGAAGCAGCGAGATAATTAATTTATGATGGCTTTGGCGTAGTTTCGCTTCTTTGAAAATGATGACAAATGAATACTAAAAACGCTAAAGACAACAGACCATCCACATCCGCAACTAAAAGCTACATTGGACAAGAAGATTATGTTCAAATCATCGATGTAGAAAAAAAATTTGGTGATGTCGTCGCCGTTCATAATCTCTGTCTGTCTATCCGAAAAAATGAAGTGTTTGCGCTTTTAGGAAGTTCTGGATGCGGCAAATCAACGTTGCTGCGCATGATGGCTGGCTTGGAAACCCCTACGTCAGGGCGCATTTTGATTGACGGGGAGGACTTATCAAAGTTGCCGCCATTTCGGCGCCCCGTGAACATGATGTTTCAATCGTACGCACTTTTTCCTCACATGACTGTTGAAAATAATGTGGCTTATGGTTTAAAGCAAGAGGGCATCGCCAAGCCTGAGATTAAAGAACGTGTAGAAGCGGTTTTAGAGCTGGTTCAAATGCAAAATTACAAGTTGCGTAAACCACATCAGCTCTCAGGTGGGCAACAACAGCGTGTTGCCTTGGCGCGCAGTTTGGTTAAGCGACCAAAGCTTTTGTTGTTGGATGAGCCGATGTCTGCCTTAGATAAAAAAATTCGCCAGCAAACACAATTCGAACTTGGTAATATTTTATTTAAAGTGGGCGTAACCTGTGTAATGGTAACGCACGACCAAGAAGAGGCGATGACCATGGCGGATAGAATTGCGGTCATGACCGAAGGCGAGATTGTGCAAATTGGTACACCAAATGAGGTTTATGAAGCGCCAAGTAGTCGGTTTACTGCTGAGTTCATTGGCTCAACCAATATGTTTGAGGGTAAGCTAACTGCCGAAAATGGTCAATTATTAGCATGTCCAGACTTGGAAGTTCCAATGCAATTAAGGCAACATGTGGATGCAAGTGTAGGTAAATTGATGACGGTTTCAGTTCGTCCAGAGCAGATTTCAATAAGTCATAGACGTCCGACGAGCAAGCATAATTTCGTTTCTGGCGTAGTAGATCAATTTGCTTATATGGGGAGTTACACCCTGTTTTATGTGCGTCTTGCAAGTGGGAAAGTGGTCGTTTCGAATGTCTCTCGCTTAGTTGCGCAGCACATGGAAAAAGTACCAAATTACGATGAATCTGTGTATTTAAGTTGGGAGCCAGCAAGCTGTGTGGTGCTGGATTAATGATGTACTTAAGTTTGCTGAGAAATGTAATAAAAAGACTCACACCTTCTAGCAGAACGTTGGCAATAGCCCTGCCCTACGGTTTTTTATTGCTGTTTTTTATGTTGCCTTTTGTTGCAGTGATGAA
>JBJXDT010000077.1:0-4951 GCA_046153505.1 Methylophilaceae bacterium | reverse complement strand
TGATAATCGTTTGTCCAGCCTCAACATCCACACTTGCTAGGCGTGCAAACATGCTCTCAATATTGGCTGCTGGCAACTTGCTGAACACGCCATTATTGAGTTTGAAGGCACTAAAACTTGCTGCATCCAACTTAACGTCATTGGGCTTGGCCACAGCTCGCACTTCGCTGCCTGGCACAACATAACCAGAGAGTTGATCCCAAGTCAGCATGATATCAAGCAAATCCAAATCGATACGCACAATATCAATTGGCGTGAGCGCGATGGTGTCTCGTATTTTAAGACGTTCCGAATCGACAGGATATTTTGAAGCATCTGTACCGCCACGAAGAATTACTTTGTTGCCGTTGTCGTAACGTATGCCCAAATCTCCGCTCACAATATACAACGCCTGCATCTCCGAAGTGCGCATGCGAGTAGGGTCAAGATCTTTGCTTACATGCTCAAGAATACAGACATCCGCCAGCTCGTCTAACCTAGAAGGCGAAAGCCGTGATACCGGATCAAATTTAGCTAGCACTTCTTTAGCAATCGGCACTGGCTTTGCAGGAACTGCTACTTGCAATAAATTGTCATCTGACATATTAGTTATTATAAATCAAATAGTTGCTGTTGACGCAAGGCTTTGCAATGTTGCGTTTTTGGGTTTGAGGCAATTTCATTAATAATCGTAGCGTCTTCTCCTGGCTTGAGATGCATGATATAAATTTCTGGATTAGCGATTAAATGTGCTAATTCTGTTGCTAAGGAGTTCGGGCATAAATGCTTTGAAAGCGCCGCCAACTCAGCTTCTGCGTTGCTAAATGCTGTTTCGATAATAAGATATTTTAAATTATTAATTTTATTGACAGCATCCCAAAAAGATTTACCACCCGCTGTATCACCTGTAAATACAAGGCTTCCCGCGTCATTACTTATTTGATAACCTACGGCAGGCACAACGTGATTTGCTGGCAAAGCCGTAATAATTTTGTTATTCACAGCAACGCTCTCGCCATCACTGAGTGCGTTATAAACTAAAAATGGATTTTTGACATTGGGAATCATATTAAAATTCGGCCAAATGAGCCAATTAAAAATATGCAACTTCAAAATGTTAATCACCTCTACATTCGCATGTATGGTAACGGGTTTGCTACGCAGTCCCATGACTGTATCGAGCAAAAGCGGGATAGAAGCAATGTGATCAAGATGTGAATGTGTTACAAAAATATGGTCGATTTTTAATAGCGCGTCCAAAGACAAATCATTCACGCCCGTACCGGCATCTATCAGCACATCGTCATCCACAAGCAGCGCAGTGGTCCGCATTACGCCGCCAATGCCTCCATAACAACCTAAAATTTTAATTTGCGTACTAATTTTATTTGCTTTCAAATATGTGCACGCCATTCCAGCCTGCATCTAATTTAACATTTTTAACTTTATGAATTCGTTCAATATATATTGAATATATTGAAAGATTTTCAATTTTTTGCAATTCTTTAAATAGTTTTTCAGCCAACTTAAACTCTTGTTTTCGGTATAAATTCAACGCGATATGGTAAGTATTGAGTGCATTCATAGCCCCTTCAGACACTTTTTCCGCACTACCAAGTGGCTCATAAATAAACACCGCCTTATCCTTACCTTTTACCCGCACTAAATCCAGATCTCGATAAATTGTCTCTGGCGTTTGTGCTTTTACAAACTCAGTCGCAATAATATCCACACCATAAAACTTAGTTAACCCTTCAACACGAGAACCCAAATTTACCGCATCGCCCATAGCTGTATACGCCATGCGGAAACTAGACCCCATGTTGCCAACCACCATATTGCCTGTGTTTAGCCCAACACCAATTTGAATCGCCGGCCAACCTTTTGCAGCAAATTTCTCGTTTATCTTGCCCATCTCGGCCTGCATTTCTAAAGCCGCTTTCATCGCATGTTCCGCGTGCTTACCATCTCGCAGTGGCGCACCCCAAAATGCCATAATGGCATCACCCATATATTTATCAATCGTTCCACGATTGTGATGAATCACCTGCGTCAAAGGTGTCAAAAATTCGCCCATCAACTGTGTCAATTGTTTTGGGTCTAAGCCCTCCGAAATTGTCGTAAATCCACGAATATCTGAGAACAACACAGTCATCTCGCGGCTCTCGCCAACCAAACTTATTTTCTCTGGATTTTCAGCCATTTCTGCAACCAACTCTGGCGGTACATATTGGCCAAAAATGCCAGCCAATTGGCGCTTTCCGCGTGATTCTACGAAGAAACCATAGCTCATATTGACAAAATATATCAGCCCAATCATCAGCAATATTGCAGCTGCTGGCAACACCCAATTGGCGTAAATCCAGCCCCCAACAATAATTCCAAGCACTGCGCCCAAAACTCCTAATGTCAATAATGTTGCTTTAAGTGGATTAAGCACTGGCAAATAGAATGTAAGCAATAAGCCTGCCAACAGTATCAACAAAAACTCAGCACCAAGTGTATATGCAGGTCGCGCTTTGATGTTGTTATCAAGAATTCCAGCAATAAGATTCGCATGAATCTCCACGCCAGGATATGCGGCCTGCACAGGTGTAGCGCGTAAATCAAGTAAGCCTGCAGCAGTTGTTCCCACCAACACAATTTTGTTTTTGAGCGTTGCGAGGCGTACTTTTTTGTTTAGCACATCAGTTGCAGACACATAGACGAAGCTCCCTTGTCGGCCGCGGTATGGAATTAGTACCGCCACATCCTCGTCAACAGGAATTTTGTGCTTGCCTAGCTTAAACATTTCTAATCCCGCATAATTTTTGTTAGCACTATTTTCTTCAATTTTCACCTGCAACGGTGCTCGCATATAGGCGCGCATCATTGCAATTGCAAGTGCGTCGTAATAATTACCTGTGTGCTTGATAAGCACTGGGATTTTGCGTGTAATGCCATCTAACTCAGGCTGAAAAGTAAAATGTCCAGCTGATGCTGCGTTTTTTTGTAGTAAATCTAAGTTTGCTCCAAACCCAGCCGCCTCTGTGAAACCAATTGGCAACTTGTTAATGCTATCGGCCTCAAGCGCTGGTGCTGGCAACACCCCAACTTTTTGCGAGTCACCATTCAGCAAAAAATAATAGCCCAGTACTACTTTGCGGTTTTTAAGGCTATTTGCAAAAACACTGTCATAGTCTAAAACTGGCTTAATGCTCTGCAGCGCGCGTGCATATTGTTCATCTTCTTGAAGCAAATTTTTCTGCAACCACTCCAAATTTTTCAATCCAGAACTTTCATCTTTTTCTGCGAAGACCACGTCAAAACCCAACGTATTAATATGATATGTTGCAAACAACTGGTCCACCAACGCTGCCAACTTTGTTCGGCTCCATGGCCACTGACCTTGTTCTTTAAGGCTTTTTTCATCAATATCGACAATTACAATTCGCTTATCTACAGTATTAGGCATAAATAAATTTAGTCGAACATCGTAACTAAATTGTTCTAGCTTATTCACAAAACCAATTGGCATCACACCAGTAATGTGCAATAGCATTAGCGCAATTATTGAAAGGCTAAAGAGCCTACGAACGCCTATTTTTTTTAAAATTGAAAATTGAGTCATTAATAATAATGCTTATTTTAATTAATTGATTTTAATGATTTATTTTAAAGTTATGTGCTGTTAGCATAGCTTATATTGATTTTTATGAACAGTCCAAGGAAATTCCACATGGTAAATAACGCGCCTATTGAAATAAGTCAAAGAAAAAACTCCTCAGTCAGCGTAATTTTGCTGCACGGCTTAGGCTCAGATGGCAACGATTTTGCACCTATCATCGAAATGCTCAATTTGCCAAACATTAGATTTATTTTACCGCATGCACCGTACCGAAAAGTCACCGCAAATAATGGCTATGAAATGCGTGCCTGGTACGATTTATTTGGGCTGAGCGCAGTTAGCCCGCAAGATGAGACTGGCATTCGCGAAACACAAGCGTATATCGAAAGTTTAATCGCACAAGAAAACCAGCGCGGCATACCGAATGATAAAATCGTTTTGGCAGGATTTTCTCAAGGTGGCGCTATGGCATTACATACGGCATTGCGCCAACAACAACCATTGGCTGGCGTTCTGGCGCTATCGACCTATTTACCTTTAAGATCACTATTAGCAAGCGAGAAAAACCAAGCCAACCAAAATACACCAATTTTTATGGCGCATGGTACATATGACACTGTGATTAGCCTAGCCACTTGTCACATATCGCTTGAGGCGCTATTGGCAGCGCAATACCGTGTGGAATGGCATGAATATGCAATGGCGCATAGCATTTGCGCTGAAGAAATTGATGATATTCGAGCCTTTTTATCACACATTTTTACTGAATAACACGCAAATTGCCTTAGTTTTGCTAGAATAGACGTATACCTAAAAGATCACAAAAAATGGCCGCCAAAAGTCAATCTACAGCACTCAATTTTGAAACCGCAGTCGTGGAATTAGAGGCTATAGTCAGTCAAATGGAGTCTGGAAATTTACCATTAGAACAATCACTTAACGCATATAGGCGTGGTGCAGAGCTATTGCAGCGCTGCCAAACATTACTGCAAGACGTAGAGCAACAAGTACACATCCTGAACGATGCGAATCAACTCAGTCAATTTAATCAACCCAATGAATAAGGCGTAATTTTGAATAAACCAATGGATCCGATTGCTGATCAAACCACTGCATTTAATATTTGGGTTAGTAATATGCAAATGCGCATGGAAAACGTATTGGACACCCACATGCCTTCGGCAGAAATCGTTCCAGAACACTTGCATGAAGCGATGCGCTACTCTGTATTGGGTGGTGGAAAGCGCGTGCGTGCATTGCTTGCTTATGCCGCTGGCGAGTTTTGTGGCGCAGATATGGACAAAGTAGATATTCCTGCCGCGTCTGTCGAGTTGATTCATGCATTCTCATTGGTACATGATGATA
>JBJXDT010000076.1:0-2824 GCA_046153505.1 Methylophilaceae bacterium | reverse complement strand
CAGTTAATAGAGGTACGATGCCAATTAGCATTAATGGAACTAATGCGATTATGCCTAGAATCATTGTCGTCTTTGCTGATCGTAAAATACCGCCATGCTGAACTGCGAAAACAGACAATAAAAGGGCAGCCCCCAACACAAAGGTGGCATTTATTCGCAAGACCAGACCGTCTTTTATGCTACTGAGATCCATTAACGTTATTTGCCAAGTATTAATAGCTGCATCTGGCGCAAATAATGCGCTAAGTAAATAGCCAGCAGCTAAGCCCGACCCAATGGCCAGTACGGGTGACCAAGCAAACCAGTTACACCATACTGAAACGGGAGCTACAAACTTACTATACTTTACCCATGCAACAGCACCGTAAATTGATGCGCCACCAGACTTATGTGGAAATAAACCCGCAATTTCTGCATAAGTAAACGCTTGTATAAAACCAAACGCAATTGAAATTGCCCAAACGATCCAAGCTGGTTTGCCAACAGTGGCCGCAATTGCGCCAATTGAAAATAAAACAAGCGCAGGTACTCCACTTGCCACCCAAAATGCCCCTTGCCAACCAATCTTTCTATGCAATGTTTCAGTTGCAACCCCAGCCTGATCGGCTGTCATAGTATTTGCGCTCAATTTAAGTCCCCTTTTTAAAATTTCTAACCTTAATATTTAAATAACTTTAACAGCAGCTAACTTTAATACCAGAAGTAATACTATTTAGCGTAGTTTCATACGATTCTCATTGAAAGACAACCACTAATTAAACACAATTCTCACAATAGATTACTACTTAGGTGGTAGTTAACGATATGAATTTGATAGATAAATTTTTGATGTCGCCAGTAAACTAGATACTACTTTTTAATTACATCTTCAAGATAGTTTTAAATATGCAAAGCATCAATTAAGGTAACGTTTCTTTATCCTGAGCAAGGAGGAAACTTAGAATATTCCGTTGAAATTTAGATTATGACTATTTAGTTTAATGAGATTTTTCCACGCCACTACATAATTATGTATCGCTGTTGGATACTCATAGGCTAATAGCTGTCAATTTTTTTATCATTAAGGGGATTTAAATGAATAAATTTAAGAAAAAACTTTCAATTGCAGCATTAGTCGCACTGGCGTTGTCATCGACTAGCAGTTTTGCAGCTGATCCAGTACTATCAGGACTAAACTCAGATCCATTTTTCTATACATCTGATCAAATCATTCCTCCAAGTCAAGAAGAAACAATGGGGGCAACTGGGCGTCCAGCTACAACTCATTCAAGAATTCCTCATCTTCCATTTTATATGGGTTTTATGAATACAAATTACACTTATCGTTTTATTAACGTTGCAGAGCAAGTGATGACTATGATTGGCGAAGGAAAGCACGGTTTGTGGCGCATGCAAGAAGCGGGAACCATTAGAGAGTATTTAAAGCCAGGTAAGCCTGGCTTAGCCGTGAATGCAGATGTGAATCTACCGGGAAATTTAGATACCATTAAGAATAACTATAGCAGCTATGAGCGCCAGGCAAGCTGGGGATTTTATAAATATCCTGATGAAAAAATATCTAATAATGCATTAAATTATATTGATTTACCAATAACACATGCAAAATATTCTGGAAAATATACTAAACACACACCGATAGATTTACCTAGCTTTTATTGCACCATGTCAGAAAACGACTACCCTCATGCAACAGAAGCTATGACCTATATTTTTGCCCAACCTGGAGCTAATGTTGTTGGACCACTTGGAAAAAGCGCAGGTCTAGATATTAAAGAAAACTATACGAATCTCATAAGACTCGCTCATCTTCCTGACGCGAGATCATGGGTAAATATCGGAAAAGAAGGTCTTGACGCCTCCTATACTGACTGGCAAGCAGTCGATACTGAAAAAACAAATGTGGAATATTATTTAGTTGAAAGACCATTTTTTAATCATCCGTATCTTTTTGTTTTAGCAGTTTATGATAATAACAACAATAAAGATTTTAGATATGTACGCCCTGATGGAGCCTATTACCAATCATTAGGTAATAAAAGAAGTTTAAAAACGACTGTAACCACTCAGCCTAGGTTTAATATTAGAATGGCTGGCGAAGATGAAAGCGAACTTAAAAAAGTTGTAGGCTTACCATTATATGGCGTTCACCATCCTAATAGAGCCTCTTTTGGCGGAGGTGGAGCTTGTCCATTAAAAGGTGGTGATTGGGGACGCTACCCACAAACTACAGGCGGTTCTGCTTGGCCAACTCAGTACGAGGAAGTTACACCATTATGCGACGGGGTACTAGTTGATATTAAGTTTACTGCAAATCTAGATGGTCAAAGTTGGAATGACCCTGGCAAATATCTTGCCAACGCAGCAACAGGAAGCGAAACCGTTACTTATCATATGCAACCTGGTAAATATGGTGTATTCACGGACCCGTATAATGTCTCTCGAGGTGTAAAAAATAGCCAAAGTATAGACGTTCCTGAATTCTATGATATTCATTTCCCAAGCATTCGCCCTGCTGTTACCTATGTACCTTCGCCTCCATTGGGAGTAATTGCTAGTAACGTAGTTTCTAACCAATCAAAACTAGCTTCAAACAACAAAACAGAAACTTTCACTTACTTAGCTTTGCCAGCTACCCCGCTTAAGTCAGCTAATAGTTTTAGTGGCAAGAGTAATTCGTTTGTAGCAGATAGTGGTATGTCGCCTGTGGGGACATCATGTAAACCAATTATGAATTAGAAAGTGTGTAATTGTAGAAATTGAAGGGGAGTTGATTAGAGAAATCTAATCAACTCCCCCTTTATAATTGCTACAAGTGATACAGGGA
>JBJXDT010000075.1:0-15569 GCA_046153505.1 Methylophilaceae bacterium | reverse complement strand
GGTGTGGGCTCATAAAACGTAATTGGCGCTAATTCGTCGGGGAAATATTGCTCACCTGCAGCATAAGCTTCAGGTTCGTTATGTGCATAGCGATATTCCTTGCCGTAATCGAGCGCTTTCATTAGCTTGGTAGGCGCGTTTCTTAAGTGCAAAGGTACAGGTCGCGATTTATCTTGCCCAACGAATGCTTTGGCTTGGTTATATGCGTTATAAGCCGAGTTACTTTTTGGCGCAACAGCGCAATAAATCACTGCATTGGATAAGGCTAACTCCCCTTCTGGCGAGCCCAAACGTTCGTATATTTGGCAAGCCTCAAGCGCCATGGCTTGGGCGCGCGGGTCGGCAATACCAATATCCTCAATCGCCATGCGAATGATGCGTCGCCCCAAATAAAGCGGGTCAGCACCCCCATCGATCATTCGTAAAAACCAGTAAAGGGCGGCGTCCGGATTGGAGCCGCGCACAGACTTATGTAAGGCAGAAATTTGGTCATAAAAAGCCTCACCTCCTTTATCAAAGCGGCGCAATTTGCTTGCCATGGTGGTTTGCAAAAAGACTTCGTCAATTTCCTTAACCCCTGCCCCAATCGCAGCATTAAATAAGCTTTCTACAAAGTTAAGCAAGCGACGCGCATCACCATCGGCATAGGCCAGCACTTGCTCTTTAACCGCGTCTGTAATTTGAATATCATGAGCAACTAGCAATCTTGCACGCTCGAGAAGTAAGCCAAGCTCCCCTTCTGAAAGCGCACTAAGAACAAAAACCTGCGCTCGACTAAGAAGCGCACTATTCACTTCAAAAGAAGGGTTTTCTGTCGTCGCACCGATAAAGGTAATCAAACCGCTCTCTACAAAGGGCAAAAACGCATCTTGCTGGCCCTTGTTAAAGCGATGCACTTCATCGACAAAAAGAATTGTTTTGCGGCCATGTTGCTGCAAGGTTAATTCTGCACGCTCAACGGCGTCACGGATATCTTTAATGCCCGAAAGCACCGCCGAAACCGCAATAAACTCGGCATCTGCAGTGTTAGCGATTAAACGTGCCAAAGTAGTTTTACCTACGCCTGGCGGTCCCCACAAAATCATGGATGGCAACTTGCCTGATTGAAATGCTAATCGTAACGGCTTACTTTCGCCTAAAAGATGTGCTTGCCCAACGACTTCATCCAATGTTTTTGGTCGCAAAAATTCCGCTAGTGGTGCTTGTGGAACATTAGGCTCAAATAGGCTCATAAGCTATTTTAACACCTAGTACAAAGTTTGAATTACCAGTTGAAATCTTTGCGAATATTAATTGAAATAATGCCACGCGAATATTCATCAATTAGAATATTGGAGTTGTTGCGAGTAAAGCTAATTTGCGGCCGAATGCTTAAATCACGAATTGGTGAATAGCGCAGACCAATGGATGCATCGTACTGGTCATCACTGCGCTCTTTTAAGAATGCTGGGTCTAGTCCTTGATAGTTACGCAGTTCGTAGCTAAATGTAGCAAAAGCTTGCCAATTGGGATCAAATTTCAGCTGACCACCCGTGCGCAAACCCCAAATATTTTGATCCAGAAAACTCACATTTGAGTTGCGGGCATCTTCCTTTCCACCATAAAAGCTTGCGAATAATATAGGTTGCAGATCCCCTTGGAATACATGGCCTGCGTTTACGCCAAGTATGCCTCTATTGGCATTACGGATTTCATTGCCAGAGTAGTTGAGTCGCGAATATTGTCCATACAATCCAGCTTGATTATTTGCATCGAAATTATGCAACCACTGCGCCGATGCGCCATAGGCGCGCCTAAAGTTATTATCATTTAAGGAGAAGTGATTATCTTGCAAAGCCAAATTAAAAGTGTTGTCTGCGCTCGGCCTAAAATCTAAACCTGCACTAAAATCTAAAACTTCGGTATCAAAAGCATGCTCATCGTCGTTAAATCGGTTAGCACTACTCACTGAACCGAAACCTGCCACTTGTGAGCTAAATGGGTGGCGAAACGATATACCACCAGCAACACTTAAAAACTGATCAGAAAGGGCTTTTGCGCCATTGCCTAAATTAAAAACTGCGCCCCCGAAAAAAGGAACCGCGATGGAGTTGAGGTTTGGCGCACTGCTCACATTGGAATCCCAGCCCAGCCCAAAATCTAAATAAGCACCGTAGGTGGTGCCAGTGCCATCCAACTTGTCGATAGAGGTCAACATTTTTTCGATGGTTTTTTTGGTTTTCTCATCTGGATTTTGTATTAACACGTTGTTAAATTCAGCTTTTGAGGTCTCTGTTTCCCCCAAAATAAAATGAGCCTTGGCCATCTCGGCACGCGCATCAGTATTATTCGGATCTTGCGCCAGAACACGCTCTAGCGCAAACACACCACGCGTAGCATTGCCGCTTTCTACCGCAGAAATACCAAATAAATAATCAAAATTAGTTTCGCCAGCACGGACATATTCGAGTGGTTCTAGCAATTTATAAGCGGCTGCAAAGTTACCTTGGCGAATAAAATGGTCTGCTTCAATCAACACAGCATCTTCTTGAGCGAAAGAAGAACTGGCTGAAAGCAGAAAAATTGAGGAGATTAGAGGAAGTAACTTACTTTTGAGATTGCGTGACATGTCAGTCATTATCAAGTCAATTGAGTATTGATTGCGTCACTATTCGCCAACCACATCCACACCCTTTGGTGGCGTGAATAAAAAGGTCGTAGCATCTAAAGTTGGATTTCGCTCTACATCGTCAAACGTTATCAAAGTAACATGGTTAAAACTGTCATACATCTCCATTTTGCGCAGTTTCTCTGCTTTAAACCCAAGCAAAACGCGGTCAAAGCCGCTGTCTTTGTCTTTTGGCAAAGCCAATACCCATGTTAGACCATCTTTACGTGTAGCATTTTTAAGTGCAAAACTCTTTTCAACAGCATCTCCACCCGCCAGCATTGCTGCTGGACTGGATCCAATAGTTTTACTTAAATCACGCATGGTCACTTGTTGCAAATCGGTGTCATACAAAAACACTTGCTTACCATCGCTGACAATTTGTTGCTCATAGGGCTTGTTGTAGTCCCAGCGAAATTTGTTTGGACGTTGCAACTGCATAGTACCTTCTACCTCTTGCAGTTTACGTCCTTTGTTGTCATTCACAACTTGGTGAAACTTGGCACGCATGGCATCTGTACTTTTATAAAATTCCCGCAAGCTAGCCACACCATCTGCAAAAGCTGAGCCTGCAACAAAGCACAATATAAACAATAATTTACTGATCACCTGTACTACCTGCTTTCACTAACACTTCACGGTTGCCATTGCTTTGCATAGCAGAAACCAAACCTGCACGTTCCATGTCCTCGATAAGCCTTGCAGCCCGATTGTATCCAATACGTAGCTGGCGCTGCACGCCAGAAATCGAGGCTCTTCGACTTTTTAGCACAATCGCCACCGCTTCGTCATACAGTTCGTCTTTCTCACCTCCGCCGTCGCTATAACTGGCCATTTCGCCATCTTCACCCTCAGTTTCACCTGTTAAAATGCCTTCTATGTAATTTGGCTCACCCATTGCTTTGAGATAATTAACCACTTGATGCACCTCATGGTCACTTACAAATGCGCCGTGAATGCGCTGCGGGTAACCCGTTCCTGGTGGCATATACAACATGTCACCCTGCCCTAATAACGCTTCAGCACCCATTTGGTCTAATATGGTACGCGAATCAATTTTACTAGAGACTTGAAACGCTACTCTAGTAGGGATATTAGCTTTAATAAGGCCTGTAATCACATCCACTGATGGACGTTGTGTAGCCAATACCAAGTGAATGCCTGATGCACGTGCTTTTTGCGCGAGTCGCGCAATGAGCTCCTCCACTTTTTTACCAACCACCATCATTAAGTCAGCAAGTTCGTCAATAACGACAACTATCAGTGGCATTTCTTCCAAGGGCTCTGGTGCGTCTGGCGTTAAACTGAATGGATGTGGAATTTTCTCATCATTTTTTTCAGCTTCTTTAATTTTTTGGTTGTATCCCGCTAAATTACGAACGCCCAGCATCGACATTAATTTGTAACGGCGCTCCATCTCCGCTACACACCAATTTAACGCGTTGGCAGCTTGGCGCATATCGGTTACCACAGGCGCTAACAAATGCGGAATGCCTTCATACACAGAGAGTTCGAGCATTTTCGGGTCAATGAGAATCATGCGGACTTTGCTAGCTTCGGATTTATAAAGCAAACTCAAAATCAAAGCATTAATCGCAACGGACTTACCCGAACCTGTCGTGCCTGCAACCAACACGTGTGGCATTTTTGCCAAATCCGCCACCACGGGAAGACCCGCAATGTCTTTACCCATGGCAATGGCAATTGGTGAATGCATATCCGCATAGACTTGACTGCTCATAATCTCTGACAGATAGACAATTTGACGTTTTAGATTTGGGATTTCTAGACCCATGCAGGTTTTACCAGGAATAGTCTCGACCACGCGAATACTCACAACAGACAGCGCACGCGCCAAATCGCGCGCTAAGTTGGTTATTTGACTGCCTTTGACGCCAGCCGCTGGCTCAAACTCAAAGCGTGTAATTACTGGCCCTGGCTGTGCAGATAACACTTTCACCTCAATACCAAAATCAGATAGTTTTCGCTCAATTAAGCGAGAAGTAAAATCCAAGGTTTCGACAGACGGTAAATCCACCTCATTTTTCGGCTCATCCAACAAATGCAAGGGTGGCAACGTAGAGTCTGGGTCTGAAGCAAACAAAGTGGCCTGCTTTTCTTTAAGAACGCGGTCACTTTTAGCAATTTCTTTTTGTGCTGCTTTGATTTCAAGAGGCGCACGGTCTTCAAGTCGTTTGCGCTCCTGATCAACAAATTCTGTGCGTTCTTGTTCTACCACTTTACCTGCTTTGCGGTCTTGCCAATCATGGTATTTGTTCCATGCTAATCGATAGACTGCAATTACACCTGTGCCGAGCTTTTCCGTAATCATGATCCACGACCAACCCGTGAATAAGCTAAAACCCACTGCAAACATAAGTAACAGCACCATTGTAGAGCCAGCGAATCCAAATAAATCACGCAAAATTTCATCCACCGCGCCGCCCAACATACCGCCAGGATTATTAGGCAATGTGGCAGGCAAACTCAACAAATGCCCTGCTTCTAGCGCGCTAGATGCAATAAGCAATATCGCAAAACCAAAAAGATTAAAAATTAGAAATGGCCGCTCGCTAATCGTAAGTTCTAAGCGCTTATACACCAGCCACATGCTATAAAATGCAAGAACCACACACCACCATGCAGAAAAACCAAATAGATACAACAGCATATCGGAAACCCAAGCGCCAACAGCGCCACCAGCATTATGAATTGCGGCACCATTGCTAGCCACATGTGTCCATGATGGGTCTTGGTTGTAATAAGTGAAGAGAATAACTGCTAGATACAAACCGACTAGCACAAGCACCAACCACCATGCCTCGCGCACAAGGTGAGCGTGCTGCAATTGCTTCGCACTAACGGGGGCTTCTACTCGGCTATTGACGGCCGCAGATTTTTTATTAAAAAACAAACTATTCTTTACCTTATCTTTAACCTTAGGCAAACCGCACTATTTTGATTATTTCAAGGGATTATAGCAAATTCAAATTGCACAAAGTACCTGTAAAAACTAAAATATCAATAATCATTATCAAAGTAGGTTTTTAGCCATCAAATGCGCTTGAAATCGAACAAATTAGCCCCATACCCATATTATTGAAATTAACTTCAGAAAGCGCCAAATGTCATCCAAACACGCCCACTTACTCATTCTTGGTTCTGGCCCAGCAGGTTATTCTGCGGCAGTTTACGCAGCGCGCGCAAACCTTAAACCTGTTTTAATTACTGGTATCGCACAGGGCGGTCAGCTCATGACCACTACGGAGGTAGATAACTGGCCTGCCGATAACGAGGGTGTGCAAGGGCCTGAGTTGATGGAGCGTTTTCAAAAACACGCTGAGCGCTTTAACACCGAAATGATTTTTGATCATATTCACACGACGCACTTAAACGAAAAACCAATTCGACTAGAAGGCGACAGTGGTGAATATACTTGTGATGCGCTGATTATCGCCACTGGTGCTTCTGCGCAATATTTGGGCTTACCAAGTGAAGAAGCATTTAGCGGTAAAGGCGTTTCCGCATGTGCCACTTGCGATGGATTTTTCTATAAAAACCAGGAAGTTGCAGTCATCGGTGGCGGTAATACCGCGGTGGAAGAAGCGCTATACTTGGCTAATATTGCAAGCAAAGTCACGCTTGTTCACCGTCGTGACAAATTTAAAGCCGAAGCGATTTTGGTTGATAAACTCATGGCGCGCGTGGCGGAAGGTAAAATCGAGCTACAACTTTTCCACACCTTGGATGAAGTGCTTGGCGACAACAGCGGCGTGACTGGTATGCGCATTAAAAACACGCAAGATGGTAGCACTAAGGATATTCCACTCAAAGGTGTGTTTATTGCGATTGGTCACAAACCTAATACTGATATTTTTGCGGGTCAGCTCGAGATGGAAGGTGGCTATATTGTTACTCAAGCAGGCCGCGTGGGTAATGCCACAGCCACTAGCGTGCCTGGCGTATTTGCGGCGGGCGATGTGCAAGACCATATATACCGCCAAGCGGTTACCAGTGCTGGCACAGGCTGTATGGCAGCACTCGATGCAGAGCGCTATTTAACTAGCTTAAAATAGATGCAAACGATGCCGTGGACAAGCTTGATGACACGAATGATGAACTCAACCTGTTCAAACAGGCAGTTAAAGGCGCACGGCCGTTAGAGGCCGAGTCGCGCGTGCAAACCGCGCCAAAAAAGCCTAAACCTATCCCCAAGCAATTTTTGCTTGATGAGCAGCAAGCGCTAGCCGATTCGCTTAGTGATAATTATATTCCTGCGTTTGAGGTAGAAAGCGGCGAAGAGCTGCTTTACCTGCGCGAGGACCAAACCCCCAATATTTTAAGCAAGCTACGCCGCGGCTTTTGGGTGGTGCAAGCACAGATTGATTTGCATGGTTTGGTCTCGGATGAAGCGCGCCTATACGTGGCGGATTTTTTAAACTCCTGCAAAAAACGCAATATTCGTTGTGTGCGTATTGTGCATGGCAAAGGCCTAGGCTCACGCAACCGCGAACCCGTGCTTAAACACAAGCTGCGCAGCTGGTTGATGCAACGCGATGAAGTCATTGCCTATGCCCAAGCCAAGCCAGAAGATGGCGGTAGCGGTGCGGTGATTGTGTTGTTGAAGGCTTAAAAAAATAGTTTGTCCATATGGCGAATATTCATTATTCTGCACTCTATGAAAAAACTACTATTTGCACTAGTGCTGTTGTATTCGGTCGTCGCTCGAGCTAATTACGTGACCACGCCAGAATCTGACTGCAACACCCTTTTAAACGCTTCAATTCCTTTTGCATAGCAGATGCTCCAAAAATATGGTGAATTTTATCCCTATGGGAATGCTTTGAGTGATGACGGGAAAATTGTTTCGGTAGCTGGCTACTCTGGACAAGAGCCCCCCTTACATGGAAATTATCCAAGCAATTACCTTAGCTCTTACAAGGTCGGAATAGCATGCTAGGGCGTACTCGCTTTCTGTGGCCGCAAGAATTTTTAATACTCTTCTTTCTAAACTGGATTCCCACCTTTGCGGGAATGACAGCTCTGTAATTACAACCCCAACTCACTCAAACTCTCATGGTCATCTGGTCTGCGGCCTAGCGGCCAATGGAATTTACGTTCACTCTCTTTAATCGGCAAATCGTTAATGCTGGCATAGCGCAGTTCCATTAAGCCTTGCGGCGTAAATTGCCAATTTTCGTTACCGTAACTTCTAAACCAATTACCCGCATCGTCATGCCACTCATACGCAAAGCGCACCGCGATGCGGTTGGCATCAAACGCCCATAGCTCTTTAATTAAACGGTAATCCAGTTCTTTCGCCCATTTACGCGTTAGAAATTCCACAATCTGCACGCGTCCTTTGGGAAACTCCGCACGGTTACGCCATTGTGAGTCAACCGTATACACCATTGAAACGCGTTGCGGGTCGCGGCTGTTCCAGCCATCTTCCGCCATGCGCACTTTTTGAATAGCCGTTTCGCGGGTAAACGGTGGAAAAGGTGGTTTTGATTCGATTTCACTCATAACTTTCTCCTAATCTTCAGCCAAAAAGCCGCCACTTTGACGCGCCCATAGGCTCGCATACAAGCCTTTTTGCTTAAGCAACTGTTTATGTGTACCTTCTTCCACAATTTTACCCTGATCAAGCACAATCAACCTATCCATGGCGGCAATGGTAGATAAACGATGTGCAATCGCCACGACCGTTTTGCCTTGCATCAGATCATACAAACTCTCCTGTATCACTGCTTCTACTTCACTATCCAGCGCGCTTGTAGCCTCGTCTAAAAGTAAAATTGGTGCATCTTTAAGCATCACACGCGCTATGGCAATACGCTGGCGTTGCCCGCCAGAGAGCTTAACGCCGCGCTCGCCCACATGCGCGTCATAGCCAACACGGCCTTTGGCGTCACGCAGATTTATAATGAAGTCATGCGCTTCGGCACGTTTTGCGGCGGCTATCATCTCCTCTTCTGTTGCATCTGGGCGACCATACAGAATATTGTCGCGCACGCTACGGTGCAACAAAGAGGTATCTTGCGTGACCATGCCGATATGAGCGCGCAAACTATTTTGTGTGACTGATTTTATGTTTTGCTTATCAATCAAAATTTCGCCATCTTGAATGTCATAAAAGCGCAGCAGCAAGTTAACAATCGTTGATTTTCCCGCGCCAGAACGCCCTACTAAACCCACTTTTTCACCCGCCGCAATGTGCATCTCAAACTGTTGTAACAGGTTTTTTTGATTGGCATAGGCAAATTCTACCTGCGAAAAATCCACCAGCCCTTGTGTCACGCTTAATGGTTTTGCTTGCGGCACATCGAGGATGCTGTGTGGCTCTGCAAGTGTATTCATACCATCTTGCACAGTGCCTATTTGCTCGTAGAGTGAGGTCATCTCCCACATCACCCAATGAGAAATACCGTTTAAACGCAGACTCATGGCGGTAAATGCTGCCACACCACCTGCGCCAACCTCCCCTTTACTCCACAACCACAACGCGACACCGCCGCCGCTCACAATCAGCAGCATATTCAAAAGGTGATTAAGCGTTTCGATAATACTTACCAAACGCATTTGGTTGTGCACCGTGCCTAAAAACTCATGCATGGCGCCTTGCGCATAGCCCGCCTCGCGGCCGGCGTGAGAAAAAAGCTTAACCGTGCTGATGTTGGTATATGCATCTGTAATACGCCCAGTCATCATGCTTCGCGCATCGGCCTGCATGCGTGAGAGCTTGCTGAGCTGCGGCACAAAGTAAAACATACTGCTGCCGTAAAGCACCAACCACGAGACTAAAGGCACCATCAACCATGGGTGAAAGCTTCCAGCCACTAAGACCATAGTGCCAAGATAGGTCACCACATACACCAAAATATCAGTCAGAATAAACCACATGTCGCGCATAGCCAGTGCGGTTTGCATCACTTTAGCCGAAACGCGACCTGCGAATTCATCTTGGTAAAAACTCATGCTTTGTTGTAACATCAAGCGGTGAAAATCCCAACGTAAGCGCATAGGGAAATTGCCAGCCAAACTTTGGTGCTTAAGCAGCGTTTGTGCGCCAATTAGGAAAGTACTACCAATCAAAATAACGCCCAGCCAAATCAGCTCCGAGCTATTTTGTGCCCACATGGTAAGAGGTGAAACATGGCTAAGCTTATCAACCACGCGGCCTATCAGCGCAAACAAAAAGCCTTCGAATGCACCAATCATTCCGGTAAACAACATCATACCTAGGACATAGGGGCGCATACCCTTTGTGCACGCCCAAGCAAACGCCCAAAAACGTTTTGGTGGCTTATGTACCTCATGCTGCGGGAAGGGATTAACGAGGTTTTCGAACCATTTAAACATAGTGGATTTTAATTTTGGCTACAGCAGCTTAATGGTGCAGACGGCTTCAGCAGCGATGCCTTCGCCACGACCTGTGAAGCCAAGCTTTTCAGTAGTGGTGGCTTTAATATTAACTTGGCTCACTTCGATATTGCAATCTGCGGCAATATTGGCGCACATTTGCGCTGTATGCGAAGCAAGCTTGGGTGCCTCGCAAATCACGGTGGCATCAATATTATTCACGCTGAAATTTTTGGCTTTAAGTAATGCCACCACGCGGCGCAATAAATCACGCGAATCGGCATTTTTATAAGCAGCATCCGATGGTGGGAAATGTTTACCAATATCGCCAAAAGCCGCAGCACCCAGCAAGGCATCAGAAATCGCATGCAACAAAACATCAGCGTCTGAATGGCCATCTAAGCCTTTTTCATGCGCGATTTCCACACCACCAATAATGCATTTGCGACCTGCAACTAGGGCGTGCACGTCGAAGCCATGCCCAATACGCATTATGCTTGCTCCTTTTGTTTGACAATATTTTTCTCAAAAAGCGCTTCCAAAACTGCCAAATCCTGCGGGTATGTTACCTTCAAATTACTCAACTCGCCCTGCACTAACTTAGGCAGCAATCCCAGTGCCTCAATGGCTTCCGCCTCATCAGTAGCGCTACCATCAAACTCACTTAGCGCTTTTTTGAGAGTGGCATAACGAAACATTTGCGGCGTTTGCGCTTGCCACAAACTTTGGCGCGAAACAGTAGTTTCCACGCGATTTTTTTCGTCCGATTTTTTCAGCGTATCTGCCACGGGCATCGCCAATAAGCCACCTACTTCATCGTTTTCCAGCGAATCTAGTAAATGTTCAAGCAAAGTAGCACTTAATCCAGGCCTAGCAGCATCGTGCACCAAAATCCAATCTTGATCCTCTACATCTACAGCCTGCAATGTATTCAACACTGTGTCAGATCGACTTTCGCCCCCAGTGTAATGGAGATGCAATTTACTCTCTGGATTAAGCGTCAAAGTGCGCCAAAAATCATCTAGTGGGCTTAACGCCAAATGGATACTGACAATACGCGGATTATTAAAAAAAACCTGAATCACATGTGAAATCATCGGCTTACCATCAAGCTGCAAATACTGCTTCGGCAATACATTTGCCATGCGATTACCAACCCCAGCTGCAGGAATGATGACGTGAAATTTTTGCATCAGCTAATTTTACCATGGTGCGTAACAAGCATATATGGGCAAAACATAAAACTAAGTAAATATAGTAGTGTTAATTCTCAATTTGGATTTATCTTAAATAAGGATAATACTGCGAGAGACTATGCTAAAACTTTAACAATGCCACAAGATAAAATCCACGCCATTTTAGAAGGAATTATCTCGCTCACTAGCGAGAGGGAGTCTAATGGACTGGAATTGGCGCTAGCGCAGACTCTGTTTAAGCTGGCCGCCCCTGAAACCATGCAGTTATATCATGCAGATAAAATTGAAACAGCAAATCGTTCCAACCGATTGAATGACAAGATTGAGCAGGCGGATAAAATTCCTGATGGACTTTTATTTGCTCTGAAAGAATGTCTAATGAGCGGTAACACCATATTCGCTAAGCGGGATGAAAAAGACATCATTTTATTCCCTTTGATAAGCTCAAAAAATCGGACTATAGGCGTCATTAAAGTAGAAGCGGAAAAGGAATCATACGATCATCTGCTTACTATTATGATTCTTAAAATTTATAATAATTTTGTGAGTTTAATGAATGAAAATGAGCGCGACACTCTCACTGGCATGCTCAATAGAAAAACTTTCGATCAAAAAATTAGCGGCATTATTAGTAATTCGAAAAATATTCACGCCAAAAGCAACGTTAGTAATCAAGATTCAGCTTATCTGGCAATTTTTGACATCGATCATTTCAAACGCGTTAATGATACATATGGCCACTTGATTGGTGACGAAGTACTGCTTTTGTTTTCACAAGTTATGATGAGTACTTTTAGAGATAATGACCTATTGTTCAGATTCGGTGGTGAAGAGTTCGTAGGTCTTTTCCACTGCCCTTCTGACGAAGCAATGGCTTTAGTTTTGAATCGGTTTAGAAAAAATATTGAAAATTACAACTTTCCGCAAGTGGGCAAAGTGAATGTAAGTTGCGGCTTTACTAAAATTGATGAATTTGACCTTTCAACAAAACTGATTGACCGCGCGGATACAGCACTATATCACGCTAAAAATAATGGTAGAAACCAAGTATGCCAACACGAAGAGTTGATTAGCAAGGGTTTGCTGGTGCACAACGAAAATACAGGTGAAGTAGAGCTTTTCTAGGTAAATTATATGAAATAAAAAAGGCGCAAATTGCGCCTTTTACTGTCATAACAATTGCTTATGCCTCACCACCAGGCGTGGAACCAATTTTATGAATACTTAAATCTGCACCGTTAAACTCATCTTCAGTATCTAAACGAATCCCAATAAATTGCTTGAGCAAACCATAGACAACAAAACCCCCAGCAAGCGCAATTGCAATACCAAGTAGCGTTCCTGCAAGTTGGGAGGCAAAACTAACACCACCCATTCCGCCTAGCGCTTTTGCGCCAAAAATTCCTGCTGCTAATCCACCCCATGCACCACATAAGCCATGCAATGGCCAAACACCTAATACGTCATCAATTTTTAAACGGTTTTGCGTCATGGTGAATGCCCATACAAACAAAACACCTGCTACCACTCCAGTGGCAAGTGCACCAAGTGGGTGCATCACATCAGAACCCGCACAAACTGCAACCAAACCTGCCAGTGGTCCATTGTGTACAAATCCAGGGTCGTTTTTGCCCATCACGAGCGCAGCTAAGGTGCCACCAACCATTGCCATTAGCGAATTCACAGCCACTAGGCCAGAAATTCCTTGAATGCTTTGCGCTGACATCACATTAAAGCCGAACCAGCCTACTGTTAGTATCCATGCGCCCAAAGCTAGGAATGGAATATTTGACGGCGGGTAGGCGTGCAAATGTCCATCCTTGCTGTAACGGCCATTGCGCGCGCCTAGCAAAATCACCGCTGCCAGGCCAATCCAACCGCCCATCGCGTGCACAACGACGGATCCTGCGAAATCATGAAAAGCAAAACCAAACTGACTGACTAGCCAATCTTGAACGCCGTAATGCTTATTCCACGCAATACCTTCAAAAAATGGATACACAAAAGCAACTAACGCAAAAGTAGCTGCCAACTGCGGGTTAAATTTCGCACGCTCTGCAATGCCACCAGACACAATCGCTGGAATTGCTGCTGCAAATGTTAACAAAAAGAAGAACTTAACTAATTCATAACCATTTTTAGCGGCCAGCACGTCAGCGCCACTATAAAAACTAACGCCATACGCGATACTGTAACCAATGAAAAAGTAAGCGATAGTAGACATACAAAAATCTACCAATATTTTAACCAAGGCATTCACTTGATTTTTGTTTCGAACAGTGCCCAACTCCAAAAATGCAAAACCACCATGCATTGCCAGAATCATAATCGCGCCCAGCAATACAAATAACACATCACTTGCAGAAACTAAGTGTTCCATGCTCTCCCCCTAAAAACTATTTTATATTTTATGAAAATCGCAAATTGACCAGCAAAAAATACGCCAAAAATTAAGTGGCTGATTTGAAAGGACTAAGTAAAATTGAAGTGGAAAATTATGCACCATTTAAGTGCTATTGAAAGTGCATTGCACCAAATTAAAGCATGCTCACCGTGTTGTTATTGAGGATATATTTCTCTGCTTCTGGGTTTCCCGCCCAGAAATGGAAAAATTCGCGCACCACCACCAAAAATAAACGCCGATTTTTTTTAACTTCGAATAACGGCAATGTTGCATCTACTACGGTGCGGTAAGCCTTGTTATTCCGGTCAGGTGCGTCTTTTAAGCGCATTAGAAGAATCTTCGAAAGCTTAAGCCGCGTATCAATCAAAGTCTGTTCAGCATTTTCGTTTCGCAATGCTTTTGTGTAAGCTTTAAGTGCCCAACTGTCCGCTGTACCAAATTTCTCTTCATCTGCAGCATACCAAAGTGTCATTAATGCCACCTCTGTTGGTTTCCATTCAATTGGCAGAGCATCCTTTGTTACACTTTTACTTAAATTCGCGACAGCTTTTAAATCATTTATCCAAAACGGATAATACTCGCGTGCAATGATCAAGCTTTCTGGCCAGTCTGCCTCAGTAACCTTATCCATAAGGGCTTCTAGCACCAAACGGTATTCACCGCCCACGGGTGTTTTATCTGCAAGCAAAGGCATCAATCTGTTTAAAAAATTGATACGTTGTACAAAAGTTTCCGGACCAAACCCTTTTCTAGTCAGCAGTTTGATATAGACTTCTAATGCTTGCTGTTCACGCTCTTGAATAGTCACTAAATAGCCACTTAATTAATTTTATAAATTTTACTGCATAATCTATTGAAAACTATCATATTTCACCCAACTTATTATAGTGTATACATCTAAAGTTAAACAATAAAAAATTATGCTCGAAACTTTTTTGCTTGTTATTCTGTTGTTAATAGGTTGGATTTGGCAAGATTCTATCGCCAAACGTGAGATTGCAACCAAAATTGGGCGTGAGCTTGCGCAGCGGTGCCAACTCCAACTGCTCGATGAAACTGTCGCCTGCAACAAAATCTGGTTAGGCCGCGATAGCCGTGGTCATGCGCAACTTGTGCGCTTTTATACATTTGAGGTCAGTGCAGATGGCGTAAGCCGACTGGAATGTAACCTACAACTACTGGGTACGCAATTGCAAAACTGGCATATTCCACCGTATTTACAATCAGTTCACTAATGAGCAGCAGCAATCAGTATATTGGACGTTTCGCACCATCTCCCACTGGACCGTTGCACTTTGGTTCGCTAGTTGCAGCTTTAGCCAGCTTTTTGGAAGCCAAAGTAAATAAAGGCAAATGGCTATTACGCATGGAGGATTTAGACAAACCACGCGAAGTAAAAGGAGCTGCTGCTGATATTTTATGTACATTGGAAGCCTTTGGTTTTGCCTGGGATGGCGAAGTGATTTATCAAAGCAATCGCACCGATGCATACCAAGAAGCGCTCAATGTTCTGCAACAAAAAAACTTAGTTTATCAATGCACTTGTAGCCGTAAAGAAATTGCAGATTCAGCGCTGACGAGTGGTTTAGAAGGTAAAGTCTATCCTAAAACCTGCTTAACGCATACTCCAAGACCTAATATTCATGCGGCTCTCAGAGCAGTCACTCCCAATCAAATGTTTAGATTTAAAGACAAAATTCAAGGTCACATCAATCAAAATTTGGCAACAGAAATCGGCGATTTTGTGCTTAAGCGCGCCGATAGATTGTTTGCTTACCAGCTTGCTGTGGTAGTGGATGATTTTTATCAAGGCGTAACACATATCGTACGCGGCTCAGATTTGCTCGATTCCACACCACGGCAAATTTATTTGCAACAACTACTCAATTTTTCTACACCCGCTTATGCGCATGTGCCAATAGCACTAAACGCCAATGGTGAAAAGCTAAGCAAACAAACT